>CAYZQM010000126.1:0-18538 GCA_964480175.1 uncultured Sandaracinaceae bacterium
GGGGCGTCATCGTGAGGCCCTCCACACGTCGCGAACTTGATGCTTGCTATCGGCTCCCTCACGGCCTACCAGCGGCCGCAGCGAGGTTCGATTTGGCCATTCAAGACTTCGTGCGCTGGCTCCTGCCGAAGGAGGACCACTTCTATCGCTTCCTCGAGCGCCAAGCGGCGATCGCGCACCTCGGCGCGCAGGCGCTCGCGACGTTCACGCCGGGCAGCGCGATCGAGACCGTGCAGGCGAAGGTGCAGGCGCACGAGCACGACGGCGACAAGGTGGTGCACGAGCTCGAGGAGGCGCTGCAGAAGACCTTCGTCACGCCGATCGACCGAGAGGACATCCAGCTCCTGAGCGCGGAGCTGGACGACGTGCTCGACCTCACCAACAGCGCGGCGCGCGCGTGCGCGCTCTTCGGGGTGAAGACGCCCACCGAGGCGATGACGAAGCTGGTCGCCTTGTTGGTCGAGGCGACGGCCGAGCTGGAGCGCTGCCTGCCGCTGCTCGGCAAGCACGACTACGCCGGGCTGATGGCCGCGAGCCGGACGCTGCGCGCGAAGGAGAAGGAAGCCGACCTCGTGTTTCGCGATGCGCTCTCGGCGCTCTTCCACGACGACGGGATCGACGCCAAGACCGTGATGCGCGAGAAGGAGGTCCTCGAGAACCTCGAGCACGCGATCGACCGCTGCGAGCGCGTCGCGGTCACCCTCGCCCACCTCGCCGTCAAGCATGGCTAGCGCCGTCCGAGCGCGCGGAGGGCGCCGATGATCGGGCTGCTCGCGCTGGTCGTGGTCGCGGCGATCGTCTTCGACTTCATCAACGGCTTCCACGACGCCGCGAACGCGATCGCGACCGTCGTGTCGACGGGCGTCTTGCCGCTGCGCACCGCGGTGTTGGTCGCGGGTGTCTTCAACTTCGTGGGCGCGGTGACCGGCACCGCTGTCGCCGCGACGATCGCGACGGGCTTTTCCGTCGTGGGGGTCTGTCGAAGCGCCGCGACGGGCTTCGCGGAGCCGGGCGACGTGGATCAGGTGGTGGTGCTCGCCGCGCTCTTGGGCGCGTGCCTCTGGAACATCATCACCTGGTACTACGGCATCCCCAGCTCGAGCTCGCACGCGTTGATCGGCGGCCTGGCCGGCGCGGTCGTGGCGCACGCGGGGGTCGGTGCGTTCCACTGGAGCACGCTGGGCAAGAAGGTGCTCTTGCCGCTCGTGGTGTCGCCGACGCTCGGGTTCATCGTCGCGTTCTTCCTGATGGTCGGGCTGACCTGGCTGGTGCGCTTGTGGCGTCCCTCGACGGTGCACCGCGCGTCGCGGCGCCTGCAGCTGTTGAGCGCGTGCATGATGGCGTTCTCCCACGGGAGCAACGACGCGCAGAAGTCGATGGGGATCATCACGCTCGCGTTGATCTCGTTCATGGCCGCGGGCGGCACCGGCGTGCCCGAGTCGCTCTTGCCGGTCGGCGACGCGGTGCCGACGTGGGTGATCGTCGCGTGCGCCGCGGCGATCGCGCTCGGGACGTTCTCCGGCGGCGAGCGGATCATCAAGACGATGGGGACCAAGATCATCCGCATCACGCCGCTGCAGGGCTTCGCCGCCGAGACGGCGGGCACGCTCACCATCCTCGGCGCCAGCGCGTTCGGCGTCCCGGTCTCCACCACCCACTGCATCAACGCGTCGATCATGGGCGTCGGCGCGAGCAAGCGGGCGAGCGCGGTGCGCTGGGGCGTCGCAGGCAACATCTTCCTCGCATGGGTGCTGACGCTGCCGATCAGCGCAGCGCTGGCGTTCGGTCTTCAGCTCGTGCTCGAGCTGCTGTTCAGCTCCTAGGCCGCTCGGCCTCCTTCGCTGCGCTCGCCTTCTTCGCTGCGCTCGCCTTCTTCGCTGCGCTCTGCTTCTTCGCTTCGCTGGGCCTTTGTGAAAACCAGTCCGCTGCGCGGGGCGAGTATTTGTCGCGCGGTGGTTGAGGAGGGTCGCGAAGAGGGGCCGGGGTGGGGGCTCCTCGCTCGGTCAGCATCGAAACTCGATGGGGCCCTTTCTCCCGCGTGTGTCTTCGTAGCTCGTTCCGACGCGTTCTACTCGGAACCCCCACCCCGGCCCCTTGCTGCACGGTCACGACGAGCACCGCGCTGTGAGGGAGAGAAGTGAGAGATCAGGTGGCGGTGGGGCGAGCGCGGCTCGTCGACGGGGCCGCGTCGAACGGGAGGGTCGTGAACGTGGTCGTGGTCGTGGTCGTGGTCGTGAACGCGACGCCAACGGAGACGACGCCGACGCGTCGCAAAAGGGGACGGTCCTCAGTAATTGAGTTTTTGAAAAGCCAATGATTACATGGCGAGGAGCGCCAGAAGGGGACGGACTTCGATAAATCGCTCCTCACGCTCCCGTCGGTTGGGCGCGGCGTCTGCCCGCTTGTTCGTCTTGCCTCCGCCCTCGGCGGCGCCGCGTATCGCGAGCTGTCGACCGTGCGCTCTGGCCACGGTGCTGGGCGCTCTCGCCTCGCTCGCCTCCACCTCGATCGCTCGATCGCGGGTGCTGTCGTGGCATGGTGGATGCTCACTTCGCGCGCGCCGCGCCGCTGGGGCCCTCGCTCGACATCGGCGCGCTCAGCCTGCACGAGAGGAACCCGCATGCATCGACCGACTCCGACGACTTCCGAGACCGCCCAGCGGGAGCGCGCGCAGTGAACGAGGTGTGGCGCGTGGCCGAGATGGACGTCGGCGGGAGCCCGCTCTGGCGCTGGGCGGTGGGCGTCGGCGTGGCGCTGCTGAGCTTCGTCGTGCTGCTGACCCTCAAGCGCCTCGTCACCGGACGGATCAGCAAGGTCGTCGAGCGGACCCGGCAAGACCAGGCCGCAGAGGCATCGGAGCACACGCGGCTCAACGACTTCGTGCTCGAGCCCATCTCGGCGATCCGCGCGTTCTTTCTGTTCGTCCTCTCGCTCTACATCGGGACGCTCGTCTCCCCGCTCCCGGAGAACGTGCACGCCGCGATCGACACGGCGATGGTGCTCGCGGCGCTCGTGCAGCTCGGGCTCTTGGCGCAGAACCTGGTGGGCACGCTCACCGCGCGCTGGCTGAGCAAGCGCGAGGCCGTGGGCAGCGCGACGCTCGCCGCGGGCATGCGCTTCGCCGCGCGCGTCGTGATCTGGGCGGCGATCCTGCTCATGGTCCTGAGCAACCTCGGCGTGGAGATCTCCGCGCTGATCGCCGGCCTCGGGGTGGGCGGCGTCGCGGCTGCGCTCGCGGTGCAAAACGTTCTCGGTGATCTGTTCGCGTCGCTCGCGCTCTACTTCGATCGCCCCTTCGACATCGGCGACACCATCAAAGTAGACGACGACGTCGGCACGGTGCTGCGCATCGGGCTGCGCTCCACCCGGGTGCAGAGCGTCAACGGCGAGGAGATCATCTTTCCGAACGCCGACTTGATGCAGAGCCGCATCCACAACTTCCGCCGCATGACCGAGCGCCGGGTGATTCTCTCCGTCGGCGTGCTCTACGGCACGAGCGCGGACGAGATCGAGGCCGCGGCCAAGTCGCTCGAGGAGGCGATCCGGACCGTGGAGGGCGTGCGCTTCGACCGCGCCCACTTCAAGGGCTTCGGTGCCTCGTCGCTCGACTTCGAGGCGGTGTACTGGATCCAGAGCCCCGACTACGCGATCTTCATGGCGCGCCAGCAGGCGGTGAACCTCGAGGTGATGCGGCGCTTCGAGAAGGCGGGCCTCGACTTCGCGTTCCCCACGCGGACGCTGCACATCGAGACGATGCCGCAGACGATCACCGATGCGCTGAGCAAGAACGGCGCGGCGCGATCGGACGGTGCGAAGGGCCGCGAGCCCGAGCGCCCTTCGAGCCCGCGCGGCGGCACACCGGCGGAGTGATCAGCCGCGCGCGTCGAGCTCGGCGATCAACCGCGTGCCCGCGACGTGGCGGTAGGCGTCGTCGATCAAGCCCGCGACGATGCCCCAGTCGGGTTTGCCATCGAGGATCACCCCGACCCAGCCCGACGGCCCGACATACGGCGGCCGGAAGAACACCGACGGCTCCGCCTCGATCAGCTCGGCCTGCACGCCGACCGGCTGCGGCAGCCACACCCCGACGTGCGCCGAGCCGTGGTGGTGGTTGTCGAACATCGCGAAGACCTTGCCCTTGCCCGCGAAGAAGCAGGGCTCGCCGTGCGAGACGCGCTCGTTCGCGCCGGGGAACGTCATGCAGATGGCGCGGAGCTTCTCGAGCACCTTCCGGTCCTTCGCGCTGAGCGACTTCACGGGATGGGTGGAGACGTGCTCGGACCTGGCCATGCCGCGATGCTAGCGCCTTCAGTCGATCTCGCCGACGACCCGCCACAAGCCGTCGATCGACTGGACTCGCCACGCGCTCACCCCGAACGTGGCCGCGACGCAGGCGCTCGGGACGCGGACGGTGCGGGCGTCGGGGAACGCGGTGTCCGACGCCGAGGTCGGGGTGACGTCGCAAGGCGGCGCATAGCGCTCGTCGGTCGCCTCGACGCGCACGATGCCGGATAGCGTCGGGACCACGACGCAGCCGGCCCCGATCGCCGCCGCGGTGCGCGGTCCTCCGACGCGGAGCTCAGCGTGCCAGCGGACCACCGCAGCGAAGAGGTCGTCGCGCTCACTCGGAGTGCAGTCGGAGGGCGGGAGGTCGCCAGCGACGGATGCGGCGATGCGATCGAGCGGCGCGCGCGATCGAGAGAGCCGCAGCAGGGTGTTGCGCCCGGCGAGGACGGCGGCGGAGACCAGCTCCCGCGGCGCTTCGTCTCGGAGGTACGTGAAGATCTCCTTGGACGACTCGGCGCGGTACGGCGGGCTCATCCACGCGAGCGTCGCGGTCGCGAGGCGATCGGCGTCCTCGAGCTCGAGTGGATCGTGCAGGGCCGCGAGCGCCGCGACGCGTGCGGAGACCGCCGCCGGACTCGGCGGCCCGTAGGTGCGTTCGAGCAGCGCGAGCCCAACGTGGTTCGGCGGGCGGCGGCGCTCGTTCACCGCGCGCATCAGATGCGCGGCGCGCTCGAGGTCGAGCTCGCGCAGCGCGCGCTCCGCGGCCTCGCCCGTCTCGTCGAGCCGCACGAACCAGTCGGCCGCCTCGTTCGGGGTCTGCGGATAGTGCCAAGGGGCGTCCGCCGCGCGGGCGCCATGCTCGCTCATGACCTCGAGCGCGCGCTCGACGTCGCGCTCACGGCTCAGGTGCTCGCGCTGCGTCCCGCCATCGAGACGGAGGTCGACGATGATCGTCGAGCGCGCGCGGTGCAGCACCGCGAACGGCCCTGCGATCGCGAGCTCCGCGACCGCGCCGACGCCGGTGCGGACGGAGTGAACGCGACCTGCCACGAGATCGATGTCCACGAGCACGTCAGGCGCGCTGCACGCGACGAGGAGGCGCGTCGGATCCATGGCGCGCGCGGCGGGACTGCGCATACACGCGTAGAGCTCCGGGCCGACGCCGATGTGGCGTTCGCTGTCGGTGTGGGCATCGAGGATGACGAGCTCGCGGCCCCGAAGGCCGAGCGCGACCGAGTCGTTCGCGACCACTTCGACCAAGCCCATCGCACGCGCCGCGTCTGCGCGAGCGGCTCCTGTCGGGATGGGCGGTGGGGCCCCGACGATCGCGCCGTCCCGTAGGGAGCGCCACTCCGTACGCGTCGCGTCGCCCGGCCCGCGGAGGACGATCTCGACCGCGGCACCGTGGATCGAGACGCTGCTCACCCGCTCGCCCGCGCTGGGATCGATCGCGTGCGACCAGACGTTCTCGCCGGTCGCCGCGGCGATGGCTGTCACGTCGGTCGGCTCCATCAACACGGCGAGCTCGCCCGACAGGACGACGCCGGTGCGATGAGGGCTGGAACGCATCCACAGCGACGCGCCGTCTTCGGTGCGCCACGCGGTGAGGACCCGATCATCGAGACCCAGCACGACGTGATCATCGAGCGCGACGTGCGCCTGGCGATCGCGCGCCATGACGACGGCCGCAGAGGGGAGCGTGCGCCAGTCGCGCGGGATCTCGGCGACACCGTCGTACGCAAAGGGCACCGCCTCGCGATGCTCGCCAGTCAGCGCGACGAGCGACGTCGCGAGTCGATCATCGCGGACCCGCCGCGCGACGTGCGTCGACGTCGTGCCGCACGATGCGAGCAGCGCGAGGCCAGCGAGCAAGTGCGGGGAGTGCCGCGCCACGGAGCGAGGGTACCAGCGCTCTCGGGAAGCCCGTCGGAAGAGCGGATGCAGCGGGTCACAACAATCGAAGACCGTCCCCTTTTTGCGACTCGCCCGCTGTAATCACTCGGCTTTTCAAAACTCAATTACTGAGGACCGTCCCCTTTTTGCGGAGCGGGCGACGTCTCCGTTGGCGTCGAGCTCACCACCGTTCACGACCACGACCACGTTCAAGTTCACGTTCACGACCCTCACGTTCGACGCGGCCCCGTCGACGAGCGGTGCTCGCACCACCGCCCCCTGGTCTCTCACTTCGCTCTCCCAAAGCGCGGTGCGCCGCGGCGACCGATGCTCGACGAGCGGTGCTCGCCCCACCGCCACCTGATCTCTCACTTCTCTCTCCCAAAGCGCGGTGCGCCGCAGCCACCGTGCCGTCGGCCCGACCGATGCTCGACGAGCGGTGCTCGCACCACCGCCACCTGATCTCTCACTTCTCTCTCCCAAAGCGCGGTGCTCCGTGGCGACCGTGCAGCAAGGGGCCGGGGTGGGGGTTCCGAGTAGAACGCGTCGGAACGAGCTACGAACAGACGCGCGGGCGAAAGGGCAGCACGAGTTTCGATGCTGACCGAGCGAGGAGCCCCCACCCCGGCCCCTTCTCGCGACCTCTCCCATCACCGCGCGACAATTACTCGCCCCGCGCAGCGGACTGGCTTTCACAAGGGCCCAGCGCAGCGAAGAGGCCCAGCGGCCTTAGAGCAGCGAGGAGCCCCCACCCCGGCCCCTCTTCGCGACCTCTCCCAACACCGCGCGACAATTACTCGCCCCGCGCAGCGGACTGGTTTTCACAAGGGCCCAGCGCAGCGAGCCCAGCGCAGCGAAGCCAGCGCAGCGAGCCCAGCGCAGCGAAGAAGGCCCGAGCGGACTAAGAGCTCTCCTCGATGCGGATCGTGCGGGTCGGGCAGAACTTCGCTGCGGCGCGCGCCTTGTCCCACAGCTCGACCGGAGGGCGCGGCTGCTTGCAGATCACCTTCTCGTCGCGGCCGACCGCGAAGAGCTCGGGGGCTTCGCCCGCGCACATGCCGTGGCCCTGGCAGAGGTCGCGATCGATCCGGATGCGGAGCTTGCCCTCGACCTTCTCGGTCAACGGCGCGCTCGTGCTCATCGCGGCGGGGCCCGTGCTCGGCGAGTGGTGATGACCGTTCGTGACCGGTGCGCCCACCTCGAGGTGCGCCGGACAGCCGGCGGCCTTGGCCGCAGCGATCACCTCCGGGGTGATCTCGCTCGGCACCTCCTGAGGCTTGCCCGCGCTCATCGCTTCCTTCGCGATCGCGTCCTGGATCGCGCCGCCCATCGCCATCGTCACGCTCGGCTGCTTGCGGCGCCGATAGCGGATGCGGCAGGGCTCCTTGGGGCCGATGACCAGGCCCTTGAAGTCGGACGCGATCTGATCGCCGTAGAGGCCGAGCTCGAACTGGCCGAGCAGCAGCGCGACGATGGCCTTCACCTGCAGGATCGCGAACGCGTTGCCCAGGCACTTGTGCCTGCCGCCGCCGAAGGCGATGTACGCGAAGTCGCGCTTGTCCTCTTCGCGCCCCGGCATGAAGCGGTCGGGATCGAACGCGTCGGGGTCCTCGAAGAACTCGGGCAGCCGGTGCGCGACGGTCGGCGAGAGCACGATCCAGGTGCCCTCGGGGATGAAGTAGTCCTTGTAGACGAAGTCTTCCTTCGCGACGCGCACCAGCATGAAGAGCGGCGGGTGAAGGCGCAGCGCCTCCTTCACGCAGCTCTCGACGAAGGTCAGCTCGCGCAGCGCGGCGTGGCTCACCTCGCGGTGCTTGCCATCCTCGCCCGGGCCGAACGTGCGATCCACCTCGGCGATGGCGCGCTGCAAGAACGCCGGGTTGCTCAGCAGCTCGATGATCGTCCACGCGGTGGTGACCGAGCTGGTGTGGTGCCCGGCGAAGATCCCGGCGAGCAAGAGCCCGGTGATCTCGTCCTCGCTCAGGTCGCTGCCGTCGGCGTACTTGGACTCCATCAAGGTCTGGAGGAAGTCTTCGCCTTCCCGCGCGTCCGCGCGGCGCTTGCGGACGATCGATCCGATCATCTCCACCATCCGCACCCGCGCCTTGTCGCGCTTCTTGAACGCGGGCAGCGGCAGGTTCGCGTCGATGTACGCGAGCGGCGTCACCCCGCCTTCGAGGTCGTGGTAGACGTGCGCGAACTCTTCGCTCATCCCCTCGCGGAACTCTTTGCCCAAGAGACAGCGGCTCGAGGTGAAGTTGGTGAGCACCCGGCAGAAGTCGACGAAGTCGACGACGCCGCTCGTGCCCCACTCGCCGACGCTCGCCTCGGTCTCCTTCACGACCGCCTCGCCGTAGGTGCGCATCCGGCGATCCTTGAGCGCGGGCAAGAGCATCTTGAGCTGCTCCGCCATCCGCTCCGGCGTGGCGTCGTACACGACGTTCTTGCCGAAGACGGGCGTCATGATCTTGTACGCCTCCGTCGGGCTCAGGACGCGATCGGGCGCGCGGAACACGGCCTCTTGGGCCTCGGGCCCGAACATCGTGACCATGCGGCGGCCCACGATGTCGATGGCGCCGATCTCGCCGCACTCGCGCTGGGCCCGAAACAAGAGCTCGATCGTCGAGCGCACGAACTCGGCCGTGTGACCCACGAGCGGCAGCCCGCCCGACAGCGTCGGCGCGAGGCGAAGGCCGCTGGGGACGGGCTTTTTCTTGGTGCGAGTGAGCCTGCTCTTGATGAGGTCCTGGAGCTCCATGGGGGCGGATTCGTCGCGCGTTCAGCGCGACCTCGCAAACCGAACGCTCACATCGGCGCGCGATCGATGCATGCGCAAACGTTGCTCGCGCACGCCAGGTGCGCGCGTCAGGGAACGAAGCCGCCTGCGAGCACGATCGCCGCTTGCTGACCGCGCCGCGTCGCGCGCATCTCGATCTCGAGCCGCACCTCGTGGCCGGCAGCGTCGGGCGTGTCGATCACGACGTCGCGCAGGCCGCCCTCGTCGCGCACGACGGTGAACTGCGCCACCTCGACGTCGTCGATGCGCACCACCACGTCCGCAGGTGAGGTGAACTCTCCGTCGGGCGCGCCGACCACGAGGTGCAGTCGCTCCGTCGCGCGCACGTCCTCCCAGCGCACCCGCCGCTCATCGCCGCGGCGCAGCGCCGTCGGGATCAGGAGCATCCCCCGCACCACACGATCCGCGACGCGCGGCGAGTCGGGCAGCGCGAGCCCCACCCTTCCCATCGCGCCTCCGTCGAGCATCGCGCACTCCCACGCCATGTTCTCCCAGGCGAGGAAGTCGCAGGGCGCGACGTTCGACGCGTCCTCTGCGCCCAAGAACACCGACGCCTCGCGCACGGAGCTCGCGCTGCCGATCCAGAAGGGGCTCGCCTCGGCCTGCGCGCGGCGCGTCAGGCCGATCCCCAGCAGCAGCGCGAGCACGGCGAGACCGGCCGCCAGCGCCAAGCGCGCCGGGCGCACGTGGGCGAGCAGCTCGGCGATCCGCTCCGCGAGCACCACGCACGACAGGCCCGCGCAGCTCACCAGCGTGATGATCGCGATGGGCGCGAGCACGCCGCCCCGCATCGCGACCCCGGGCACCGCGAGCGCGGCGAGCAAGACGCCGAGCGCGACGAGCATCCGCCGGTCGCGCCGGGCATCGAAGACCAGCGCCGCCACCGTCAGCGGCAGCGCGAGCACGAGCGGCAGGAGCGCGCGGGAGAGCGAGGGCCCCTCGGCGAGCGACGACACTGCCGCGCCGAACGTCGCGTGCCCCAGCGCGGCGCGCGCGCCGTCCATCGCGACGATCACCTGATCCTCCGCGCTCGCGAGCGGATGCCCCCACCAGAGCCAGCTCACGAGCAGCCCGAGCGCGACCGCGCCGAGCCCGGCGCCGAGCGTCGGCAGCACCAGCGCGCGGCTCCTGAAGCGCGCGAGGAGCGCGACGCCGAGGCTCGCGAGCACCCCCAAGAGCGGCAGCTCGAGCGTGGCGCCCGCCAAGCCCACCATCACCGCGCTCGCGAGGAAGGGCGCGCGCGCGTCGCTCTCCTCGCTCGATGCGCGCGCCAAGCCCGCGATCAGGAGCAGCGCCGCGAGGGTCTCGACCGGGCGCTGAAGGCAAGCCTCCCGCATCGGACCGACCCAGAGCGCGCCGAGGGCGAGCGCGGCGGCGAGCGGCGTCGGCACCCGGCGGCGCAAGAGCCACGCGAGCGACGCGATCAGCAAGCACGCGAGCAGCACCGTCCCCGCGACCACGCCGTAGCGCCCCGACAGGTGCGCGAGCGGCGCCAGCGGCAGGAGCGCGAGCAAAGGCGCGCGCGGCACCCACGCGCCGTCGCGGGCGATCGAGACCGTGGAGTCGAGCGCGCCGACGTGCCACGCGACGTCGCTGCTCGCCTCGCGCAGATCGAATGCGCCCTCCCCGATCGCGATCGCGCCCTGCACCGCGGCCTCGTCGGGGTGGCGCGTCGGGAGCGCGCCGCCGGTGAACGCCGAGGCGATCAGCGCCGCGAAGGCCACGACGATCACCAGCGCGCTCGCCCGTGAGAGCGGCATCCAGTGCGTGACCAGCGCGCGCAGCCCGCCGCCCACCGTGCGCATGCCGAGGGCGAGCGGCAGCGAGAAGAGCGCGACCGCCGGGAACAGGAGCCGGTTGTGGTGCCAGGTGAAGTGCGCAAAGAGCACGTACGCGAGCGCGGCCGACATCGAGATGGCCAGCCCCGTGCGCGGCCAGCGCCGCACCAGCACCAGCAAGCCGGGGATCGCGAGCAAGAAGATCGCGTGCCACCAGAGCAGGCCATCGGGGCCGTCGAGCAGCGCGCGCGCTCCATCGGCGAACGGCGTCTCGAAGCTGCCGGTGTCGCTGTGGATCGTCTCGACGCCGTTCACGAGCGTGAGCACGCGGGTGTAGCCGGTCGCCCAGGGTCGGCCGAACATGTACCAGTTCATCAGCGCGTAGCCGCCGAGCACCGCGCTGCCGCCGCCGATCGCGCGGGTCAGCGTGCGGCCGTCTTTGCGCTCCCACATCACGAGCGCGAGCCCCGGCGCGTAGAGGAGCGTGGTCGGCTTGATCATCACCGCGATCGCGACGAGCGCGCCGGCGAGCGCGCCGCGCCGCTCCATCAGCGCCCAGAGGCCGCCGAGGAACGCGGCGACCAGGAGCAGATCGACGGAGTAGTTGTACGCGTGCTCTCGGAAGCCCGAGGCCATCACCATCGCGAGGGTGCCCGCCGCCGCCGGCAGGGGCTCGATGTACGCGCGCAAGAAGCGGTAGGTGCCTGCCGCGATCACCGCGTAGAGCGAGAGGTTGAAGAGCAGCACCCCGAGCAGCCCCAGCGCGAAGTAGAGCGGGGTCGAGAGCACCGGGAGGATCCACGGACGGAAGTGGTAGTGCTCGCCGCGGGCGCCCAGCGCGACGTTGGAGAAGTCGGCGGAGAGGTTGCGGTTCCAGCCCAGCGTCCCGGAGTACCAGCTGGCCGCGAACGGATCCTCGAACGAGCCCGCCTGCACGATGTTCTCGTTCACGTTCGTGTAGAACCGCCCGTCGCGAAACAGCCACGTGTTCGGCTGAAACTGCGCGAACAGATCGGTGCCCACGAAGAGCAGCGCGAGCAGCGCGAGCGCGACGATGTTCTTCCGGTCGGCCATGCGGGGCGCGCGAGGATAGCAGCGCGTCGCCGCGCGCTTCTCTGCGTCAGGCCGGCTCGAGGCCGGTCTTCTCCGAGCGCAGCACGTACTGCCGGCCGCAGGTGCAGGCGGTGCGCGCGTCGGCGAGCTTGGGCAGCTTGTTGCCGCACGCGCACATCCAGCCGATGCGCTTGGCCGGGTTGCCCACGACGATCGCATACGCCGGCACGTCGCGGATGACGACGCTGCCCGCACCGACGAACGCGCACTCGCCGATCGTCGTGCCGCACACGATGGTCGCGTTCGCGCCGATCGACGCGCCGCGCTTCACCCGCGTCGGTAAGAACGCGTCCGCCGACTTCTTGAACGCCGCGCGCGGGTTCATGTCGTTGGTGAAGACCATGTTGGGGCCCAGGAACACGTCGTCTTCGATCGTGACCTTGTCCCACACGAGCACGCAGTTCTTGATCGTCACGCGATCGCCGACGACCGCGCCGCTCTCGAGGAACGCGTGGTCGCCCACGTTGCAGCCCGCGCCGATGCGCACGTTCTTCATCACGTGCGCGAAGGCCCAGACGCGCGTGCCCTCGCCGATGTCGTCCGACTCGCAGAGCGCGCGCTCGTGCACGAAGGCGGCCGCCACTCAGCCCATCGCCTTCTCGAGCTCGGCCGCGACCGTCGCCTGCTGCTCGGCGGTGATGCCGGGGAAGAGGGGGAGCGACAGGATCTCGTCGGCGGCCTTCTCGGCGACGGGGAACGCCCCGCGCGTGTGGCCGAGCTGCGCGAACGCGCCCTGCAGGTGGACCGGCACCGGGTAGTGGATGCCGGCGCCGATGCCGGCCGCGTTCAAGCGCTTCAAGACCTCGTCGCGCCGAGGGACCCGGATCACGTAGAGGTGCCAGACGTGCTCGTTGCCCTCGAGCGTCTCCGGTAGGGTGACGTCCTTCATCCCGGCGAGCAGACCACGGTAGCGATCGGCCGCCTCGCGGCGCTCGCCGTTCCAGCGCGCGAGGTGCTCCAGCTTCGCCGAGAGCACCACGGCCTGCAGCGTGTCGAGGCGCGAGTTGAAGCCGGTCTCGGGGTGGTGGTACTTCACCTCGCTCCCGTAGTTGCGCAGCGCCCTCGCCTTCTTCTGGTGCGCGTCGCTCCGCGTGAGGATCGCGCCGCCGTCGCCGTAGGCGCCCAGGTTCTTGCCGGGGAAAAAGCTCGTCGCGGCGATCTCACCGAACTGCCCCGCGCACTTGCCGTGGCGCTTGGCGCCCTGGCTCTGCGCCGCGTCCTCGAGGATCGCGATGTTCCGATCGCCGATGACCGCGCTGATGGCCTCCATCGGCGCGATCTGTCCGTAGAGGTGCACCGGATAGATCGCCTTGGTCTTGCCCGTGATCTTCGCCTCGATCGCGCTGGGATCGATGAGGTGGTAGACGGGATCGCTGTCGCAGAGCACGGGGGTCGCGCCGGCGCGCGCGACGCCGAGCGCGGTCGCGATGAACGTGTTGGCGGGCACGATGACCTCGTCGCCCGGGCCGATGCCCAGCGCGCGCACCGCGAGCTCGACTGCGTCGGTGCCGTTGGCCAAGCCCACGCAGTGCGGCACGCCCTGGAACGCCGCGAACGCCTGCTCGAACGCCGTGACGTGCTTGCCGAGCACGAAGGACGTGTTCTCGAGGACCTCCGCCCAGCCCTTGCTGACCGCGTCCGCCACCTGGCGGTGCTGCACCTTGAGATCGACCAACGGGATCATTGCGCCACCTGCTCTTCCTTGCCTGCGTTCGCCATCGAGCGATCCATCGCCTCGAGCACGCGGACGACGTCGGTCGCCATGCCGCCCTCGGTGCGCGAGACCGCGCCCTTCTCGATGCACTCGAGGAAGTGATCGCACTCCGCCTTCAGCGGCTCACCGAGCGCGACCTTGGGGATCGTGATGTCACCATCGCGCACCTGGGAGCGGAACGACGCGAAGCTGTCGGTGAACGGTTTGATGCGGTCCTCGGACACGTGCTTGTCGTAGATCCGGATGGGCTCGCCCATGTTCATGTCGTCGAAGGTCAACATGCGGCGATCGCCGACGACCGTGATGTCGCGCGCCTTGCGCGGGTTGAGCCACGACACGTGCAGGTTCACCAGCACGTCGCCCGGGTACTTGAGCGTCGCGAACACCGCGTCGTCGAGCTTCGGGTTGATCCACGCGTGCCCCACCGCGGACACGGAGAGCGCGTTCTTGCCGAGCCAGTAGCTCGCGATCGAGATGTCGTGCGAGGCGAGATCCCATGCCGCGTTCACGTCGAGCCGGATCGGGCCGAGGTTGGTGCGGGTCATCGAGATGTAGTGGGTGCGCCCGAGGCGCCCCTCGTCGAGGTACTCCTTCACCTTCCGGACGGCGCCGTTGTAGAGGAAGATGTGGCCGACCATGAGCACCCGCCCGAGCTTGCCCGCGAGCGCGGTGAGCTCGGCGCCCTCGGCGCTCGTCGCGGCGATCGGCTTCTCGACGAGCACGTGCTTGCCCTTCTCGAGCGCGGTCTTGGCCATCTGGAAGTGGCTCGACGTCGGCGTCGCGATCACCACGGCGTCCACGGCCGGATCGTTCAGCGCGGCGCTCGCGTCTTCGGCGACCTGCACCTCGGGGAAGCGCGCCTGCGCCTGATCCAGTCGACCGCGGCTCTGGTCGATCACCCAGCGCACGCAGCTCGTGTCTCGATTGTGGAAGGTGCGGATGAGGTTCGGGCCCCAATGGCCTGCTCCGATGACGGCGATCTGGATCATGTTCGGTGGGTCACTCTTTCAGGTGAAGGCCGACGTACACGAGCGGGCGGAGGATCGACCACCACCCCGTGAGGGGCTTCATCTTGGTCTGCCCCAGCTCGCGCGCGGGATAAATCTTGGTGACGGGCACCTCCGCGACCGCGTAGCCGAGCTGGCACGCGCGGAGATAGAGGTACACCTCGAGCTCGTAGGCGTTGAGCCAGCTCTGGTGGAGATCGATGCGGGGGTCCTCGAGCACCCGCCGGGTGACGGCGCGAAAGCCGTTCGTCGACTCGGTGACCCAGCGCCGCGCCGCGAGGGAGAAGAGCACCGGATGCAGGCGCGTGGCGACCCGGCGATAGCGCGGCATGTCGCCGAAATTCGCGCCCTTGCGCAGGTAGCGCGAGCCCTGGACGAAGTCGGCGCGGCCTTCGGCGATCGGCGCGAGCAAGAGCGGGATCTCTTCGGGTGCGTCCTTGTTGTTCCCCGCCATCACCACGACGACGTCGAACCCCTCGCGCAGCCCGTGCTCGTAGCCCGCGCGGAGCGCAGCTCCGACGCCCTGGGTGTGGCCCATCGAGAGCACGGTGGCGCCGCCGTCGCGCGCCACCTGCGCCGAGCCATCGCGCGAGCCGTCGTCGACCACGAGGATCTCGTCGACGACGTCGCGGGGCACGCGCCGCACGACCTCACCGATCTTCCTTTCCTCGTCGAAGACGGGGGCGACAGCCAATACGCGAAGGCCAGAGAACCCGGCGAAGGGCCGGCAGGCTAGAGCACCGATCCGGTCGAGTCACGCCGGAATCGATTGGGCCCGGCCCACCGGTCACCGCGACGAACGGCGGTCACGCCTCGGCGCGCGCAGGCGGCGCGCTGGGCCGCGGCGCGAGGCTCGACAGATCGAACGCCTCGTCGGCGAGCGCCTCGACGTCGGGGATCGACACGCGCTGGGCCAGGATGCGCTTGGCGATCCCGATCTCCTTCATGCGGTTCACCCCCACCGCGGCGCGCAGCTCGTGGCCGTGCAGGTGAAAAGCGACGAACGCGGGCTTGTCGAGATCGCCTCGGTAGACGACGCGATCGTAGCCGTCGAGCAGCCCGACGCTCTGCATCTTCAGCTCGAACTGATCCGACCAGAAAAAGGGCACGGGCGCGTAGCTGCTCGTCTGGCCCACGATGTTCTTCGCCGCGACCTCCGCCTGCAGCTGCGCGTTGTCGACTGCCTCGACCCGCACGTAGCGCTGCTCGCCCGGATGAAAGAACGTGGTCACGTCGCCCGCGGCGTAGACCTCGGGCAGCGAGGTGCGCGCGTGCTCGTCGACCTTCAGGCCGCCGCGCTCGAGCGCGACGCCCGAGCTCGCCAGCCAGTCGACCTCGCACTCGACGCCGATGCCGCAGATCACGAAGTCGCACGCGATGCGCTGTCCGTCGGCGGTGACGACCTCTTCCACGCGCCCGTGTCCCCGCAGCTCGGCGACCGAGACCCCGAGCCGCACGTCGATGCCGCGCGCGCGGTGGTAATCGGCGTAGAGGCCTCCGACGTCGCGACCGAACGCGCGCTCGAGCGGGATCGCGCCGGCCTCGAGGAGGACGACGTCGAGCCCTTCTTCGCGGCACGACGCCGCGCTCTCCGCGCCGATCACGCCAGCGCCGATCACCACGGCGCGACGCCCAGGCACGAGCTCCTCGCGCAGGCGGCGCATGTCCGCGAGCGTGCGGACGTAGTGCACCCCCGCGAGCTCGGCGCCGGGACACGAGAGGCGCCGCACCCGCGCGCCGGTCGCGATGATCGCGGCGTCGTAGGCGAGCTCGCGCCCATCGGCGAGGCTCACCGTGCGCGCCCGGGGATCGAGGGCGCTCGCCCGCACGCCGAGCTCGAGCTCGATCGCGTTCTTCTCGTAGTAGTCGAGCGGCCGCAGATAGAGCTTCTCCTCGGCGAGCTGACCGCGCAGCGCCTTCTTGCTGAGCGGCGGGCGATCGTAGGGGCGCTCGGGCTCCTCTCCGACGAGGACGATGCGCCCCTCGTAGCCGTGCTTGCGGAGCTGCTCTGCCGCGCGGCCTCCTGCGAGGTTCGCGCCGACGATGACGATGCCGTTGCTCATGGGGGTGGTCCGCTGCCCGCGTGTCCCGAGACGGGGCGGGGCGTCCTCTAGCCGCGACGCCTCGCGAGGTCGAGCAGAGCCGTGCGTTTGGGAGCGGGTGCTCTCGGGGCTCCGCCGCGCGTAGCATCGGGGGCATGCGGCCCTTGGCGATCCTCCTCGCGCTCCTCGGCGGCACCCCTGGCATCGCGCGCGCGACGCCCGCCCCCGACTCGGTCGCGATCGTCGCGAACGCGGACGTGCCCGGCAGCGTGGCGCTGGCGATGCGCTACGCCGAGGCGCGGAGCGTGCCCGCGTCGCAGATCTGCTTGCTCTCGCTCCCGACGTCGTCGGGGATGACGCTCGACGAGCTCCAGACGCAGCTCCTCGAGCCGCTCGACGCGTGTCTGGGCGATCGTCGCGATCGCATCGAGGCGATCGTGTTGATGCGCGGTGTGCCCATCCGCGTCCCGATGCCCTCGGGCACCCAGGTCTCGGTCGCCGCGGCGCTCGGCCTCTGGGACAGCACGCTGCCCGACGGCTCGCCGGTGCTCGGCAGCGATCCGGGTCTGGCCACCGACTGCGGCGGCTCGCCGTGCACCCGGGCACGCTTCAGCAACCTGTACTCGGCCGGGCCCTTCGAGGCGGGCCGCACGGTCACCAACCCGTCGATGACCCACGCGCCGGTCCTGGTGACCATGCTGCACGGGCGCAGCGACGAGGACGCCGAGGCGCTGATCGACGTCGCGCTGCGCGCCGAGAGCGAAGACGAGGAGGCCGGGACGTTCGTGCTGATGAACGGCGCCGACGCGGCCCGGGGCGTGCTCGACATGTTCTACCCACAGGTCGTGACCGCGCTGACCGCCCGCGAGGTGGCGAGCGAGGTGGTGGCCTTCGATCCCGACATGACCGGGCGGGTGCTCGCCGGCTTCGCGACCGGGACCGCGCGCCTGGGCACGACCATCGAGGGCAACACCTACGTGCGCGGCGCGCTGATCGACAACCTCACGTCGTTCGGCGCGGTGCCGCAGAACTTCGAGGCCACTGGGGAGTCGCAGGTCTCGATCGCGCGCTGGGTGAGCGCCGGCGCCGCGGGCGCGCACGGAACGGTGGCCGAGCCGCTGAACAACTGCTTTCCCGCGCGCACCTTCCTGAGCGACTACGCCGGCGGCGCGACGCTGGCCGAGGCGTACCTGGGCAGGATGCCGTTCGTCTATTGGATGAACCTCGTGCTGGGCGATCCGATGCTCGCGCCGTACGCGGAGCGTCCGACCGTGGTGATCGAAGGGCTGGAGGACGGTCGGGCATTCGACGACGCGCCCCTCGTCGCGCGGGTCACGCCGCCGACCGGGCGTTCGATCGCGTCGCTGATCTTGTACGTCGACGGCGTCGAGGTGGGGCGCAGCGAGGGCGAGCCCATCGAGCACTGCCTCGCGCCCGACACCGCCGGGAACGTCGAGGTGCTCGCGGTCGCGCGCACCACGGCGGATGCGGACGCGCTTCGGGTCTATCCCGCGGCCGGATGGGATCGGGTGAGCGCGAGCGCGACCGGCGAGGGCGGCCTTTGCACGGCGCCGGATGCCGGGCCGGGCGATGGCGGGAGTGGGGATGCCGGGGTCGGTGCCGAGGTGGAGACGAGCGCGGGATGCAGCTGTCGAGCGGGGCGGCGCGGGGGAGCGGGGTGGATCTTGGGATTGGCTTTGCTGGGCATCGCGGCGCGACGACGGCGGTGAGTGGAGCGGTTGTTGGGGACAGAGACCGCGCCCGATACAGAGACGGAGACAGAGACAGCGTGAAAAGGCGGCATGGTCTCGTTCAGACCCGCGCCCGAGCCCGCGCCCGTGCCCGTGCCGATTCAGAGACAGAGACAGAGACAGAGACAGAGACAGAGACAGAGACAGAGACAGAGA
>CAYZQM010000127.1:0-4543 GCA_964480175.1 uncultured Sandaracinaceae bacterium
CATGCCTCCGAGCACGCGGTTGCCCGGCACCATGCCCTCGAGGCGCACGTGCGGCCCGGGGATGTAGCGCCGGCGCATGTCGGCGAGCGGATCGAGCGCCGGGCTCGTGCCCGTGCCCGTGTTCGCGTTGCCCACCGATCCCGTGCCGCCCGTCCCAGGCAAGCCATCGTCCTCCGGCTCGACCGTCGCGGTCTCGACCGCCGGGCGCCCGAAGCGCTGCCAGCCTCCGACCACGAGCCCGATCGCGCCCGCGGCGAGCACGATGCCGAGGATGCTGAGCGCGCAGCCGATCGCGAACGTGCGCAGGCCGAGCGGGGTGCCGCCCGTGACGGGAGGATCGCTGACCCGGAACGCGTCGTCGTCGTCGTCCTTGCGGGTGCGTCTACCGAGCGGCGAGCGGGGGGCCACGGGCCTGTCTTACGTCCCGCCCGGAGGGTTCATTTCCTCGACCTCGGCCGGAGCGAGCTCGTGGCGGAACGCGCAGTGGTCGGCGCCCTTGCTGAGCAGCGTCGTGAGCGGCACCAAGCGGTAGCGTGGGTTCAGCGCGCGGAAGGTCTCGCTCTCGAGCTCGTGCACCAGCTCGGTGCAGATCGCGGGATCGCGCGCCGCGAGATCGGCGAAGGGGCAGGCGGTCTCGCGCTTGGTCGCGCACGCCTTGCTCGCGCCGGCCTCCCAATGTCCGGTCACCCCGAGCAGCTCGTCTTCCCAGTCCTGGATGCGTCCCAGCGATCGTGCGTCGTCGGGATCGACGCCGAGCGCACGCATCAAGCGCGGCGCACGCCAGCGCGCCCAGCGCCGCGCGACCCCGCGGAGGGACTGGTAGAGACCATCCCGACCTCTTGCCTTCTCCGCGATCGACGCGCGCATCACCAACCGGATCGCGCGCACGAAGCGCGCACGCAACTTCGGCTCGCCGTGCGCGTGCTCGGCGAGCCGAAAGAGCATCTCCTCGAGGTCCTCTCGCATGCGCGCGGACGCGCCGTGGCGTGAGGCGTCCCCCGAGGGAGAGGCGTCGAAGGTGCGCGGCGCGCCGGAGGGCACGCGCTCAGCCCTTCGAGATCTTGCCTTCCTTGTGCACCTTGTGGGCGCGGCAGGCATTGCAGAACTTCTTGATCGTGAACTTCTCCGGCATCGTCCGCTTGTTCTTGGACGTGTGGTAGTTCGCGCGGCTGCAGGTCTCGCAGGTGAGCTTGATGAGGTCCCGCATGAGGGCTCCAGAGGAAAGGGGCCGAGGGCCCGGAGAAAGAGGGGCGCAACCATAGCCGAGCGGCGGCGGCCGGCAACTGGGTTTTTCCCCGGCCTTTCGGCGCTCACGACCGCCGGGTCACGAGGACCGACTTCAGGTGGCGGGCGCCATCGAAGGCCGCGGGGAAGTCCACTTGCACGGGCCCGTCCTTGGCCTGGGCGATCTCGACCTTCGCCCGCGTCGCCGCTTCGTGGGCCATGCGCCGGAACGCGTCCTGGGCGATGCGCTGATCGTTGCTGCTCGCGACCAAGAGCCCACCCGGCGCGAGCACGCTCAGGCACTTGCCCATGAGGTCGAGCCACTGCGAGCGGCTCGAGGTGAAGCGCGTCTTCTTGCTGCGCGAGTACGTCGGCGGATCGCAGACGATCACCTCGAAGCGCTCACCGCGACGGGCGAGACGCGCGAGCACCTCGAACGCGTCGTCGTGAAAGAAGCGATGGTCGGCCGGGTCGTGGCCCTCGAGCGCGGCGATCTGGGCGCGCCCCCGATCGAGGGCAGCCTTGCTCGCGTCGACGCTCGTGGTCTTTCCGCCTCGTCGCGCGGCCGCGACGCTGAATCCGCAGGTGTACGCGAAGAGGTTGAGGAGGTGTCCGCCCGCGGCGCGCTCGGCGACGCGCGCGCGCATGTCGCGCTGATCGAGGAAGAGCCCCGTCGACAGACCATCGCCGAGCCTCACCGCGTACGGCACCCCGTGCTCGAGGATCGTCGCTTCGTTCGGCGCCGCCTGCCCCCAGACCGGCTCGCTCGGCGCCAGCGCGCGCGCGCCCTCGTCGCCGAGCTCGTTCGCCTGCGCAGGGCGGCGCTTCAGGTAGATGCCGGAGAAGCCGAGCTCCGCGAGCGCGTCGAAGACCAACGCCTCGTCGATGTCGTCCCGGTAGAGGTGGGCCACCAAGAAGTCGCCGTACACGTCGAGCGCCAAGCCCGGCACACCGTCGGCCTCGGCGTGCACGAGGCGAAACGCGGTGGTCTCCCGATCGTGCCCGAGCGCATGGCGCCGCTCGCGTGCGGCGAGCAAGCGCTCGCGCAGCAGCGCGCGATCGCGGAGGGGATCGCGGGTGTGGCCGCCGAGCGCGCGATCGAGCGCGGCGGGAACGGGCGCTTGGAGCGGCGGCCTGCCGGGCAAGGTCAGCTGCTCGGCGTGCAGCATCAGCCGCGCGTCCGGCGCGCCGCCATAGAGCGGGTCTCCGACGATCGGCCAGCCGCGCGAGCCGAGCTGCACCCGGATCTGGTGGGTGCGGCCGGTCTCCAGATCGATCGACAGGAGCGCGCGTCCGTCGCGCTGCTCGACCACCGCGACGGTGCACGTTGCGGCGTCGCCGGCGCCATCGAGGCGGGTGACGCCGCGCTCGTGACGCATGCGATCGCTGAGGCGACCCGAGGGCGGCGCGCCCTTCCCCTCCACGACCGCGAGGTAGCGCTTTTCGACCGTGCGCTGCGCGAACGACGCCGCGAGCTCGGTGTTGGCCTCGGTCGTCTTGGCGTACACCACGACGCCGCTCGTCATCGCGTCGAGCCGCTGGTGCACCCCGAGCGACACGTCGATGCCGTCGCGCGCCCGCAGGTACGCGCGCACCCGCGCCGGCAGATCGTCCCCCTCGCCGCGCGCGCTCTGGCAAGGCACGAAGGCGGGCTTGTCGATCGCGACCAGCGCCTCGTCCTCGAAGAGGATCCAGCCGGCCTCGAGCGACGGGAAGCGCCGCTCGGGATCGACGCTCGGTCCGAGCGACGGCGGCCCGCGCTGCTCGTCACGGCTCAGAACGCCCGGTCCCGCAGCTCGGCGGGCAAGATGTCGGAAGGCTCGCCGGTGCACGTGAGCCAGAGCTGATGCGCCGCCCGCGTCGTCGCGATGTGCAGCAGATGCCGCGACTCGTCGTTGACGGGGTAGCTCGCGCGCGAGACCTCGAGCAGCACCACGTAGTCGAACTCCAGGCCCTTCACCTGCCGCACGTCGGTCACGTCGATGCCGGGCTTGAAGGGGAAGTCCTGATCCGCGATGCGGCGCAGGTACGGGACCTCGGCGTTCTTGAGGCCCTTGTAGTAGAGGTCCGCCTGCTCGGCGTGGCGCGCGAGCACCGCGATCGACGCGCGGGGCTCGGTCTGCATCAGATCGCGGAGCGCCTCCCCCAAGAAGCCCACGGCCTCGCCCGACTGCGCGAAGCGGAAGAGCTCGACCGGCGCGCCGGGACGGATCGCGTTGCCGCTCTTGGGATCGGCGAGCGGTCCCAGCACCGCTTGCGCGATCTCGATGATCGGCTGGGTCGAGCGGTACTGCACCCGAAGCGGCTCGACCTCGGTGAGCTCGAGCGGCTGGGTGCGCTGACCGGGCTTGCGCGAGCGCACCGCGGCCAGCACCTGCTCCCAGCTGCGGAAGCCGTTGTCCATGTGCAGGCGCTGCGCGGTGTCGCCCGCGAGGGTGACGCTGCGATCCTTCGTCGAGGTCCCGAGCACCACGGCCATCTCGACCGGCGAGAGATCCTGCGCCTCGTCGATCAGGATGTGCTCGTAGCGCACGCGCTCCTTGTTCTTCACCAGCGGCCCGCGGAGGCGCTGCACCAGCCGGAGCAGGATCGCGTCGTCCTCCCGATCGAGCGCGGGCGGGTCGGCCTCCGACGCGCCGTCGATGCCGACCGAGCGGTCGTCGTCGTCGTCGTCGTCGTCGCGGTCGTCGTCGCTGGCCTTGCGGCGCGCGACCATCTTCTTGGCAGGCGCCTCGCCGTCCACCACGCGGAGCGAGGCGTCGTCTTCCTCGCCCTTCTTGGCCGCCTTCTTGTCCTTCTTCGGGCTCTCCTCGTCGCGGTGCCGCTCGACCTCACCCATCACGCGGGTGCAGCGCTCGGTGCACCACGCGAGCGCGGTGTTGAGATCCTCCGAGTCCACGTGCTCGTCGCCGTGCTCGGCGAAGATGCGGCGCAGACGCGCCTCGTCCGTGAGGATGTCGGCCCACGCGCTCGCGACGTCGAGCAGCTCGCGCCGCGCGGTCGCCACGGTGCGCTCGATCGCGTGACGCAACGGCACGGAGCGCGGCGCCTTGGGCAGCGGCGCGTCGAGATCGAGCTCCGCGTCGTCGCTGCGACTGGACGTGCCGGACTCCGACGCCCAGCGCTCGAGGCGGCCCAGGCGGACGGCGAGCGATGCGCGATCGTTGTCGCGCCAGAACTGGAGCGCCTCCGCTTCGCCCTCGATCCCCTGCAGCGCCGCAGCGAGTCGGCGATCGAGCTGATCGGCGACGTCGTTCACCAGGTCGTCGATGAGCCGCAGCATCGCCGCGTGCTTCTTCACCCGGGTCACCGTCGCGGG
>CAYZQM010000127.1:4553-18533 GCA_964480175.1 uncultured Sandaracinaceae bacterium
TCTCGTAGTCGTCGGGCAGCCCGCGCAAATGTCCCTTGCGCAGCTTCTCGGCCCAGCCGGGGAACGTCACCACGGGCACGCCGTTGACCCCGAGCGCCGGCAGGACGCGCGAGATGTAGCGGACGAGCGCGGTGTTGAAGACCATCACCAGCATGCGGTCCGCGCGGAAGCGCTTGGGGTCCTGGAACGCGAGGTAGGCGAGGCGGTGCAGACCGATCGTGGTCTTGCCGCTGCCGGCGCCGCCCTGGATGACCACGAGCCCCGCGTCGGGCTTCGAGATGAGCTCGAACTGCCGCGCGTCGATCAGCGCCGTGATCTCGGGGAGGAACTTCTCGTCACGACCGTCGTCGACGCCGATGCCGAGCTTGCCCCGCGACTCGGCGGGCGAGTGGTGATCGCCCGCGCGCATCGCGGCGCCCTGGCCGCCCTTGAGGCGGGTCGACTCGCCCGCGCGGCGCCAGTTGCCCTCCTGGTTGCGGATGAAGATGCCCTGCGGGCTGCCGACGCGGCGCAAGAGGCGCGCGCCGATCGCGAGGCTGCGGCGCACCACCACCTCACCCTGCACGTCGCGGCCGCCGAAGACCTCGTCGTACTCGTCGCCCTCGTCGTAGCGGTAGTAGATCCGCGAGACCGGCGCGTCGCGCCAGTCGACGATGCGCGTGTTGCTGCGCGCGTCGATGTACGTCGCCTTGCCGATCAGCACCTCGCGCTTCTTGTCGCCCTCCTCGAGGACCAAGCGCCCGAAGTAGGGCGAGTCCGCGTCGATGGCGCCCTCGACCACCTTGGCGCGGCGGGCGGCGACCTCGGTGAGGCGCTCCATCTCCTCGATCAGCGGCGGGACGTCCTCGAGGCGCGCCTCTTGGATCTGATCCCGCAGCGCCAGGAGCTGCGCGTCGTAGTCGGGGCCCGAGGCCCCGCCGATCTCTTCGCGGCGGACCCGGTTCGCGACCGCCTTCTGCACCCGCGTGAGGGTGCGCTCTTCTTCCCCGACGATCCGCTCGAGCTCTTCGTCGCGCGCCGGAGGGGTCTTGGCCTGGGTGGTCTCGGTCGACATGTCTGCCCTGTGCTCGAGGATCGGGGTCACCACGCGGTGGGCCCCGAGAAAAACCAAGGCGCCTCACCCAAGGCCGGTCGCCGGCTCGAAGGGGGAAGCGCCAAAAAAGAAGCGAACCGGAGTAGCACGATTGGACGGGCGAGCAACGGCGAGCACGAGGGCGCGCAGAACTGGCCAAACGTCGCGGCAGCTGCAACGATCCCGCCGCGTGAGTCGCGAGCGACGTGGACACGACCGCATGGCCATCGAGCTGACCGTCGAATACAAGCGCCTGAACGCGTTCTTCGCCGACTACACGAAGAACATCTCGAGGGGCGGCACCTTCATCAAGACGGACAAGCCGCTGCCCATCGGCACCGAGTTCACGTTCAAGCTCGCGGTCCCCACCCTCGAGGCGCCGCTGGAGCTCCGGGGGCGGGTCCAGTGGATCGTCCAGAAGGACCAAGCCGAGGACGGCGAAGACCCAGGCATGGGCATCGGCTTCGTCTACGAGAACGAGGTCGACCGCGCGAAGATCGCGGCCCTGGTCGAGCAGCTGATGGTCGGAAGTCTAGGGACCCATCTCTACGACAAGCTCATGCAGAAGCGCGAGCCGGACTGAAGAACGGGGGCGGGGGGCGCCGAGCAGAACGGGTCGGACCTCGCATGGAGGGCGATCGCGCACCTACAGCATCGCGGTGGTCGTGGTGGACGACGGCGTAGTCATAGCCCTCGGCGTCCACGTCGGTTCACGTTCACGACCACGTTCAAGTTCACGTTCACGACCGTCGCGTTCAACAGCCACCCACTCGAGGGGCAGTGCTCGCCCAACCGCCACCTGATCTCTCACTTCTCTCTCCCCAAAGCGCGGTGCTCCGTCGTGACCGTGCAGCAAGGGGCCGGGGTGGGGGTTCCGAGTAGAACGCGTCGGAACGAGCTACGAACAGACGCGCGGGAGAAAGGGCCCACACGAGTTTCGATGCTGACCGAGCGAGGAGCCCCCACCCCGGCCCCTCCTCCGCGACCCTCTCGATCCCACCGCGCGACAATTATTCGCCCCGCGCAGCGGACTGGCTTTCACAAAGCCAAGCGCAGCGAAGCCAAAGGCCAGCGCAGCGAGGGCCAGCGCAGCGAAGCGGGCGCAGCAAGGGCCCAAGCGGCCCCAGAAGCGACTAGATGTCGAACTGACCGAGCGAGAGGATCTCGTTCACGCGCCAAAGGAACGCGTTCGCCGCAACACCGTCGACGACGCGGTGGTCGTAGCTCAGCGCCATGTACATGACGGGGTGGATCGCCATCGTGTCCTCGCCGTCGCGCTCGACGACGACGACTCGCTTCTTGATCTCGCCGATCCGGAGGATGCCGACGTTGGGCTGCGAGATGATCGCGCCGCCCACGAGGTTGCCCTTGCGGCCCGGGTTGGAGATCGAGAACGTCTTGCCCGCGAGATCGTCGGGGACGAGGTTGCCGGTCCGCGCCTTGTTGGCGATCTCGTCGACCGCGCGCGCGATGCCCTTCACCGTGAGCTCGTCGGCGCGACGGATGACCGGGACGACCAAGCCCTCGTCGGTCTCCACCGCGATGCCGAGGTTGATGTCCTTGAGCACGACGTACGCGTCGTCGAGGACGCGCGCGTTCAGCGCGGGGATCTCACGCAGCGCCTTCGCGACCGCCGCGGTCACGAACGCGAGGAAGGTGAGGTTCACGCCTTCCTTCTTGCTCGCGTCCTTGTGCTGATCGCGCAGGGTCGAGGTCTTGTGGAGATCACACTCCGCGAAGGTCACCACGTGGGGCGAGGCGAACTTCGAGTAGACCATGTGGTCCGCGATGATCCGGCGGCGGCGCGAGAAGGGGACCACCTTGTCGCCGGGCGCGGGGGAGTACGGCGGGACCTTGAACGACGCGGTGCCCCCGAGGACGCGCATCGCCTCGTTGAGCCCCGAGGGCGCGACCGCGCCGACGATCCCTGCGCTCGACGGAGTGATCGCGCCGGGCGGCATCGCGGGCGTTCGCGGCGGCGCGAGCGGCGAGGCGGCGGGTGCCGGCGCTGCGGCTGCGGGCGCCGACTTCGCTGCGGCCGCGCGGGTCACGTCGTCTTGGGTGATGAGCCCGTGCGCGCCGCTTCCCTTGACGGTCGCCAGATCCACGCCGAGCTCGCGCGCGAGCTTGCGCGTCGCGGGGCTCGCCGACGGAGGCTCGCTCGCGGCGGGCGCCTCGGCGGCGACCTTGGGCGCCTCGGCGGCCTTGGGCGCATCGACCTTCGGTGCGGCCGCGACGGCCGCCGTCGCGCTCTCGTCGATCTCGCAGAGCGGCGCGCCGATCGCGAGGGTCTCGCCCTCCTTCGCCAGGATCTTCGTCACCACACCCGCGGTGGGCGAAGGGATCTCGCTGTCGGTCTTGTCGGTGAGCAGCTCGACGAGCGGCTGCTCGCGCTGGACCTGCTGGCCTTCCTGCACCAGCCACTTGCCCACCGTGCCTTCGACCACGCTCTCGCCGAGCGTGGGTACGTTCACGATCGTCGCCATCTTTGCTTCTTTGCTCCACCGGGCGACGCCTCGTCGCCCACAGCCGTCTCTCCCGGCACCGCGCATCGAGTAGGGACGGCGGATGGAGAAGAGAGGTGCGAATCCGTACCAGAGGGGACCCACCCTTTCAACGCCGTTCCTCGGCTACCATCACCGCGTGGCGTCGCTCGAAGATCACGCGATTCAGCGCGACAAGCGCTTCCTCGTCCGCTTGGTGCTGCTGCTCGTGATCGGCGCCGTGTTCGGGCTCTTCGTCTTCGATCACCTCACCGGCAGCGAGGTCGCCAACTGCGCGGCGCGCAGCATGGGCGGCTGACGCTCGAGCCCGACACGGAACACCCGCGCAGCGACAGGCCAAGAGTTTCGTGGGGCGCTGCGCGATCCTGTTATCGTGCTCGACGCATGGCTTCATGGGCGCCGCAGCCCAGCACCGTGGCTGCATTTCTTCTCGGGCTCGACGAGCGCGGCGCCGACGGCGTCGTGCCGCTGGGAGCGCGCACGATCACGCTGCGCCGCGGTCGGGTCGTCGGGGTCTCGCGGGGCGAGGGCGATCGATCGGTCGCGGAGTTCCTGCGCGCGACGGGTCGCATCGACGAGGCCACGCTCTCGCGCGTCGCGCCGCTCGGCGAGTCGAGCGCGCTGACCGAGGCGCTCGCGCTGCCCGCCGAGACGGTGCACGACGCGATCCGCACGGTGTGGCTCGACCGCCTGGTGCGCGCGCTCGGCGCGCACGTGGGCTCGCCGTCGCTCGAGCCGAGCACCAGCGAGCCGGTGGCCGGAGCGACGGAGATCAGCCTCGGCCTGCTCGTCCTCGACGCGCTCGAGCGCCTCGGATCGAAGGAAGCCGAAGAGATCGGTGCGCGCGCGTCGGGCCTGCTCGAGTGGGTCGAGGCGCCGTTCGCTCAGCGGGCGCAGCGCTGGCTCGGGGTCGAGGGCAAGCGCGCCCGGCGCGTGTCTGGCGTGCTCTCGTCTCGCCCCGGCGCAGCGGCGCGCCTCGCCGCGCTCGCGCGCGCCGGCCTGGTGCGCGTCGTCGATCCGAACGCCGCGACCGAGAAGGTGGAGCCAGCGATCGTCGCCGCGCCCGTGCCGCCGGCGCCGAGCCCCGCGCAGCTCGCCGCCGAGATGCGTGAGTCGCTCCCGCCGATGAAGCCGCCTGCCCTCGAGCTCTCGCCGGGCGCAGGCGTGGTGCTGCGGCCGAGCATCCCGCCGAGCTTCGATCTACCTCGCTTCCCGCCGGCGACCGCCAAGCTCGACGACCCGCTCGATCCACTGGAGCGCAAGCTCGCGGCCGCGGAGGAGCGCAACGCGCCGCCTGCCGAGCGCGCCAAGGCGTGGCGTCAGCTCGGCGACGCGTGGCTCCGGCTGCACGGCGCGATCGAAGAGACGGCGCGCTGCTATCGCGAGGCCGCGGCTGCCGACAAGCAGGACGTCGATCTGCTGCAGCGCACCGCCGAGGTCTGCGTCGGCGCCGGGCAGCTGGACGTGGCGCTCGCGTACGGTCGAGCCGCGGTCGCGGTCGCCAAGACCCCGGACGAGCGCGGCTCGGTGCTGCTCTGGTACGCGCTCTTCTGTCGCCGCTTCGACATGCCGTCCGATGCGCTCGGCGCCAGCCGCGCCGCGCAGTCGGTGGGCGCCGCGCTGCCCGAGGCGTACGCGCTCGCGGCCGAGCTCGAGGAGAACCACCGCCTCGATCAGGACGCGATGCGGGATCTGCTCGAGGCAGGATCGCTGTGCCACGAGGTCCACCCCGATCGGGCGCACGGCTGGATCGCCAAGGCCTGGCTGCTCGCGCCGAACGAGTCGCGCGCCGCGGAGAGCTTCGCGTCGTCGCTCGCCTCACGCGGACAGATCGAGGCGGCGCTCGCCGTGCGCGCGAACGCCGCGCGCGCGCTGACCGATCTCGATCAGCGACGGCGCATCCTGCTCTCGCTCGCCGAGCGCGCCGAGCTCGCGGAGCGACCGCTGATCGCCGCGCAGTACCAGCTCGAGGTGCTCGAGACCGAGCCCCTGCTCGAGGTGGTGCACGACTCGGTCGCCGAGGATCTCGAGGCCGCAGGGCTGACGGTCGAGCGCGCGCTGGTGCTCGAAGACCTCGCGTTCCGGGGCGGACAGGACTCGCACGCCGAGCTCTCGCTGCGTGCGGCCGAGGCGCGCGTCGCCGCCGGCCTGTGGCCCGAGTGGACGCTGGTGCTCGCGCGCCGGGCGCTGGAGGGCGGCGCGTCGCTCGCGCGGAGCCGCGACGTGCTGGAGGCGCTGCGCACCGCGATGGGCCTCGAGGTGCTCGTCGATCTGATCGAGGACGTCGCGCACGGCATGCCCGGCGGCACCGAGCGCCGGCAGCTCTTCGATCTCGTGCTCGCGTGGGGCGGCGGGATCCCCAAGGGCTCGCGTCGCCTCGCGATGGCGATGCGCGAGCGCAAGGTGGCCGAGCCTTCGGCGCTCAGCAGCGAGGTCGCCGCGGAAGAAGCAGCGCTCGAAGCGGCGCAGGAGCGCTTGCGCGGCGCGACGGGATCGACGAAGCGCGCGACGGCGCTCGAGGTCGCGCACCTGCTCGCGACGACGCGTGAGGGCCGGAGCCGCGCGATGTCGCTCGCGGAGGGCGTGCTCGACGAAGTGCCGAGCGACGACGCGGAGGATCTCGCGCTGCGCATCGCGCTGGCGCGCGGCGACGGCCCCGCGATCCTTCGCTGCGCCGCGCGCATGGGCGCGCGCAGCGGCAGCCCGGAGAAGCGCCAGCGCGCGCTGCACCTCGCGCTCGCCGCGGCGTGTGAAGCGGGCGACGCGAAGGCCGCCGGCGACGCCGCGATTCGGCTGGGACGCCTCGAGCCGCAGGGCCTCGAGGTCTCGGTGCGCTTGCGCCGCCTCGGTCTGCGCAGCGGCGAGGTCGAGCTCGCGGTGCAGGGCCTCCGCGGCGAGGCCTCGCTCGCCAAGCTCCCCGACATCGCTCGCGCGAGGAGCTACGCGCGCCTGGCATCGCTCGCGCTCGACAACGGCGCGATCGCGCAGGCCGCGCGCGCGGCCGACGAAGCGCTCGCGCTCTCGCCGACGGAAGGGCTGGCGGCGCTGGTCGGCCTCCGCGCGATCGCACGCGGCGAGGCGCCGACGACCTTGCTCCCTCGCGTGCAGGCGGTGCTCGGCGAGCTGCCTGCGCTCTTGGCTGCGGGCGCACGGGCGCACGGTGACGCGGCGCAGAGCTTGTCTGCGACGGTCACGTGGGCCTCGCTCGAGCCGACCTCGCCGGAGCCGACGCTGGCCGCGCTCGAGGAGTCGCTGGCGCGAGGCATCGACGACTACCTCGAGCCCGGGGTGCACGCGATCCTCACCGACACCCGCGCGGTGTCGCGCGCAGTGGCGACCGTCGGAAGGGCGCTCACCCGCATCGCGGAGCGCGGCGAGGTGGCGCGGGCCGCGGAGCTCACCCGCCGCGCCGCGATGTACTTCGGTCCCGCAGGCCAGGCGCTGCGGCCGATGGCCCTCGATCTGGGTCGACGCGACGGAGACTCGGCCAACGAGCGCGCGGCGCTCGAGCTCTTGCTGCCGCCGCGGGAGAACGTCGAGGCGCGTGTCGCGCACCTCGAGAAGATCGCGGAGCTCGCGCGACGCGCGGGGGATCGCGCTGCTGAGGCCCGCACGTTGCTCCGCGTGCTCGCGCACGCGCCGCGCGCAGCAGGGACCATCGAGCGCCTCTCGCATCTCTTCGCCGAGACCGGCGAGAACGATCGTCTCTTCGCGACCCTCGAGCTGCTCGCCGAGGGGGGCGAGCCGAGCGAGCGCGCCAAGGGGCTGCTCTCGCTCGCGGCCGCCTCGAGCCAGGTGCTGGGGGACGACACCAAGACCGGGGAGTACCTCGATCGCCTCGCGGCGCTCTCTCCGGAGGGGAGCACCGAGGCGCAGACGCTCGCGCGGGCGGACGCGCTCGTCGCCCTCGGTCGGACCCACGACGCGGTGGAGCTGCTCGCATCGGAGGCGCGCGCCGGCGCGGCCGATCGGGATCGGCGCGGCAGCAGCGGCAAGCTCTTCGAGCGCGCGGCAGAGCTCGCGCTCAAGCACCTGGCCGATCCGGAGCGCGCGCTCGCGATCGCGGCCGAAGGCCTGCGGAGCGGCGGCGTCTGGACCGGGCGCACGCTCCTTCTCTTCGAGCAGCTCGCGCTGGAGCGGAAGCAGACCGACCTCGCAGAGTCGGTCTACCGGGACCTGGTGGGGCACGCGATGGGCGAGCGCGGGCGGCGCGCCCTCACCTACCGGCGCGCGCGCTGGCTCGAGCGGCGCGGTGACAAGCGCGCGGCGCTCGATGCGCTGGTCGAGGCGTGCGCCAAGGCCGGCTCCTCGGGCGCGGTCGCGAACGCGCTCGAGCGCGTCGCGCGCGAGGTCGGGGATCTCGACGCGCTGGCGCGGGGCTACACCGCGCTCGCCGAGGCCGCGCGTCACCCGATCTTGCGCGGCGGGCTCGTCGAGCGCGCGGTGCGCATCTGGGAAGAAGAGACCGGGCACCCGGAGCGCGCGTTCGAAGCGCTCGTCGCCGAGTGGAAGAAGACGTTCTCGAGCGAGCTCGAGCCTGCGCTCGCGCGTCTCGCGAACGCGGTGTCCGAGACCGACGCCGCCGCGGGCGACGCGGCGTACCGCCAGCTCTTCACCGAGATCGAGCGACACGCGGCGGACGCGTGGATGGGGGAGGAGAAGGCGCGCCTCTTGATGAAGGCGGGTCGCCTGCACGCGGCGCGCGGGGCGCTCGACGAAGCGGTCTCGCGCGCCGAGCAAGCGATCGAAGCGCTCGTCGGCGACGACGCGGACGCGACGCGGATCGCCGACACCTGGCTGGACCTGAGTCGGTGGCAAGAGCAACGCGGTCAGCACGGCGCGGCGCGCGATGCGATCGTGAGCGCGCTCGCCGCCGATCCCTCGCACGCGGCGGCGCGCGCCCTCGCCGAGCGCAAGGGGATCGGCGTGGCCCCGCTGCCCGCCAAGGGGGAAGCGGAGGACGACTTCTCGTCGCTGTCCGATGGCCCGGAGGCGGCGGGGGTCGCGGCTGCGGAAGCGGCGGCAGCAGCAGAGGCAGAAGCAGCAGCAGCAGCAGAGGCGGAGGCAGCCGCAGCAGCAGCAGCAGCAGCAGAGGCAGCAGCAGCAGAGGCAGCAGCAGCAGAGGCAGCAGAGGCAGCAGAGGCAGCAGCAGGCGCAGAGACAGTGGCAGCCGCAGAGACAGCGGCCGCAGAGGCAGCCGCCCCCGCGGAGATCGCCGACGCTCGCACAGCCTCGGAGGCCACGCGGGAGGAGCCTTCCGGGTCTGCTGCGCTCGACGCCATCGCGTCCGACCTCGAGGTCGATCCCCTCGAGCTGCCCTTGCGAGCGAGCACGCCGCCCGACGAGGTGCCGAGCGCGCCGCGCTCGCCCGTCGCCGTCCCGGACGCGATCGGTGACGACGACGACCTCCCTGCCCGCGTGTCGCGCATCTCGCTATGGGCGCCGGCCAGCACCCCGCCGGGTGCGCCGCGACCTGCGTCGCTTCCGCCGCTCGCGCCGGTGCGCAACAGCATCGTGCCCCCCGGCGAGAGCGCGAAGGACTACACGGCGCGCCTCCTCGAGACGAACGAGTCGCAGATCGCCACCTCGGTGCTCCGAGGTCTCTTGATGGAGACGCCCTCGCGCTTCGAGCTGCTGGTGCAGCTCGAGGCGGCCAGCCGCGAGGCGCCCGATCTCGCCGCGATCCACCACGTCGCGAGCGGTCTGCTCTCGCTCACGTCGATGGGCGCGGTGCCGCCGCCCACCGCCCTCGACGATCGCAGCGTCGAGCTCGCGGAGCGACTCACCCAGCCCGGCGCGCTCGCGGCGTGCTTCGCGATCCTCGAGCGACTGTTCGAGGCGCTTCCTTTCTACCGCCAGTCCCTCGCGCAGCACGGCGTCGTCGGCACCGACCGCATCGCGGTGCATGGGACCGCGCCGATCTCGCGCGCGCTCTCCGCAGCGCTCTCGCTGCGCGCGAGCCACGCGGACACGCCGGTCTTCCTCTCGTCGCGCACCGGCATCCTCCCTCAGGTGCTGCGCACCACGCCCTCGGCGGTGCTGATGCCGCTCGACTGGTCCCGCAGCGAGCCCGAGCTTCGCTTCGCGATCGCGCGCTGCCTCGAGCTCGCGCAGCCGCGCGCCGCGCTCCTGGCGACCCTCTCCGACGTGGAGTCCGCCACGCTCTTCGACGCGGTGCGAGCCGCGTTCGGGCCGGCCGACGGAGGACGGGTCGACAAGCACGCCGCGCAGCTGGCGTCCGAGCTGTGGCGCAGCCTCCCGGTCCGCACCCAGCGCGACGTCCGCGAGCTCGTCGCCCAGGCCGGCGCGAGCTGGGATCGCGACGCCGTCCGCACCGCGCTCCTCGCCACCGCGAGCCGCGTGGGATTGCTCGCGTGCGGCGACATCCGCGTCGCCATCGTCGCCTTGCTCCGCGCCCGCAAGCACAGCGACGTGGGGCTCGGCAGCCCCGAGGCGTTCAGCGCGCAGGTCGAAGGCGATCCGGAGCTCGCCGACCTCATCCGCGTCGCGCTCTCGGACGACTTCATCCACGCGCTGCGCTGAGCCTCGACCTCGCGCTCGGGCGCGGCGCGCGACGCGCGCTCAGAAGCGGAGCGCAACCATGCGCTCAGAAGCGGAGCGCTTCGATCACCACGCCGCTCGGCCCGGGCATCACCGGGCCGGTGCCTGGATCCTGCGAGAGCGCGACCCCCACCCCGATCCCCACGCCCGCGCCCACCACGGCGATGCCGATGAGGGTCCAGAAGACGGGGCTCTCCCACACTTCTTCGCTCGGTCGATCGCCGGACGACGCGGCCGCCGCCGCGAGCGCGTCTTCGCGTTCGATCGACTCGCGCAGCACCCGGATGCGCGACTCGACCGAGACCCGGTTCTCCGCGGCAGGCACCTCCTCGAGGTACTGCTCGAACGACGCGAGCGCCTCCCGATCGTTGCGGAGTCGGTCGTGTACCAGGCCGATGTTGTAGAGCAGCTCCGGGTGCCCGCTCAGCTCGTACGCGCGCTGGAAAGCAGCGAGCGCGACCTCGTTGCGACCCTCCGCGAACGCGAGCCGCGCGTCGTCGAACTGCTGTCGGGCCTCGGCTTCCTCGGCGGCGCGCGCTGCCTCGATCGAGGCCTCGTCGAGCTCGGCGTCGTCCGCGGACGCGCCCGATGCGTCTTGCGCCCCCACCACGCTCGGCGCGGCACACAGGATCGCGAGGGCGAGGGGCAACGAGGAAAGGTTCGGCATCGGCCGCCAGTATGAACGAAGGCCCATGCAGCCGCTGACTGACGCGTGTGAGCGCTCCATGCCTCCGGGCATTCGTTCGACCTCCGAGGGACGCTCCAGCATGCTCCGCGCCATGTCCGAGTCCTGCGTTCGCGCGTCTCGCTTTCTTCCCTCGATCGCCGTGTGCACCGCCCTCGCGCTCAGCGGCTGCGCCGAGCCGCGGCCCGCGACGCAGGTGACCGTGTACGTCGACGCGCAGTCGATGGTGCGCGCCGAGACCCGCGTCCTCGAGGTGATCGTGCGGGCGGGCACGCCAGGCAACCTCGGCGAGACGCCCGACAGCCCGTACCGCTTCGAGGCTCCGATCGACTGGCCCCGCGACTTCACGTTCATCCCACTGGGCGGCGACGTCACCCGGACGTTCGAGATCGACGCCATCGCGTACGACGCGAACCGCAGGATGATCACCATCGCGCGCCTCCGAGGCGGCTTCACCGAGCACGCGGCCCGCACCCTGCGGCTCACCCTCGAGGATCGCTGCCGCGGCATCATCTGCCCCACCGACTACACCTGCCGCAGCGGCGGCTGCGTGCAGCTCGTCGATCCGGATCCGGACGCAGGCCCCGACGACCTCGACGCGGGCGTCCCTACCGACGCTCCGCCGCTGCCCTGCACCACCGACGAGGCGTGCGACGACGGCGTCTTCTGCAACGGCACCGAGCGCTGCGAGGCAGGTCGCTGCGCCGCGGGCGACATCGTGGTGTGCGACGACGGCATCCGCTGCACCCAGGACGTGTGCACCGGCGATGGCTGCACCTACCTGCCCGATCACGCGATGTGCAGCGTCGATCCATCCGGCCGCTGCGATCCGGACACGGGCTGTCAGTACGCGACGTGCGACACCGCGACGACGTGCACTCCCGAGGCCTGCGAGCGCGTGTCCTGCGAGGGGACGATCTGCCGCCGCTACTCGGTGTGTGGCGAGGCCGAGAGCTGCTGCAACGGCGAGTGCGTCGCCCGCGGCTGCGACGACGGCAACGCCTGCACCACCGACTACTGCGCGGAGAGCAGCACCGGCGCGCGCGGCTGCCAGCACGAAGCGCGGACGGGCGCGTGCAGCGACGGCAACGCGTGCACCACCGGCGACCGCTGCACGGGCACCGCGTGCACGCCCGGCACCCCCGGCGGCTGCGAGGACGACGGCAACCCCTGCACCGCGGAGCTCTGCGATCCCGTCGGAGGCTGCAGCAGCGTGCCGCTCGACATGCCCTACGACGACGGCGACTTCTGCACCGTGGGCGAGCGCTGCAGCGCCGGGGTCCTGATCCCGGGCACGCCCAACCCCTGCAGCGACGGGGTGGCGTGCACCGACGACACGTGCGCGCTCGGCGCCTGCGCGAACACCCCGAACGATCGTCGCTGCACCGGGACGTTCGCGCGGTGCGACGCGACGAACGGATGCCAGACCGGGAGCACGTGCGACGGCTCGACCTGCGTGCCCGCGGACAGCTGCGAGACCGCGTCGTGCTCGGGCACGACCTGCGTCCGCGCGCCGGTCACCTGCACCGACGACGGCAACCCCTGCACCGACACCGTCTGTGTCCCCGGCACCGGCTGCACCCACGTCCCCAACAGCGCGGGCTGCAGCGACGGCAACCCGTGTACGACGGGTGATCGCTGCCAAGCGGGCGCGTGCGTCGCAGGCACGGCGATCACCTGCAACGACGGCAACCCCTGCACCACCGACGTGTGCAGCGGGGGCTCGTGCACCAGCACCCCCGTCGCGGACGGCGGCACGTGCAACGACGGCAACGCGTGCAGCCTCGGGGACCGCTGCGTCGCGGGCACGTGCACCGGAACCTCGACGAACACGTGCAACGACAACAACCCCTGCACCAGCGACGCTTGCAGTGCATCGACCGGCTGCGTGAACACCCCGAGCCCCGCGGGCACGTCGTGCGGGTTGGTGTTCGAGTGCATGCGCGAGGTGTGCGACGGCGCGGGCGCCTGCGTCGCGGAGGGCGCGTGCATGCCCGGCCAGCTGTGCTGCGACGGCTTCTGCCGTCATCCGATGTTCTGCGATCCCATCGAGTGAGCTGAGCCGGTCGGCTCGAGGTCTCGCGGCGCGCGCCTCCGTCGGAAGCAAGCGCGCTGCCCGCGGGTTGGCGGCTCGCATGGGCCTGGCTACACCCGCGATCTCATGACCGACCTCGGCAGCCCCACGGCCTGGCTCGCGTTCCTCGTCTTCGTGCTCGTGATGCTCGCGCTGGACTTGGGCCTGCTCCAGCGCAAGGCGCACACGCCGAGCACCCGCGAGGCGCTCGGCTGGAGCCTCGTCTGGATCGCCCTCGCCTGCGTCTTCGGCGGCTGGGTCTTCTGGCAGTCCGGTGGCGAGGTCGCCTCCGAGTACTTCACCGCGTACATCGTCGAGAAGTCGCTCTCGGTCGACAACCTCTTCGTCTTCGTCCTGGTCTTCAGCGCGATGAAGATCCCCGACGCGGTCCAGCACCGGGTGCTCTTCTGGGGGATCCTCGGCGCGCTCGTCCTGCGCGCCGCGATGATCTTCGCGGGCACCGCGCTGCTGCACCAGTTCCACTGGCTGATCTACCTGTTCGGCGGCGTGCTGATCTTCGGAGGGCTCAAGCTCTTTTGGTCGTGGCGCAGCAAGGCCGACGCGGCGCCGACCGAGGGCAGGCTCTTTCTCTGGGTTCGCAAGTACGTGCCCATGTCGCAGGAGCTGGACGGGCAGCACTTCCTGACCCGGGTGAAGAACGCGGACGGAACGCCGGGCGCGCTCCGGGCCACCCCGCTGCTCGGCGCGCTCATCCTCGTGGAGCTGAGCGACGTCGTCTTCGCCCTCGACTCGATCCCCGCGGTGCTCGCCATCAGCACCGACCCGTTCATCGTGTTCACCTCCAACGTCTTCGCGATCCTCGGCCTCCGCAGCCTCTACTTCCTCTTGGCGCGGGTCCTCCACCGGATGGAGGAGCTCAAGCTGGGCCTCGCCGCCGTGCTGATCTTCGTGGGCATCAAGATGATGATCGCGGACGTGGTGCACGTGCCCGCCGAGATCTCGCTCCCCATCATCGTCGGGCTCTTGGCCGTGCCCGCCCTCATCGCCTGGTGGCGCCGCCGCGGCGCCCCCGCGGCGCACGACGCCCATTGACCTGTAAGGGCCTGCGTAAGAACAACTGCTG
>CAYZQM010000128.1:0-9293 GCA_964480175.1 uncultured Sandaracinaceae bacterium
GGTCGATCCGCACGGTGCCGATCCGCACGCGGGCATGCGGGGCGTCGATCCGCATGGTGCCGATCCGCACGCGGGGATGGCGGGTCCTGCTGCGGGACCGCACGGCGCGCGGGACATCGAGTCGCTCTTCCATCCGCCGAACGTCGTGCAGGTCGCGCCTTCGGAGGAGGTCCCCGTCGGCACCGTTCGGGTCGAGGTCGCCGACGTGCTGGGCCGCGCCGTCGAGGGCGCCGCGGTCGAGCTCGGCACCATGAGCGGCGGCCGAGCGGCCGAGCGCCAGGCCGCGACCACCGATGCCGAGGGCGTCGCGCGCTACGACGGGCTGGTGGCGGGCAGCGGCCACGCCTACCGCGTGTACGTGAACTACGACGGCGCGCGCTACGCCTCGAACCCCTTCGTGCTGCCGCCCGATCAGGGCTACCAGGTGCGGGTCTACCGCCTCGAGGTGAGCCACGACGATCGGCAGCTGCTGCAGTTCGTGGCGCAGACGATCGTCGAGATCCGCGACGACCGCCTCCACTGCGTGGTGCAAGCGCAGATGGTGAACGCGGGCGAGGACACCACGTACGTCTTCCCCGAAGGCGGCACCCGCATGCGCTTGCCCGAGGGCTTCATGGCCTTCAACGCGCCAGCGGCGCTCAACGAGATCGAGATCACCGAGGTCGCCGATCACGGCGTGGCCTTCCGAGGCTCGCTGCCGCCCGGCATGGTGACCATCGCGTTCAGCTTCGACGTCCCGTACTCCTCGGGGCTCGGGCTCGACGCGATCGGGATCGGCAGTCCGCCCGAGGCGTCGCTGGTGATCGGCAACCCCTTCCGCACGATGCGCTACCGCATCATCACGGACGCGCCCGAGGGCTTGGTGCTCGACGCCGACGGCTTCCCGCGCGCGCAGCGCTTCGAGAACGACGGGCGCTCATTGCTCGGCAGCGAGCTGATGCGCCGCCCCGGCGATCCGCCGCTCGAGGAGATCCGCTTCTCGCTCCGCGGGCTGCCCGGTCCCGGTCCCACGCGGTGGATCGCGGTCGCGCTCGGGCTCGTGGTGCTCGCCGTCGGGATGCGGCGCGCGTTCGGTCGCTCGGACGACGATCGCGATCGGGGCGTCATGCTCGAGGCGCTGGAGCGCAGGGAGCGCGAGCTGATCGCGCGGGCCGACGCGCTCCGCGCGGAGCGCGACGCGGGCGAGATCGGCCCGGAGACGTGTCAGTCGCAGCTCGATCAGATCGTCCAGGAGCTGGCGAACGTGCTGGCGAAGAAGGACAGACTCCGGGCGCGGGGCGCGCGGGTGGGGGCGACGGCTCCGCCGGCGGAGACCCGATCTCCGGCGGCGGAGAGCCGCTCCGCCCCCAAGAACAAGCGTCGAAAGGGCGCCGAGGGCCGCGAAGGCGGGCGCCCAGCCAAGCGCAAGGGCGGCAAGGCCGCCGCCGCCGAGGGGGAGCCCTCGGAAGAGAACGCGGGGGCCTCGCCGGATCGCGAGGCATGATGCGCGGTGGGCGCGTAACGCGCGCTCGCTCCGTTCGATGCAGCTGCCCGGCTGGCGAGGATGCCAGCCTAACGTGGAGAGAAACATGGCGTCCGAAGGTCTCAACAAGGTTCTATTGATCGGCAACCTCGGGGCGGATCCCGAGCTCAAGTACACCCAGGGAGGGCAGGCGGTGCTCCGCATCCGCCTGGCGACCACCGAGCGCTACAGCAACAAGGCGGGCGAGCGGCAGGAGCGCACCGAGTGGCACACGATCACCGTGTGGGGCAATCGGGGCGAGGCCCTCAGCAAGTTCCTGGCGAAGGGCCGGACCATCTACGTCGAAGGTCGCCTGCAGACCCGCGACTACCAAGACAAGGACGGCAACAAGCGCTACGCGACCGACATCGTCGCGAACCAGATCCTCCTCCTGGGCGGCGGTCGCGGTGACGGCGCGCGCGACGGCGGCGGAGGCGGTGACGACTGGGCGCAGTCGTACGGTGGGGGCGGCGGCGGAGGCGGTGGGCCTCGCGGCGGAGGCGGTGGCGGCGGCGGTCCGCGCGGTGGCGGCGGCGGAGGCGGAGGCGGCCCGCGCGGCGGCGACGACATGCCGCCCGACGATCTGGGCGACGACGACATCCCGTTCTGATCGAACGCGGCGCGCTCGATGGCGGGCGCGTCAGCGCTTCTTGGTGGGTCGCTTTCGGCGGCCCGCCAAGGTGCCCAGGCGCGCCGTGAGCTCGCGGAGGATCTCGCGATCGAGCGACTGCAAGAACTCGATCTCGACCACGACCTCTGCGACGGGGCGCACCCTCCGGATGCTCTTCTCGAGGCGCTTCGTCGCGCGGGGGATCGCGTCGCCGTGCGCATCGACGAGGTGGCGCGCGGCGAGGTCGACGAAGCGGCGCGCGATCTGATCGAGCGCGGAGCGCAGGACGCTGAGCTCGTCGAGGATCGCGTCCAAGGGCACCCCGGCTTCGATGAGCTCGAGCCCCGCCGCGAGCAGGCGGGGGCTCGGCGCCCGCAGCTCCGCGCCGTGCAGCTCGAGCACCTTGAGCTCGAGCGCGCGCGCGATCACGGCAGGGGTCGCGGACTCACCCAGCGCTGCGAGCAGCTGCGTGGCATCGACCACCTCCGCGGCCTCCGCCGAGAACGGCGCGGTGATCGCGGACTCCAGGCCGAGCACGTGCTCGAGCTTCTGCCCTTGCTTCCACGCGGTGGTGAGCTCGCGGATGTTCTGGATGCTGTAGCCCCGCTCCAGCAGCGCAGCGATGGTGCGCAGGCGCGCGAGGTGGGTCTCGTCGTAGAGCGCGACCCGGCCTTCGTAGCGCGGCGGATGAAGCAGCCCGCGCTCGCGGTACGCGCGCACGTTTCGCGGCGTCGTCGACGCGAGCTTCGCGATCTCCTCGAGGCGGTGTCCCGCGGTCCCGGACTTCGTCGACGGCACGATGCGCGAGACTACACAGGATCGCGCCGGACGCGATCAATCACGCACGGGGCGCGCACGCAGCACGGTGCTCCCGGGCACTTCGATGATCCGGGCCCGCATGATCACCGCGCCGCGCGGACGCATCGCCCCGACCTCGTGCAGGCCGGGTGCGATCCCGATGAACGTGCCGCTCGCACCGGCGTCGACCCAGCCCACGGCGATCCCATCGACGACCACCACCATCCGACCATCGGAGCGGTTCTCGACGACCAGCCCTTCGGCGACCGGTTCGCCTTCGTCGCGCCGGTACACCTCGTCGCCGGGTCGCACGTTCGCGCGAAGACGGCCCAACGCCGAGGGCTCGAGGAAGGCGCGCGACGTGGTGGCCACGACCTCGGGGAGGGTGCCGCGCTCGTCGGCGCGCAGCGCAGAGCGGGGCAGCTCGATCGGGACGTCGGCGGTGCGCTCGCCCCGAAAGAAGCCCACGCGAAAGGCGATCGGCGCGCTGTGGTTGCAGCGCGCGGCCATCGACTCGCGATCGTCGTCGGCCCACTCGGCCACCAGCGCGCAGATGAGATCGCCCGGCCTCGCGATCACCTCGCGCGATCGCGAGAAGGTGTCGCGTCGTACGTACGCCCGCGGACCGGGCCTCGGCTCGCCTCCCTCGAACCACGTCGCCAGCTCGCCGGGCGCGAGCGGGCGACCGCCGTGACCGTCGATCACGTACGCGCCGGGGCTGTCGCCCCGCAGACGCACCTCGGAGCCCGCGTCGACGGGCCAGCCGGTGCCGACGAAGCGAGCGCGCAGCCGGGTGTCGCTCACGTCCACGTAGAGCTCGGCCGCAGGGAGCGCGAGATCGACGATGGGCGAGCCGACGATGTTGGGCACGCCGAGGCGGACCCGGTAGACGATCCGACGCGCCACCACGGGCTCGTCTCCCTCGAACTCGAGATCGGGACCGGCCGCCGGCAGGAACGTGCGCCGCACCGCCGGGGCAGCGACCTCGTCGATCGGCTCGATCGCGGGCGCCTCCTCGATCGGTGTCTCGCCGCTCCACTCGAGCACCACCGCGCCTTCGGGGACGGGGGCGCGCTCGGGGCGCGCGATCTCGTCGGGCGCGCAGCCGAGGGACAGCGCGGCGAGCAGCGCGGCGCACCGCTCGGACGAGATCCTCCGCGGCCGGCCGAGCGCCACGGCGCTCAGGGGAAGGAGGTGTCGAAGCGGACCCAGCCCTGCGGGGGTCCGGAGGACGACTCGGAGACCGCTACGCCGACGCCGATGCCGACGCCGATCGCGACCGCGCCGGCGCCGATCGCAGTCCAGAACCACCACTGCTCCCAGACCTCCGGAGGCCGCGTGGTCGGCAGGCCGCTCTCGTCGATCGGCGCGTCGATGGCGCCCGTGAGATCGACGCCGCGGTAGAGCTCGACCGCCGCGCTGCGCGCGATCTCCACGCCTGCATCGTCGCTGGTCATGTTGAACTCGGCGCGGTTCAGCAGAAAGCGGGTGCGCACGTCGTAGAGGTAGAGCTGCACGTGGAGGCTGTCGCCCACCTGACGCGCCACGCCGAGCACGACCTGCGCCGCGCCGAGCGTGTTGCCCAAGCTGCGGATCGCCGAGCCAGCGCGCTCTTCGCCGAGCTCGCCCCGCAGCGCGGAGGTCGCCTCGCCGGACGCGACCAGCGCGGAGCGCTCGTTGGGCAGCAGCGCGTAGTGCACGCTGCTTCCTCCGCGGTTCACGGTCGCGCGCTCGACGCCCTTGATCGACGCGATGTGCTTGATGGTCACGTAGTGATCGCCGACGAGCAGGTCGTCGACGAGGACGGGAGAGGGACCGTAGCTGCGGCCATCGACGTAGATCTCGGCACCCTCGGGCTCGCTGCTCACCTCGAGCGTCGCGCGGGGACCCGCGAGGGTCCGCTCGCGCACTTGCGCGAACGTGTCGGCGCACTCCTCGGGGTAGCGGGACGTGTCGTACTCGTAGCCCTCGCGAAAGACGACGACCCGGGCGAACACACCCTCGGCGTCGCGTCCACGGTTCAGCCGACAGAGGGCGACGCCGCGGAGCATGTACGCGTCGATGAGCTGCTCGCGGCGGACGGCGAGGAGGTTCTGCTCGAACAGATCGATCAAGGTCGCGGCGCGATCCGCGACGTCCCGCGCGTCGCCCGTGCGGACCTGATCCGCGAGCGGCTCGAGCTCGTCGAAGGAGAACGCGAGGTCCTCGCTGATCTCCGGAGGCGAGAGCACGTCGACCGGGTGGATGAAGCGGACCCCCGAGACCTCACCGAGCCCACGCCGAACGCCGATGCTCACGCGCGCGGCGTCGCCCTCGGTGGCGCCGCCTTCGGGGAGGATGAGCGCGGTGGTCGCGACGCTGTGGGTGTCTTCGTCGCCTTCGTCTTGGGCGAGGGCAGGGAGCGCCGTGCTCGAGAGGACGAGCGCGAGCGCGAGCGAGGCGTGACGCCGAGCAGCGAGGCGCACGAGCGCCCGCGACGATCCACGATGGACGCGCATCAGAACTCCAGCACCACGTGGCCGTTGGGATCCTGACCGAGGCCGCCGCCTTCGGAGGCAGCGACGCCCGCCCCGATGCCGACGCCCGCGCCGACGACGGCGACGCCGATGATCGTCCAGAACCACCACTCCTCGACGATCGAGCCGCCCCCGGTCGGAGGGGGTTCCTCGTGGCGCTCGAAGGGCAGCTCTTCGTCGACGGGCTCGGTGTGGGTCTCCGTCTCCGCGCGCACCGTCGCGGCGGCCGCGAGCGATCCCGAGACGAGGTGGTGCACCGCGGGCTCGAGCTCGCCGATCGCGGTGGGCGCGTTGCCCGCGCCCCGCACCAAGCGACGACCGGTGGCGACGTCGAAGACCACCAGCTCGAGCGCGACCTGATCGTCGGAGTCGGCGCTCGAGGCGCGGATGAGAGCGATCCGATCGAGCTCGAGCACCGTCGCGATGTCGCGGAGCGAGCCCGTGTCGCCGAGCGCCGAGACGTCCGCGTCGCGCGCGGAGAGGAGCGACTCGTTGAGACCGACCGCGCGCGGATCGTCCACCAAGAACGCGCTGGTCTCGGCGCTGCGGTGCGGGCGCACGCTGACGGTCTGGTAGAAGGGCGTGGCGCCGGGGCGCGAGACGCGCACGACGTGGTCGCCGCCGCGCAGCCCGCTCACGGTGAGCGGGGTGACACCGCGCGCGACGAAGTCGACGTAGGCGATCGCGCCGGGCGGGTCACTCTCGATGGTGATCGATGCGCCCGCGTTCGCGGCGTCGCGGGGGCGCGCCGACTCGAAGCTGGTGATCACCTCGGGCGGGAAGATCGCGGGGTCGGGCGAGACGTGCGGCATCTGCACGTGCAAGCGGGAGAAGATCCGCACCGCGTCGCGGGTGCGCCCGTTGAGGGCCAGCGACGAGCCCAAGAACACCAGCGCATCGGCGAGCTCCTGAGGATCCTCGAGCGCGCCCGCGGAGTGATCGAAGTCGGCGACGGAAGCCTCGAGCAGCGCCGCGGCCTGATCGAGCTCGAAGTTCAGGTACGCCTGCCTGCCCTCGGCGAGCCGCGCCCGCGCGCTCTCGATCCGGGTGAGCGCGTCGTCGTCGTAGCCGAGGAAGAGCTGATCGGGGTGCTGCCAGTCGACGTTCGGCACGCCCCGCAGCGCGGCGCGCGCCGCCGCGCCCGCGCGCTGCGCCACCGCGTCGAGGCCGTCCGCCATGGGCACCGCGACCACGTAGATCCGAAACCGCGGGGCGCCCGCGTCCGGGACGGCGACGCCCGACGTCGCCTCGCCCGATCCGTCGCTCGTGTCGGACGTGGCGATGCGCCGGGGCCCGCCGCCGCCCTCGTCTTCGTCTTGGGCGTGCGCCAGGGCGGGACGAGACAGCGCGAGCACGCACAGCAGCCCCATGAACCCGAGGGTCCATGGGGCTCGCCGTACGCGGTGAACGAGACGGGATTCGGAGAGCAGCACGACGTTCATCGACCTCGCGAAAGATCGCGCCCGAGCGCGATGAGGGTGGGATCCTCCGCCAGTCGCGCGCGCAGCACGGACTCGAGCTGCGCTCGCTGGGCGGGCGCGAGGAGCTGCGCCATCGGGCTCGCGAGCTGGCGCTCGACGAGCGCGTCGATCGCTTGCTCCGGCGTCAGCGCGCCGGACTGCACCTGCTCCGCGAGCCGGGTGAGCTCGCTGGCGCCGGTGCTCGCCGTGGCGGGCGCCTGGGACGACGGCGACTCGGTGGCGAGCGCCTCGCGGAAGCCCTCGGTGCGCGGACCCGCCGCCCCGCCCACCCCTTCGGTGGCGCTGGGATCCACGGGGCCGTCGCCGCCGCCGCGCTTGATGGGATCGGTCATGGGAAAACCTCCGGGAGAGTACAGAGTGGGGCCCGCCGACGGCAAGGCCCGTCATCGATGGGTGGCGCGCTCAGCGGATGTTGCCGATCGCGGTCTTGGCGGTCTCGTGCTCGGCCTTGAGCACGTTCGAGAGCGTCGTGAAGCGCTGGTTCTCGTCCTGCATCCGCTGCTGCAGCTCGAGCAGCTCCATCTGCTGCATCGAGGAGCGGGTGAGCGCGTCGTCCATGCTGCTGCCGAGGCCGCTCGTGCCGCTACGCGCGCCGCTGCCGCCGCCGGCTGCGCTGGTGAGCGCGCCCGTCGCCGCGGTCACGGCCGCGCCGCCCGGCAGCGAGCCCGCTGCGTGCTCGACGCCGTCGAGCAGGACGCCCGCTCCGTCGCGCAGGGCCTCGCGGAACATGCGCTCGGTGGGGGCAGGGGTGGTGCGGGGGGCGGTCTCGCTCACGCGCACGTCCAGGGTGGTGTCGATCGTCGTCATGGGATGCTCCTGATGAGTGTTGGCCGACCGATGCTTCGGCCGGCGGGGGCTCTCATCGCGAGGTCCCGGAGAGCGTTGCCAATCTTTTTTTCGGGAGGCTCAGCGACGGGCGCTGCGCGAGGAGCGCGCGCCTTCGTCGAGCTCCGTGTCCGCGACCGACGAGACCCGCATCTTGGGCGAGCTCTTGCTCGAGGAGGCGGACGCGCTCTTGCTCGCGGCCTTCGGCGCTGGCCCCTCGTCGTGGTCGAGCTCCACGATCGCGCCGTAGATCGCGCCGATCGGCGCCAAGAAGAGGGGCGCGATCGAGGTCCAGCGGCGCGCGCCGCCGATCCACGGCAGCTCGAACGACGCGTACCGGGATGCGAGCCAGTAGAGGAACGCGCCGGCCGCGGCGCCCACCGCCATCTTCAGCGCGGCCTCGAGCCAGGCGCCTTCCTTCCACGGCGCGCGTCCCCCGAAGACGCCTGCCGTGCCGCCTACGCCGATCGCGAGCAGGTACGCCAAGAGGCCGCCGCTCGGCAGCGGCCAGTGCAGGAACCCCTCGACGCCCACCCCGACCGCGAGGCCGACGAGGAGGCCCTTGAGGAAACCGATGCCGACCCGCTTCTGCATGGACCCCGGGTGTACGCCCGTTCGGCGCGTCTTCAACCCGCGTGGGTGTTCGCGAGCGTCAGGGCACGTCGTACGCGCAGCGCACGCCCAGGTCCGCCGTGCGCAGGCCGATCGGCGCCAAGAAGTTCCGCGCCGTGACCCGCATCGCATACGCCGGGTGCAAGAACGATCCGCCGCGCAGCACGCGGTAGGCGCTCGCCGTCGCGGGACCGCCGAGCAGCGCGAGGTCGCTCGCGCTCGGCGGGCTCGAGGTCCACTCCCAGACGTTGCCCGCCATGTCGAGCACGCCGAAGGGGCTCGCGCCGGATGGGAACGATCCCACGGGCGCCGCGCCCGCAAAGCCGTCGGAGCGGTCCTCGAGGATGGGCGGACGTCCGTGGTTGCCGCGTCCGAGATCGAGCGCGTCGCCCCACGGAAACGTGCGCTCGTCGTCGCCCCGTGCTGCCCGGGTCCACTCTTCTTCCGTGGGCAAGCGGCCGCCTGCGAACGCACAGAACGCCTCGGCCTCCGAGAGCGCGAGCCCGACGACGGGCAGGCGCTCGTCGCGCTCCGTCTCGGGATCGAGGCTGGGGCGGCAGCGGCCCGCGAGCACGCACGCACGGTGGCGCGCGCGGGTGACCTCGTGGCGATCGATGGCGAACGCGGCGACGTGCGCGATGCGGGTCTCGACCTCGCTCGCGAAGCGCTCGAGGGTGCAGCTCGCGCCGCCGTCGAAGCGGCTCTCGCGACGGCAGAGATCGATCGCCCTGCGCAGGCCGTCCTCGCGCGCGCCCATCACGATGTCGCCGCTCGCGATCATCACCCGATCCCCTCCGAGCACCGCGTCGCGCTGTGCGTCGACCCGGGCGAGCGAGGCGCCGACCGCGAGGCACGCGAGCGCCGCCGCGAGCGCGCGCATCACGTCGCGGCCCGCGCGCGGTGGACCCGCGCGCCGAGGACGAGCGCGCCGCCGAGCAGCGCGAGCGAGA
>CAYZQM010000128.1:9303-18359 GCA_964480175.1 uncultured Sandaracinaceae bacterium
TCATCGAGGTCGAGAGCCCGAAGAACACGCCGCGGATGGTGTCGGCGCGGAGCTGCTCCACCGAGAAGCGCAGCACCGCGTAGAGCGCCACGTAGCTCAGCGCACGCCCTCCGTCGCCGACCTTGCTGGGCTTGGTGAACGTGAAGATCGCGGCGAGCACAAGGAGCCCGAGCGACTCGTACAGCTGCACCGGGTGGCGGGGCACCGAGGGATGCGCCGAGGCCGCGAGCGGGTGCGTCGCGATCGCGGCCCAGGGGCCGTCCCACTCCGCGCCGAAGCAGCACCCTCCGAGAAAGCACCCGATGCGCCCCAGCGCGTGGCCCATCGCGATGCCGGGGATCGAGAGGTCGACGATCTTGAGCCACGGAAGCCCGAACGAGCGACCCGCGAGGACCACCGCACCGAGCGCGGTCGGCACCGCGCCGTAGAAGACCAGACCGCCGTGATCGAGGATCGCGAGCGGATCCCCGGTGCGGGCCCACTCGACGATCGCGAAGAGCACCAGCGCCCCGAAGAACCCGGCCATCGTCGCGTAGCCGATCGTCGCGATCGTCGCGCCGACGTCTTCGCCTGCGCGGTGCGCGGCGCGGGCTGCGACCGCCGCGCTCACCAAGATGCCGAGGGTGACCGCGAGGCCGTAGCCGCCGATGGGACGGGTCACGCCGAAGACGGAGAACTCGGTGAGGATCGGGTCCACGCGCCTCAGTGCGAGCGAACGTTCGGGCCCGGCGGCAGCGGCGGAGGCGGGAGCGCCGGCGTGCCCTCGAGTGACGGCGTGCCCTCGACTGACGGCGTACCTTCTTCGCTGGGCGGTGGATCCGTCGAAGGTGTGGTCGCGCCAGGGGGCGTAGGCACCGTCGGCATCGTGCCGGGCGGCACGGTCCCCGGCGTCGTCGGCATCGTGCCGGGCGGCACGGTCCCTGGCGTCGTCGGCATCGTCCCCGGCGGCATCGTGCCGGGGGGCATCGTGCCGGGCGGCATCGTGCCGGGTGGCATCGTGCCGGGCGGCGCGGGCCACGCGGGCGGCGCGCCCCACGTGCTGGGCCCGGCGTCGGGGAAGACCGCGCGGGGCCCGGTGTCGGTCGGCGGCGTGAGCACCAGGCCGGTCCAGCACGCGCTGCACATGCTGCACGTGATGGCGACGAGCGTCGACGGCACGAACGCGACGATGCTGGTGATGAGGCCGCCGATCGCGAGGTTCTCGTTCTCGTGCCCGCCTTCTCGCGCGCGAGAGAGCGCGACGCCGCCCAGCACGATCCCCAAGAGCGCGAGCACGGGCGCGAGGAAGCCGAGCATCGCGCCGAGGAAGGGCACCCACACGAGGAAGATCCCGGCGACCATGCAGAGGAACGACAAGGTGCCGAGCGTGATCGAGCCGATGCCCACGAGGCCGAGACTGTGGACCATCGGCTCCGCGCAAACAACGGTCACGCGAGGCGGGCGCGCTCGAGCGCCGGCTCAGGCGGCGGGGATGAACTCGAGGATGCTGCCGTTGATGCAGTAGCGCTGACCCGTCGGCGGCGGTCCGTCGTCGAAGAGATGACCGAGGTGTCCGTCGCAGCTCGCGCAGCGCACCTCGGTGCGCACCATGCCGTGGCTCAGATCGCGGTGCTCGGTGATGCGGCCCGGCTCGATGGGCCGATAGAACGAGGCCCAGCCGGTGCCCGACTCGAACTTGTGCTCCGACGAGAAGAGCGGGGCGCCACAGCCTCCGCAGTAGAAGCGGCCCTCGCGGTGCTCCTGCCACAGCTCGCAGGAGAACGAAGGCTCGGTGCGCTCGCGGCGAAGGATGTCGTACTGCGCGCGGGTCAGGCGCTGGCGCCACTCGGCGTCGCTCAGCACCAGGCGCTCGCCGAGGGGCGGCGGAGGGCTCGTCACGTACGAGCGCGGGGTGCTCGGGCCGGGCCACGGTCCCTCGGGCACCGCCTGGCTCTCGGCCTCGTCACACGCTGCGAGGATCGGGACGATCGAGAGGCCGACGAGGAAGCTGCGCCGTTGCATGGGCGGTGTTTCGCGGCGGCTGCGCGAGGCGTTACGCGACGCGGCTCGAGCGTCGAGCGGCGCGCGGCGCGCATCACAGCGCGGGATGGGCGATCACCGACGAGGTGCCGCCGCGCAGCGTCGAGGGGCCGTAGGACACGACGCGATAAAAGACACGCTCGCTGCCGGCCGTCGCGTCGACGTAGCTCGTCTCCGTCGCGTCGATGCGCTCGAGCTCGGTGAACGGTCCCGTCATCGCGGTCGCGCGCTCGATCGCGAGCTCCTCGGTGTCGAGGTCGACGAGCTCGTCCCACGCGAGGGTGACCGGCGAGGCGCTCTCGACGCGGAGGTTCTGCACCGCGAACACGTCGAAGACCCGGATGAACGCGTCGCAGGTGGTCGTGTTGCCCGCGTCGTCCGCGGCGGTGACCACGACGGGCGTCGTGCCGCGGCCGGTGGGGCGCGGCGAGACGTTGATGGAGATGCGGTCGTCGCAGTTGTCCGAGATCGTGGTCGGCGCGAAGTTCGGGATGATCTCGCTGAGCTCGCTGCGGATGATCGACTGCGGCGCCGTGGGGCACGTCATCACCGGCGCCTCGGTGTCGATGATCACGATCTCTTGCTCGCAGGTCACGAACTCGGTGTCGCTCACCATCACCGCGTGGGTGACGGTCGTCGTGCCGCCGACGAAGAGCGGCGGCGCGTCGCTCGCGGGCGCGCCGATCGTGCTCCCATCACAGCCGGCGGCGATGCGCGCGGGGCGCAGCGGCACCGAGGTCCCTCCGAACACGCACGCCGCGGTCTCGGTCGGAGGGCACACCAGCTGCGGCGCCCCCTCGATCTGTCGCTCGACGGGGAACACGCAGCTCGCGATCGCGCCGCTCGGCGCGGTCGCCGTGCAGCGCACGTAGCCGGTCGCCAGCGGCGCGACGGTGCTGCCGGACGGGACGTCGCAGCTCACGGTGACCGCCGAGCCATCGCACGACGCCGTGCTCGTCGGGTACTCGAGCGTCGCGCCCGCTTCGCCGACGCATCCGAGATCGATCGACTCGGGGCAGAGCAGCGCGGGCTGATCGGCGGGCACGCCGGGCTCGCCGCAGCCGGCGTCGACGTCGATGGTCGGAGGTCCACCGCCGCATCCGGCGAGCGCGCCGAGATGAACGATGGAGGCAGCGAGTGTGGAGTAGAGCGAAGCGCGCACGGACGGCATGAGGGCGCGACTGTAGCCGTCGTGCTCCGTGAGGCCACCGCTCCGAGCGGCGGCACGCACGTGGCCGCGAGCCGCTCGTTCGTGACCGACGGGGCGACGCGCTCGATCGCGCATCGGCGAGTGCGCGCTGAAGCGACGTCGAAACGGGCCTTCGTCCGCCTCCAGGCCTCGTCGCGCACGCCGCTGCCAAGACCCCGTCTCGGCGTGGGGTCGGAGCGCCTCGATGACCCCCGTGACGTGCCCCCTTCGATCGCGACAACGCCGCTCGGACCGAGTAGCGTTGCCGCGCGTCTGAGGGGTTCCAAGTCGCTCTCGTCCGCCTGCGCCCTCGAGGTTCACTTCATGCACCGAGTCTGGTTTCGTCCTCTCACCGTCGCCGTGCTGCTCGCGAGTGCGCTCGGCGTCCTTCTCTCCAGTGACGCGCCGGCGCGCGCGCAAGACGATGGCAGGCGGGTCCGACGCGACGCGCTCGGTGACGCGATCGAGTCGTACTACGGCGATCGCGCGGCCGGCGGCACCGCGGTCGCCGCAGCGATCGCGGCGCCCGACGAGGGCTCGCCGTCGCGGCGACGCATCGCCGTCCCCGAGCCCATCGAGGTACAGAGCGGCGTCGAAGGCGGCAACGTGGGCTACGAGCTCGCGATCACGGGCGCGACGGCGACCGAGCGCGGCAGCGTGCTCCGGCTCGCCGGCATCAGCTACGAGGTCTCGGGCCTCGCGGGCTTGCGCGCGACGTCGGGTCTCGAGGTCACCCTCAGCCTCGAGGCAGCGACTCCCGACGGCGCGTCGCGCCGGGTGATCGAGCAGCGCACGGTGCGCTCGGGAAGCGGCGGCCGCTTCGAGATCGAGCTGCCCACGCCCGACCTCGACCTCGCGAGCCCCGCGCTCGTCGTTCGCGTGCGTCGTCCGGGCGCGCCGGGGCGCGCGTTCCCGCTCGGCTACGGCGTGCTCACGCCCCGTCAGCTCCAGGTGCTCACCGATCGAGATCGCTACGAGCCCGGTGAGGTCGTCCACGTGTGGAGCCGGATGGTGCAGGCGCGCACCGGCCAGCCCGTCGGTGACCGACCGGTCGTGGTCACGCTGCACGATCCCAACGGCGCAGAGCTCTCGCGCACCGAGACCCGCACCCGCGCGAGCGGCGCGGTGAGCATCGACGTTCCGCTCGCCGAGACCGCGGCGCCTGGCAACTATCGCGTCACCGTCGAGAGCGACGAGCTGGTGGTGCCGGTGGTGCGATCGATCGAGGTCTTCGAGCGGACGCTCGAGCGGATCATGATGAGCATCGAGCTGAGCACGCGGCTCGTCTCGCCCGGTGGCAACGTGCGCGGCACCGTTCGGGTGAGCACTCCGTCGGGCACGCCGGTGCGCAACGCGAGCGTCGAGTTCTACGCGTCGGGCGACTTCCCCACCGCCGTCACGCTCACCACGGGCAGCGACGGAACGGCCGTCATCGACACGCCCGCGCCGAGCTACTTGTCCGGCGATCACCAGACCGTCAGCGCGTTCGCGCGCGTGGTGCATCCCTCGTACGGCACCGCGGTGGCCACCGCGTACTACACGCTGGCGCGCAGCCCCTTCATCATCGACGCGACGCCCGAAGCGGGTGGTCTCGTGCCCGAGCTGTCGAGCGAGCTCTATCTCTCCGTCACCGATCCGCTGGGCAACCCGGTGCGCGCAGGCATCGGGCTCGAGGTGCGCGGCCTCGGCCTGCCGAACGGCCACGCGGCGGTCACGACCGACGCGCACGGGCTCGCGGTGCTCGACGTGCGGCTGCCGCGGGGCGCGGCGGCGCGGATGGAAGGCGGCGCGTGTGCGTCGGTGACCAGCACGTCGTTCGAGGTCGAAGTGCAGACCACGCCCTCGGTCGTCGCGAGCGTGTGCGTGCCGGTGTCGCTCGAGGCCGAGGTGCTGGTGCGCGCGCGCGATCTCACCGGCGCCCCGGGCGGGACGCTCGAGGTCGAGCTCTTCCGACGTCCCGCCGCGAGCGGGCGCGCGGTGCTGATCGAGGCGCTCTACCAAGATCGATCGCTCGCGTTCACCTGGGCCGATCCCAGCGACAGCCGCGCTCGCATCACCTTGCCCGACGTGATCGGCATCGTGGATCTGCGGGCCCGCGCCGTGGCGCCCGAGAGCGCGCGCGGCGCGTACGACGCGGAGGGCGAGACGCTGCTCGGGACCGGCACGCGCGCCCAGATCCTCGTGCGTCCCGCCGACGCGTTCGCGCTCGACGTGACGCCCGATCGTCCGATCCATCGGGTGCGCGAGCCGGCCCGCGTCGAGCTAGCGACCCACGTCGCGCCGCGGGGCGGCGGCTGGGCTACGCTCGTCGCCCGGGACGAGGCGCAGCACGCGGGCGAGAGCGACTACGCGCTCGAGGTGATCGGCGGCGAGCTCCGCGCGGCCACCCGAGGGAGCATCGCGCCCGCCGACGCGCTCTTGGTGCGCGCGACGTTGGCGGCGGGCACGCCGATGGAGGGCGAGGTCGTCGGCGCGCCGCCGATCGTCGTCGAGCCCTGGGACGTGCGGGGCTGGGGCAGCGGCCTCGAGGGCGTCCTGCGGGATCCGGTCGCGATGCGCGAGGAGCTGATGCGCACCGGGATCACCGGGCCGATGATGATGCTCGAGAGCATCGTGAACGAGTCGGCGAGCTGGGACGCCGAGCAGCGCGATCGGATCATCCGCCGAGGCGCGCGCCCCGACTTCACCCCTGATGCGCTGCAAGTGCTCGAGGAGATGGGCTACGTGAGCGAGCCGCTGACGCTCGGCGGGCTGCCCATGACGCCCGCGATGCTGCACGACGCGGACAGCAGCTTCTCGTTCGACTCGATCGCGCGCCGGGTGGCGCGCAACCGCCTGGTCTTCTTGACCCTCGCGCTCTCGCGCCTGGGCAACCCGGATGACGAGGGCGCGGCGCGCGCGTCGGCGGGTCAGCCTCCCGAGCGCTGGCTCTCGCTCCTCGTGCAGCTCGGCATGATCAGCCAAGAGCAGCTCAGCGATCCCTGGGGCCGGCCCTACGCGTTCCGTCGCGTCACTGGGCGGGCTCCGGCGATCGCGGTCTCCGAGCGGGCGCTCGACTTCGAGCTCAGCTCGCCGGGACCCGACGGCGTCGCGGGCAACGCGGACGACGTGCGCGATCCGTTCGCGCGCGCGATCCCCACCGGCACGCCGTACGCGGTGGCGAGCGGGGAAGATCAGCTGATGACGATGCTCTCGCGCATCTCGCCAGGCACCGCGGTGCTCGCGGCGATGGCGCAGGCGTACTCGCGCTTGGGCTTGGCCGCGGACGAAGAGCGCCGCGGCGGCGTGGTCACCGCGACGAGCTCGGAGTCGTCGGTGCCGATGGAGGCGCTGCTCGAAGGGGCGATGGGCGACGGCGCGGGCTACGGGCGAGGCGGCGGCATGGCCGCCTCGGGCGCCTCGGCGTCGGCGCCCTCGGCGATGCCGGCGCGCATGGCGGCCGCCGAGGCCGAGTACGCGATGGACGAGAGCACGGGGTACGAGCGCTCGCGCGCGGACCACGACGCAGATGGGATCCTCGACGTGGACGATCGCGAGGAGGGCGACGGACGCTTCGCCACGATGGCGGCGGTCATCCGCGAGGACTTCCCCGCGACGTTGCACTTCGTCGGCGAGGTGGCGCTCGATGGCAACGGCAACGCGAGCGTCGAGATCCCCTTGGCGGATGCGATCACCACCTACCGCATCGAGGCGATCGGCTGGTCGGGCTCGGGCTGGACCAGCTCGGGCCGCACCACCATCCGCGTCGAGCAGGAGGCGGAGATCGACGCGCCGGTGCCCGAGATGGCGATCGTGGGCGACGCGATCCGCATGCCCGTGCGCGTGGTCAACCGCAGCGCCGAGGTGCTCCGGGTGCGCTTCGACGTGACGAGCGAGGGCGAGGTCGGGGTCACGCTCGGCGCGGCGAGCGCGCTGGAGATCCCGGCGGGCGAAGCGCGGGACGCGATCGTCGAGGTCCAGCCGACGCGCGCCGGCGTGGGATCGCTGGTCATCCAGTGCCGCCGCGACGGAGGCGACGGCGCCGCGCTCGACGCGGTCCGGCGTCCGCTGACGGTGGTGGAGGACGCGCGCCTGGTGCGCGACGTGAGCGAGGAGCTCGTCGAGAGCCGCGGTGAGCTCGAGCTGACCGTGCCTTCGAACGCCAGCAGCCGGGGCCCCGCGGAGATCCGCATCCGCGTCGCGGGCGCGATCTTCGGAGCGCCCGCGGAGTGGGGCGTCGCGGACGCGCCGTGGGCCAGCTGGGCGATCGCGATCGCGGGCCAGGACCTGCCGCCCGCGCTCGCGGATCAGCTCGTGCCGTGGGCGAGCTACGAGCGCTACGGCGACGCGCGCGCGTACTACGGCCGCAGCAACCTCCAGATGGCGCTCGTGCTCGGCGCGCTCTTCGACAGCGAGCGCCTCACGGACGAGCAGGCCTCGACGATCTTGCGCTTCCTCTCCGATCAGCTCGGGGTGGGCACGCCGAGCGACCTCTACACCTCGTACCATGGCGGCTACGCCCCGCCGCTGACGCGGGACGAGGCGTCGTGGGTGCTCTTGGCGCTCGCGCCTGCGCTGCGCTCGACGGCGCGCGCCGATCTGCGCGCGGATCTGGTCGCGGTCGGTGACGTGCTCGCGCGGGCCGCAGGAGAAGAAGGCGCCGTCGCGGTCGAGCAGCCCGAGACGTTCGCGCGGGTCGCGGCGGCGCTCGCGCTCGCCTCGGGCGCGTTCCCCGGCAGCAGCGGCGCCGATGCGCGCGCCGACGAGATGCTCCGCCGCCTCCAGCGGTCGGTGATCTCGGTGGGCGAGCTCGCGTGGCTCGAGCCGGACAGCGAGGACGGCTCGATCGAGCCGCGCATCCACCCGACCGCGCTGCTGGCGCTCGCGTACATCGGGCGGCACCGCAACGGTGAGGCGCTGCCGCTCTTGCGCGCGATGGCGGACGTGGCGCGCGGCGCCGGTCTGTGGACGACGCAGAGCCGGGCGCTCGCGTGCGCGGCGGCGGCGCTGGTGGTGAGCGGCCCGATCACGGGGGCCTCGTCGCTCACGATCGACGGCACCCCGATCGAGCTCGCCACCGACAGCGCGGGCGGCTTGTTCGCCACCTCGGAGCTGCTCTCGCGGCCCGGCAGCCACCGGGTGGTCGCGACGCTCGCCGAGGGCGCGATCGCGCTGCTCGAGGTGAACGCGCGCTACGCAGTGCCGTGGGACGTGCGCCCGCTGAACGAGGCGCGCATGAGCCTCGAGTGGACCGGTGAGGCCGGGGCGCGCGAGACCCGCTCCGCACTTTCTCTCCGAGTTCGGAACCGAGGCACCCGGGTCGCTGTCAGGCCGGTCGTGGAGATTCAGATGCCCGCTGGCACCGAGCTCGACGAGGCCACCCGTGAGGGGCTCGCGTCGATCATCGCCTCGCCCCCCGCGATGGAGGGCAACGTGCTTCGGCTCGAGCTCTTGCCCCTGGCCCCCGGCGCGTCGATCCGCATCCCGATCCGCTCGCGCTGGTCGGTGGGCGGGACGCTGCGCGGGCTCGGCGTGAGCGCGCACGACGACGCCGAGAGCCGGCGCGGCGCGCGACGGAGCTACGCGGTCCTCGCGTCGCGTGAGGTGACGCTGCCCGACGAGGGACCGGAGCCCACGCCCGAGGACGCCGTGATCCCCGGAGCGCCCACGCCGGTGCCTCCGCCGATCGTCCCGATGCCGCGTCCGCTCGCGGAGGGGCTGCGATGAGCGCCCCGCTTGCCCCCACGCCTTCCTCGTCGTCTTCCCTCCAGTCCGTGAGCCCGATGTCGCCTCTTCGTTCGATCTTGGTCCTGCTCCTCGCGCTGCCCATCGGCCTCGCCTTCGTGCCCACCGACGTCTCGGCGCAGTC
>CAYZQM010000129.1:0-18275 GCA_964480175.1 uncultured Sandaracinaceae bacterium
AGGGCAAGAAGCACGCGCCGTGCATCATCTTCATCGACGAGATCGACGCGGTCGGTCGGCACCGGGGCAGCGGCCTCGGCGGCGGGCACGACGAGCGCGAGCAGACGCTGAACCAGCTCCTCGTCGAGATGGACGGCTTCGAGGCGAGCGAGGGCGTCATCATCATCGCGGCGACCAACCGCCCGGACGTGCTCGATCCGGCGATCCTCCGCCCGGGCCGCTTCGACCGCCGCATCGTGGTGCCGCGCCCCGATCTCGTCGGCCGCGTCGGCATCCTCTCGGTGCACACCCGCAAGGTCCCCACCGAGGACGTCGACATCGAGATCATCGCGCGCGGCACGCCCGGCTTCTCGGGCGCCGACCTCGAGAACCTCGTCAACGAAGCCGCGCTCTTGGCCGCCCGCCAAGACAAGGACTTCGTGGGCATGCAGGACTTCGAGATGGCCAAGGACAAGGTCATGATGGGCAGCGAGCGGCGCTCGATGGTCATCAGCGACAAGGAGAAGCGCACCACCGCGTGGCACGAGGCGGGTCACACCCTCATCGGTCTGTTGGTCGCCAACCACGACCCGGTCCACAAGGTCTCGATCATCCCGCGCGGTCAGGCGCTCGGCGTGACCCTCTCGCTGCCCAAGGAAGATCGCCTCAGCGCCTCGCGCGACTGGATGCTCGATCGCATCGCGATGAGCCTGGGCGGCCGCATCGCGGAAGAGCTGAAATTCGGCCAGGTCACCAGCGGCGCGGCCAACGATCTGCAGCAGGTCACCCGCTTCGCACGCGCCATGGTCACGGACTACGGCATGAGCGAGAAGCTCGGTCCGCTGTCGTACAGCGAGCGCGAGGACTCGCCCTTCATGATGGGCGGCAGCTTCCGAGGGAAGGAGTACTCGGAGGACACGGCGCGCGACATCGACGACGAGGTGCGCCGCATCGTGCGCGAGCAGTACGAGCGCGCGACCAACCTGATGAAGGAGCACCTCGACAAGCTCGACGCGCTGGCCGAGGCCCTCCTGGACCGCGAGACCATCGACGCGGACGACATCGCCGCGATCATGGAAGGCCGCGAGCTTCCGCCCCGCAAGCGCGTGGTCATCCCGCGCTACTCCGAGAAGTCGGCGAAGGCGAAGGAGAAGCGCAAGACGTCCATCTTCGCACCGCGGCCGCGTGAAGTGCCGCAGGGCGGGTGATCTCCATGGGGTGACAGCGAGCGGTCGTCCGGTGAGCAGCGCGGGGGTCGAGCGATCTCAGGGATCGCTGCGCCCTGACGGCGCTCGCTCGAGCCCGGACGACCCGTGCATCGAGAGCTCCGGCATGCTCCCCCGCTGCGAGATCTGGGGCGTGCTCAACGTGACGCCCGACTCGTTCTCCGACGGGGGGCGTTTCGTCGATCCGAGCATCGCGATCGCGCACGGGATGGAGATGGCCCGGCAGGGGGCGTCGGTGATCGACGTCGGCGGCGCGAGCTCGAGGCCCGCGGGCGCGACCTACGGAGCGGGCGCTGCGCCCGTGCCGATCGACGAGGAGATCGCCCGCGTGGTGCCGGTGATTGCCGCGCTCGCGTACGAGGAGCTCACCGTCTCGATTGACACCACCCACGGGGCCGTCGCGCGCGCGGCGCTGAAGGCCGGCGCGAAGATCGTCAACGACGTGTCGATGGGCGCCGACCCCGAGCTGCTCGCCGTCGCCGCAGAGCACGGCGCGCAGCTGGTGCTCATGCACAGCCGGAGCGATGGGCGCATCGACCAGGTGACCGCGGCCTACGGCGACGTCGCCGCGGTGGTGGCCGACGAGCTCGAGGCGAAGGTCGCGGCCGCGAGGGCTGCGGGGGTGAAGCGCATCTGGATCGACCCGGGCCTCGGCTTCGCGAAGACGCCCGATCAGTCGGCGCGCTTGCTCGCGATGCTCCCGACGCTGATCGCGCGCTTTCCCCGCGTGCCCGTGCTGGTGGGCGCGAGCCGCAAGGCGTTCTTGGGGCACCTGGCGCCTGAGCTCGATGGCTCGCCGCCGCCGCCCGATCAGCGCAGCTACGCGAGCGTGATGGCCGCCGAGTACGCCGCGCGCTGCGGCGCGAGCGCGGTGCGGGTGCACGACGTCGCCGCCACGCGGCAGGCGCTCTTGGTCGGCGAGCAGCTCGCCGAGTGGGCCAGGAGGGGTCGTGACTGAGATCCTCGAGAGCTTCATCGCGGGCTTCTCGCAGTCGCCCTGGCGCCTGGTCGCGGACGCGGCGGACATCCTCGTCGTCTCGTTCCTGATCTATCGCCTCCTGCTGCTGGTGCGCGGCACGCGCGCGATGCAGATCGCGATGGGCCTCGCGCTCGTCTTCGTCGTCCACCACCTCGCCCGCCGGATGATGCTGGTGACGCTGTCGACGATCCTCGACGCGATGCTCGGCACCATCGTGGTGCTCGTGGTGGTGCTCTTCCAGAACGACATTCGACGTCTGCTCGCGCGCGTCGGCGCGCGCCCCTGGTTCCGCTCCGCGGAGCGTCGCCGCGACGTGCACGCGGTCGAGGAGACGGTGAAGGCCGCGAGCGCGCTGGCGCAGAAGCACATCGGCGGGCTCATCGTGTTCGAGCGTGACGCGTCGCTCGAGGAGTTCTGCCAGCAAGGCACCGTGATCGACGCCGAGGTGAGCAAAGAGATCCTCTACAGCATGTTCGTGCCCAGCCACGAGAACCCGCTGCACGACGGCGCCGTGATCATCCGCGACGGTCGCATCTGGCAGGCGGGTGTGTTCCTGCCGCTCACCGGCTCGCTGAAGCTCGATCGCTCGGTGGGCACCCGGCACCGCGCCGCGATCGGCATCACCGAGGAGACCGACGCGGTCGTCGTCGTCGTCTCCGAGGAGCGCGGCGGCATCAGCATGTGCTTCAACGGCAACATGGCGCGCGACCTCGATGCCCACACGCTGCGCCAGGCGCTGCTGGGTCTGTTCACCACGGCGCCGAAGAAGAGCGCGTCGCGCAGCGCGGACGCGACCGGTCGCCGCACCCAGGGTGGGAGCACGTCGCCGTCGATCGCGCCGCCCGCGCCTCGCAAGACGTCTCCTTCGTCGCCGGGGATCTCGTCGCCTTCGATCTCGTCGTCGTCGATCCCGATGCCCGCGACCGCGCTCTCCGCCACCCAGAGCACCCGCAAGAACATCGCCGCCTCGCTCAGCCAGCTGGCGCCGCTCACGCCCGCGACGCCGCTGAGCGCCGTCTCCATGGCGGACGTCTCGATGGCGGACGTGCCGATGGCGAAGGCGCCGATGCCGAAGACCGAGGACGTGCCCGACGAGCGCGCGTCGGCCGAGCGCACCACCGAAGATCGCGAGTCCTGATGGCGCGCCAAGAGTCGTTCGTTCGCAGCCTCTTCATGGAGAACGTGGGCCTCAAGGCGGTCTCGCTCGCGGCTGCGATGACGCTGTTCTGGATCGTGCGCGGCTCCGAGGACGCGCAGCGCGCGGTCTTCGTCGACGTGATCGCGGTGCTGCCCCCACCCACCGCGAACGAGATGCTGACGACCGAGCTCCCCGCGAAGGTGCGCCTGACGCTGCGGGGGAGCCGCTCGCTGCTGAACAACGTGCGCGCCGACACCTTGCCCGCGGTACAGGTGGATCTCCGCGAGCCGGGCGCCGTCGTGTACTACTTCGAGCCCGAGCGCTTCGAGCTGCCGAGCGGGATCGAGATCACCGAGATCTCCCCGGAGTCGATCAGCCTGTCGTGGGCCGATCGCGCGAGCCGAACGGTGGCGGTGCGGCCGCGGGTGAGCGGCACGGTCGAGGATGGGCTGATGCTGGTGGGCGATCCCTCGGTGCGACCTGCGACGGTGACGATCCGCGGCGCCGCGCCCGACGTGGCGATCCTCGACGCGCTGCGCACCGAGCCGATCGACATCACGGGTTTGCCCGCCGGCCGCCACGAGCGGCGCGTGGAGCTGGCGCTGCCGGTCGGTCACCTCGAGATCGTGGACGACTCGGTGGTGTCGGTGACGCTCGAGATCGCGCCCGAGATCGCCGAGCGCGCGATCCCGCGCCAAGAGATCTCGGTGACCGGCGGGACGCTGCGCGAGCTCCGGCCCAACCGCGTCCGCATCATCCTGCGCGGCGCCCCGACGGTGCTCGACGCACTCGATGCGCCCAGCATCGTCCCCTACGTCGACGCGAGCGCCCTGGACCCGGAGCTCGGCACCCAGCCGATCCTGGTCCGCGTGAGAGGCGTCCCCGAAGGCGTCGAGCTGGTCGGCGTCGAGCCCGAAGAAGTCCTCGCCACCCCCGCGGCGCACTGAGTCGAGCTCGGCCTGGCAATGCCTTCGATCCTGTTCCCCAGTCGCATGTTCGCGCCCCGTGTCGTCGACGACGACTTCGCCGAGGAGGCTGCGGCCGCTCGCGCAGCAGGCTTCGAGGTCGGCCTGCTCGATCAGGAACGGCTCGAGCAAGGGGACTTCGACGGCGCCGCACACCGGATCGCGATCGATGGGCTCGCGGTCTACCGAGGCTGGATGCTCACCGTCGAGCACTACGCCGCGCTGCACGCAGCGATCGAGCGCCTCGGTGGCGCGCTCATCAACGCGCCAGCCGCCTATCGCCACTGCCACCACCTGCCCGCGTCATTCGATCGGATCGCCGCCCACTCGCCGAGGACGGTGTGGATCCCCCTCGGTCCGACGGGCATCGACCTCGACGCGGTGGTCGAGGCCGCGAAGGGATTCGGCGACGCGCCCGTGATCCTCAAGGACTACGTGAAGTCCCGAAAGCACGAGTGGGAGGACGCCTGCTTCGGCCCGTCGGCCGCCGACGCTGCGAACGTGCGTCGCGTCGCGTCCAACCTCGTCGAGCGTCAAGGCGAGCAGCTCACCGGCGGCGTGGTGATCCGCGCGTTCGTTCCGCTCGAGTCCGTCGGTGTCCATCCCAAGAGCGGGATGCCGCTCACCCGCGAGCACCGCGTGTTCGTCCTCGACGGCGAGCCGCTGCTCGTGGGCCGTTACTGGTCCGAGGTCCGCTATGCGGACGACGGCGTCCCCCTCGCGCAGTTCGCCGACGTGATGCGCTCGATCGAGAGCCGCTTCTACACGATGGACGTCGCGCTCGGCGTGGACGGCCGCCATCGCATCATCGAGCTCGGCGACGCCCAGGTCGCGGGGCTGCTCGACACCATCGAGCCCACGGGGTTCTACGGCGCGCTCGCGGATCGCCTCTCCGCCACACGGTGAGCAGCCCTCGGTCGAACCCGCCCTCCATCACGAGCGTGGGGTCGGAGTAGACGTCGTGTCGTCGCCGATCATCGGCGCCTCTAACGAGGTCCATGCGGCACCGGCGTCCTTCTCGTGGTCCCGCTGACGACGCCGACCCATCCCCAGAATGAGCGAGGCTCGAGCACCTGGCGGCAGGACACCTCCCCACAATGAACGAGACGGGTCCCCTACAGGATGAAGCGCGACCCACCACGCGAGTGGACGCCACCCCAGCGCGATCACACGTTCCCCCGCTTCGCCCCAACCCCGCCGGTAGGGGAGAGTGTGCGCAGACGAGGGGATGTATCTCGACTGCGCGGGGTGTTACGGTCGCGGTGCTACCGAACCACTCCAGGAGAACGGGGGACCCGTTGGCGCGAAAGACACTGCCGCAGAAGGGAGTTCGGGTCGTCGAGTTCTTGCTCGGGCTCCGGTACCGGGACATCGCGGAGATCATGGCGGGACGTGGGCTCGACGACGCCGAGCTCGACAAGGGGTGGTCCCTGGTCCGAGGCCTCGTCGCAGGACGGGCGACGCCCAAGCCAGGCCACGACGGCCCGCAGCTCCTGGCGGCGCTCGCGACCTGGCAGCGCGAGCACTTCGTCATCCTAGAGGACACTCTGCGCCGCCACTACCCCGCGGTGCACGCCAAGGTCTGCGATCGGCTCCCGCGATCCGACGGACTGCACAACATCATCGCGATGGCGACCCTGCTCGACCGGCTCGACGAGATCGCGAGGCCGGTGGTGGAGGGCGGGATGGAGGACGGGCCGGCGGCGCTGGCGCTGCTGGCCAAGCGAGGAACCGGGCCCGAGGCGCTCGCCTCGCTGCGCGCATCCGTGGACCGCGTGAAGTCACCGGACTTCGACGCGCTCGACGACGAGATCGACCCCGACGTGGCGGCCGCCTCGGAGCAGGCGATGTGGGACTGGTACCTCGAGTGGAGCTTGCAGGCGCGCGTCGCGATCAAGGACCAGCGCATGCTCGCGGCGCTGGGCTTTCGTCGTCGAGGCAGCGAGAGCTGACCCCGCATGTCGTCCATCGAGGGGCAGCGAGATGTAGGGGCACCCCTCGTGGGTGCCCTGCAGGTGTCCGGCGAGGACGAGTATCGCGACGGCCCACGGGTTCACCGTCGTCGGTCTGCGCGGCTGCCTGGCTACGACTACGCGCGGGTCGGCGCGTACTTCGTGACCATCTGCACGCAGGACCGCGTGTGCCTCTTCGGCCAGATCGCCGATGGTGCGATGAGCGTGAACGACGCCGGCGCGATGATCGTGCGTCACTGGGAGCAGATCCCGCAGAGGTTCCCCACGGTCACCGTGGACGAGTTCGTAGTCATGCCGAACCACATCCACGGTGTGCTGGTCTTCGCGGCACCGCCCGTGGAGGCCACGTGGCCTGTCGCACCGCTCGGCCGGGTGATCGGCGCGGTGAAGTCCGAGACCACCGTTGCCTATGGTCGTCGGGTGGTCGCGAACAGATGGCCCGCGTTCCGCGGGCGCCTGTGGCAGCGCAACTACTACGAGCACGTCATTCGGGGAGACGAAGCGCTCGGCCGCATTCGCAAGTACATCCGCGACAATCCGCTGCAGTGGGCCTTCGATCGCGAGAATCCTGCGTTCTCCGGAGCGCCCGTCGGTGGGAGGCCCGACTGGGAGCGGTGAAGCGCCCAGGCCCCGCCCGAGGACTGGCGGCCACAAGGGCGGCCACGAGGGCCGCCCCTACATCGCAAGGCGCCACGAGGGCGGCCACGAGGGCCGCCCCTACGTCGCGTCGATTTCGGATGCGCCGGGGGGCACGAGGACCGCGCCGCGCGGCGTCGGCGCGGGCGGCCACGAGGGCCGCCCGTACGTCGCGTCGATTTCGGATGCGCCGGGCGGGCACGAGGACCGCGCCGTGCGGCGTCGGGCGGGCGGCCACGAGGGCCGCCCCGACGTTGCGCGATTTCGGATGCGCGGGGCGGCCACGGTACAGTGCGCGGGTGCATGTACGGACGCTTCTGCTCGCGCTCGCTCTGTCCTGTTTCGGCTGTGGAGGGAGCGCGCCTCTGGATGCGGCGTCGCCGGATGGGGCGTCGTTCGACAGCGGGCGCGAAGACGAGGACGCGAGTGTGACGATGGACGCGCCGAGCGATGTGCCGACCGACGCGCCTGCGCCGCGCTACCGGGTGCTGACTGCGCAGGGCGACGACGCGATCGTGACCTTCGAGCTCAGCGATGCGGGCGAGCTCACCGAGGTGGGGCGCACGGACATCGACGGAGGGCCGAGCTTCATCGACGTGGCGCGTGACGGCCGCGAGGGCGCGGTGGTGCTCGAGGGCAGCGGTGAGATCGTGATGCTCTCGCTCGCTGCGGGCAGTGGGGTGGTCAGCGAGCGCGGCGCGCGCCGCGGCTCCGAGGGCGGCGGACCGACCCACGTCTCGATCGATCGCAGCGGACGCTGGGCGATGCTCGCGAACTACGGCGGCGGCTCGATCGCGGTCTACCCCTTCGAGCGCGACGTCGGCCTCGGCGCCGTGTCGGACACCGCGTCGCCCGGCATGCGCGCGCATCAGATCCTCGCGAGCCGGTCGAACGACTGGGTGCTCGTGCCCTGCCTGGGCGCGAACCACGTCGCCACGCTCGCCTTCGACGACGTCGCCGGCACCCTCGAGGCGAGCAGCGAGCTCGACACGGCGAGGGGCGCAGGCCCACGCCACGTCGTGATCAGCGCAGACGGCACGCGCGTGTATCTGACCAACGAGCTCGACTCGACGGTGCAGGTCCTCGGCTTCGACGAGGCGACGGGCGTGCTCACCGCGCGAAGCACCGTCTCCAGCCTCCCGTCGGGCTTCAGCGGCAGCAACACCACCGCGGAGATCGCGCTGCATCCGAGCGGGCGCTTTCTTTACGTCTCGAACCGCGGCCACGACTCCATCGCGACGTTCGCCATCGGCGACGACGGCGCGCTGACGCCGATGGGCCACGCGCTCTTGATGGCGCGCACCCCGCGCAGCTTCGCGGTCGATCCGAGCGGGCGCTTCTTGCTCGCGGGCGCACAGCGCGACGGTCTCATCGTGCGCTTCGCGATCGCAGCGGACGGAAGCCTCACGCGCCTCGGCACCACGAGCACGAGCGGCGCGCCGACCTTCGTCGGCATCTTCGAGATCGCGCGCTGAGCCCGCGCCCGCTGCCGCCGAACGTGCGGGCGAGGCTCGCTCGCTCGCTGTCGCGTGGTACATCCGGCGCCTTCATGACCCGCAAGCTCTTTGGTACCGACGGCATCCGAGGCCTGGCCAACCGCGGCTCGATGACCCCCGAGATCGCGTTTCGCGTGGGCGCGGGCATCGCGTACCAGGCGCGCAAGAAGGTGAAGCACGCGCCGCGCGTGGTCATCGGCAAGGACACCCGCATCTCCGGCTACATGCTCGAGGCCGCGCTCGCCTCGGGCGTGTGCGCCTGGGGCGGGCAGGTGATGCTGACCGGGCCGCTGCCCACGCCGGCGATCGCGCACTTGGTGAACTCGATGCGCGCGGACGCGGGCGTCGTGCTCTCGGCGTCCCACAACGACTACCCCGACAACGGCATCAAGATCTTCGGCGCCGACGGCTTCAAGCTCCCCGACGCGGTCGAGGCCGAGCTCGAGGAGCTCATCGAGAGCGAGAAGCTCGATCGGGGGCGACCCCAAGGAAACAAGATCGGCGTCGCCGAACGCCTGGACGACGCGGGTGGTCGCTACATCACGTTCGTGAAGCAGAGCTTCCCCAACGAGCTGACGCTCGAGGGTCTCAAGGTCGTCGTCGATGCGGCGCACGGCGCTGCGTACAAGGTCGCGCCGACGGTCTTCGAGGAGCTCGGCGCCGAGGTCTTCCCCATCGGCGTGCGGCCGACCGGCACCAACATCAACAGCAAGTGCGGCGCGGTGCATCCCTCCGCGTGCGCGGCCGAGGTGAAGAAGCGCAAGGCCGACGTCGGCATCGCGCTCGACGGGGACGCCGACCGGGTGATCGTGATCGACGCGGACGGCAACGAGGTCGACGGAGATCGGGTCATGGCGCTCTGCGCCACCGGCATGATCAAGCAGAAGCGCCTGAACAAGAAGACGCTGGTCGCGACCGTGATGTCGAACCTGGGCTTGGAGCGCGCGATCGAGAAGGCCGGCGGCAAGCTGGTGCGCACCGCGGTCGGCGACCGCTACGTCGTCGAGGCCATGCGCAAGGGCGGCTACAACCTCGGCGGCGAGCAGTCGGGCCACGTCATCTTCTTGGATCACGCTTCAACCGGAGACGGATTGGTCGCTGCGCTCCAGCTCTTGGCGATGGTGCGACGCGAGGAGAAGCCGCTCGCGGACCTCGCGCGCGAGGTGATGACCCGCGTCCCGCAGGTGCTGGTCAACGCGACGCTGCCCGCGCGCAAGCCGCTGAACGAGCTGCCCCGCTGCACCAAGGCGATGCGCGCGGCGGAGAAGGAGCTCGGCAAGAACGGGCGCTTGGTGGTTCGCTGGAGCGGGACCGAGCCCAAGCTCCGGGTGATGCTCGAGGGAGAGAACGAGAAGCGCATCAAGGCGCTCGCCGAAGGCATCGCCGCCGAGGCGCGGGCTGATCTGGCCTGAGGGTAGACCCGTCGTGGCGGCCCACGTGGCCGCCCTCTTTGCGGGCGGAGTAGGAGGGCACCCACGAGGGGTGCCCTACATCGTTCGGGTCATCATGCCGGAACGTTTGGTCGTAGGGGCGGCCCTCGTGGCCGCCCACTTGCGGGCGGAGGAGGAGGGCACCCACGAGGGGTGCCCCTACATTGCTCGGGTCGTCGTGCCGGAAAGTTTGGGGGTACGCGCCTGGCGGGTAGTTTCCCCGCATGCGGCCGCGTGCAGTCCGTCGGGCGTTGATGACGCTCGCGCTCCTGAGCAGTTGGAGCACGACGGCCCATGCGTGGACCGACGCCGCGGTGCGCAGCGCGAGCGCGCGGGTGACGCTGTCCGACGACGCGAGCTCGGTGCACGTGGACCTGACCGCGCAGCTCCGCATCGACGGCGGCTGGCTCGAGGCCTTCGAGCTCGATGGATTGGACGAGGGCTTGGTGCTCGATCCCGACGTGCCGCCCACGTTCGAGCTCTGGGAGCGCCCTCGCTGGGCGCCCGCATCGGAGGACGAGAGCGCGAGCGAGCCGCCGCGCATCATCCCCGAGCCGGTCTTCGTCGCGTCGCTCGCGCCGCGGGTCTCGGTGCACGGTAGCCGCGTCGCGATGTCGTTCCGACGCCGCGGCGCGCCCCGCGCGGGCCTCTATCGCGCGCGTGTGGTGTACGACGCGCCCGCGGCCGACTACGTGGTGCGCAGCAGCGAGCACGCCGAGCTTCGCTGGACGCTGCCCGCGTGGCGCAACGGCCTGGACGACGTGCAGGTGGTGCTGGTGCTCCCCCCCGGATCGACCGCCGTCCCGCTGAGCGAGGACGAGGACGCATCGATCGACGTCTCGGAGAGCGAGAGCGCCGAAGGCGAGATCCTCAGCTTCACGCGGGTGCACTTGCCCCGCACCCAGAGCTGGACGATCCGCGCCGAGCTCCCGGCGTCGTTTCGGCTCCCCGCGCGAGAGGACGGCGCGAGCCCGGTGCGAGACGTGGAGCGCGCGGTCGACGCAGAACGCTCGCCGCTGGCGGCCGCGGTCTTCGTGCTCTTGCTGGCGATCCTCGTCGTGACCAAGGCGAGCCTTCGCGCGCGCGACGCGGTGGAGCTCGAGGCGACCACTGGCGCCCTGGTGCCGATGCCGCAGCTCGTCCGTACCGTGGTCGTGCTCGCGCTGCTCTTGGGATCGTGGGCATCGCTGCTCGCGGCGCCCGAGCTCTTCGCGCTCGGTCCGGTGCTCATCGGGCTCGTCGGTCTGCACGGCGCGGGTCGCATTCGGCCGGAGGCGCGTCGCCTCGGCTCGTTCCGTTCTGCGTGGGGACGCGCGACGGAGCGCGCAGCGCAGGCCGATCGCTCGCAGCGTGCTCGAAGTTGGCTCGAGCCCACCCGCGGGGGCGTCGTCGTCGCGCTCGCGCTCACGCTGGCGGTGGCGTGCGCTCACCACTTCGATGCGCTCTCCGCTCCGAGCGCGTTCGTGATCGGCGCGGCGTTCGTCGCCACGCTGCTGAGCGGTCGTGCGCTCGTCTCCCCTCACGCGACGCTCGGCGCGCTCGTACGGCGCGCTCGCACGCTCTCCGTCGATCTCGATCTCGGCATCGCGCTCGCGCCGCTGCTGCACCTCGACATCCGAGGCAGGGTGCAGAGCGGTCGGTTGCGGGTGGTGCTCGCGGCGCCGCTGGACGGACTCGTTCGCTCGGACCTGATCCTCGATGGCGACGCGATGCGCTTGCTGCTCGTCGCGCGCCGAGGATCGGCCGCCGAGCGCAGCCTCGTGGTGTTCGCGGCCGAGCAGGCGCTCGAGCTCGAGGCGAGCGAGGGCGAGCGGGTCGTCGTCGCCTGCGACCCCGGTCACCTCTGCGCGGCCGCGCGCGCGCTGAGCGAGCAGTCCGACGTCGAGGCGCTCCGCCGCGCGAGCTGAGGGCCCCGAGGGCGCCGAAAGCGCTCGTGGCGTGTGCTCGGGGTGTGCGGGCACTCAGGCGTTGATCCTCGGCCGGATCGCTGAGAGACTCGGGCTTCCACGGTCCACCCTCGCCCCCCTGCTTCGTACACAACGCACTCCGTCATGACGCTCGATAGGTTCGCATCCGCCCTCCAAGCCGGGATGCTCTCCCTGCCCCAGGACATGAAAGCGATGCTCCGCATCGCCGAAGACCCCGACCTCGACGAGACGAGTCGGGTGCTCGCTTGCGGGGCGCTCCTGCACGTCCTCTCCGGCGCCAACGCCATCCCTGGCGTCAAGGGCACGCTCGGCTTCGCCGACGACGTCCTCGTGCTCCGGCTCACGGTCGATCGCATCGAGAAGAAGTCGCCCGACGTGATCAAGTCGCACCGCGAGGACGCGCCCGAGATCTTCGAGCCCATGAGCGAGCAGCTGGAGGCGGCGCGCGAGTACCTCGGCGAGCGCATCGGCGTGCTCGATCGGGTGCTGGACGGGCTGCCGAAGATCACCTTCGAGGGTCACAACGCGTCGCAGTGCGCGCGCGACCAAGTCGAACAGACCTGGCTCTACGACTCGGTTCACGAGGCGATCGTCGAGCGGCTCGAGCTCAACGAAGACGACGTGGCCCGCGCCGTGAAGAGCGCGAGCGACATCCAGACCAAGCTCGACCAGCGCATCGGCTGACGCTGGGCGGCGCGCTCGCCTTCGGCGACTCGTTGACGCTCGCGGCGGCGATCGGACCCGAGCGGTGATCGGCGAGCGACGATCGCCGCCCCGATCGAATCGCGTCCGTCTCAGAACTGCATCGTCTGGATCGTCGCGCCGCCCTCGAAGCCTAGGATCGAGACGGAGACGCTCGCGCCCCCCCGGGTCGCGGTGAAGCGCCGCGCCTCCGGTCCGGCCTCGGTGGCGGTCGCGGTCCAGCCCGCCGCGCTCAGCGCGTCGTGGTACTGGGTGTCGAGCTGCGCGGCGTCGATCGAGTACATCAAGAGCGCGACGCGCACCGGGCCCGCGGGGGGCGCCTCGACCGGGATCCCGCCGGGCACGACCGGAAATCCCTCCGGCCAGTTCGTGGGGGGCGCGCCCGCCGTCGCACCGCTCGGCAGACCCGACGTGGGGAGCCCGGTGGGCAGGGGCGGCCCGCCGCTCGGCAGACCGGACGTGGGGATGCCGCCCGGAGGCATCCCGGCGATCGCCGCGCCGATCGCCGCGTTCAAGCAGCTCTCGAAGATGCGGCACGTCGGCTGGTTCAAGCACACGTAGGCCTGCGGCGGCAGGCTCGCGTAGGTGTGACCGACGGCGCACGCCTGGGCGCAGTCGGCGGTCTCGGGCGTACGCGGTGCGCCGCGCGCGTCGAGGCACTGGCCGAAGTGCTCGCAGAGCTGATGGCACGCCTCCATCGACGATCCCGGCATCGTGGTGATCGGCGTCGGCGGCGCGGTGACCGGCGGCGCGACCGGCGCGGGCGTCGGCGTGAAGCAGCAGGCGGGCGAGACGATCGCGAGCGAGACCATCGCGAGCGAGAGGAGGTGTTCGTTCATCACGATCTCACGAGGCTGGCTTGGCGAGCGCCCCGAGCGCCGCGTAGGCCGCGTACTTGTAGGACTCGGCGAGCGTCGGGTAGTTGAACACCATCTCGATGAACACGTCGACGCTGCCGCCCATGTGCATCACGGCCTGCCCGATGTGCACCAGCTCCGACGCGCGATCGCCGATGAGGTGCACGCCGATCAAGCGCCGCGTGCCGCGGTGGACGATCAGCTTGGTCATCCCCTCGAGGTCGCCCTGGATGAGGCCCCGCGCGTTGTGATCGTAGAACGCGCGACCGACCACGTAGTCGATGCCGCGCGCCTTGCAGCTCTCTTCGGTCTCGCCGACGCAGCTCACCTCGGGGATCGTGTAGATGCCGTAGGGCAGCATGTCGCCGACGCTGCGCTTGTAGTCGATCCCGAACATGTGGCAGACGGCGACGCGCGCTTGCTCCATCGAGACGGACGCCAACGCCGGGAAGCCGATCACGTCGCCGACGGCGTAGATGTGATCCACCTCGGTCCGGTAGCTGCCATCGACCTTCAGCGCGCCGCGATCGTCGGGACGAAGGCCCACGCTCTCGAGGCCCAAGCCGGCGCTCTGCCCCACGCGCCCCGCGGCGAAGAGCAGCTGCTCGCACTCGAGCACCTTGCCGCTCGCCAAGTCGCAGAGCAGCCGACCGTTCGGCGCGCGATGCACCTTGCCCCAGCGATGGCCCTTCTCGATCTCGATGCCGAGCTTCGTCATCGAGGCCTCGAGGCGCTGGCCCACCTCGAAGTCCAAGAACGGCAGGAACTGGGTGCGCGCCTCGACGAGCACGACCTTCACGCCGAGCGCCGCGAACATGCACGCGTACTCGCAGCCGATGACGCCGGCGCCGAGCACCACCAAGCAGTCGGGCAGGCTGGAGAGCGAGAGCACCTCGTCGGAGTCGTGGATGTCGGGCTCCGAGATCGCGATGTCCGGTGGGTTGCGCGGCACCGACCCGGTCGCGATCAGCACGAAGCGTCCGGTCACCTCGCGGCGCGCGCCCTCGGTCTCGATGGCGACGCGATGCGGTCCGATGACCACGCCCTTGCCCGACGCGAGCTCGATGCCGTGCTTGTCGAGGTTGGCGCGGATGCGCGCGGACTCTTGCGTGGCGATCGCGTCCTTGCGCGCGATGAGGCGAGGCACGGCCGCGTGCGGCTCGTCGAGCTTCACGGAGACGCCGTAGAGCTCGCGCTGACGGAAGCCCGACAGGTAGATCGCGGTCTCGCGCAGCGTCTTGCTCGGCAGCGTGCCCGTGTGCACCGCCGCGCCGCCGGGCTCCGGCTCCTTCTCGATCACCAGCACGCGGTGGCCGAAGTACGCGGCCTGCGCCGCGCCGCGCTCGCCCGCGGGCCCACAGCCGATGACGATCAGGTCGTAGTCGAACGCCGCGTTGGGCACGCGGGCATCCTACACGGATGCCGCGCCGTCAGGGGCTCCGGGTGTAGTCGAGCCGGATGGTGATCGGTGCCGGGATGTTCTCGCTCCGCATCGTCCCATCGACGTGCATGATCCGGCCGTCGGGCTCGGCCGAGAGCATCACGGTCAGCGTCCCCGTCTCCCCGGTGAAGACCTGCTCCAGCCAGCCGAGGCGCAAGCGCTGCAGCACCGGGACCACCGTGCCGCTCGACGTCGTGATGGTGGTGCTGCCGCCGATCGGCGAGGCGACGGTGACGACCCGCGCGCCCGTGTACTCGACGCTCACGTTGCCCGCGGTGTCGGTGGGCAGCGCGACGGTGATCTGGTGGGGGAGGGCGATCCGCTCCGAGACCCGCTCGCGGACGAGGTTCTGGGTGAAGTACGGCAGCATCGCGATGTGCGGCTCGAGCGCCGCCATCACCGTCGCCCGCCCGTGATCGGGACCCTCGCGATAGACGTAGACCCCGGCGAGGATCGGAGGCACTGCGCCGGTCGTCTGCGCAGCGCTCGTGAGGGGGAGCAGGGCGGCCAAGAGGAGGAGCACCGAGGCACAGCGCATGGCCCGAAGAATAGCCGGTCGCCGGCCCGTGCTCGACCCAGGACCTCGGAAGTTCACAGGTCGGCAACGAAGTGCGGGCCTTTGCACGGATCCTCTTTACAGCGGCCGCACATCTCCGCACAATCGCCGCGCCCTTTCTGCGGCGCGTCATCTTCACCCGACGCCCGCCAGGTGCTGGAGAGCCAATGGCGAAGGACACGCTGACCGTCACCGACAACCGCACCGGCAAGACCATCGAGGTGCCCATCACCAACGGGACCATCAAGGCGATCGATCTACGCCAGCTCAAGGCGAACGATCAGGACTTCGGCCTGATGTCCTACGACCCCGCGTTCACCAACACGTGCTCGACCAGCAGCAAGATCACGTTCATCGATGGTGACGCCGGGATCCTGCGCTACCGGGGCTACCCGATCGAAGAGCTCGCAGAGCGCGCGTCGTTCCTCGAGGTCGTCTACCTGCTGATGAACGGTGAGCTGCCCGCGCAGTCCAAGCTCACCGAGTTCCAGAGCCTGGTCACGATGCACACGATGGTGCACGAGAACATGCGCGAGTTCATCGACGGCTTCCGCTACGACGCGCACCCGATGGGGATCCTCGTCAGCACCGTCAGCGCGCTCTCGACGTTCTATCCCGAGGCCAAGAACGTCGGCGACGCGGAGAACCGCCGCCTGCAGATGATCCGCCTGCTCGCGAAGGTCCCGACCCTCGCGGCCTATGCCTACCGTCACCGCCGCGGTCTGCCGGTCGTCTACCCCGACAACGACCTCAGCTACGCCGGCAACTTCCTGAACATGATGTTCAAGATGACCGAGGCGAAGTACCGCCCGAACCCTGCGGTGGAGAAGGCGCTCGACGTGCTCTTCACCCTGCACGCGGATCACGAGCAGAACTGCTCGGCGAACGCGATGCGCAGCGTCGGCAGCGCGAAGGCCGATCCCTACTCGTGTCTCGCGGCGGCGGCCGCGGCCCTCTACGGCCCGCTGCACGGCGGCGCGAACGAAGAGGTCATCCACATGCTGCAGAAGATCGGGTCGGTGAAGAACATCCCCGACTTCATCACCAGCGTGAAGGCCGGCGAGGGTCGCCTCATGGGCTTCGGCCACCGCGTCTACAAGAACTACGACCCGCGCGCGAAGATCATCAAGAAGCTGGCGGACGAGGTCTTCGACGCGATCGGCAAGAACCCGCTGATCGACATCGCCGTCGAGCTCGAGCGCATCGCTCTGGAGGACGAGTACTTCGTCAAGCGCAAGCTCTACCCGAACGTCGACTTCTACTCGGGCCTCATCTACCAGGCGATGGGCCTGCCGATGGACATCTACACCGTGCTCTTCGCCATCGGCCGCACCCCGGGCTGGCTCGCGCAGTGGGAAGAGCTGCTCATCGATCCCGAGCAGAAGATCGCGCGCCCGCGCCAGGTGTACCTCGGCTACGACAAGCGCGCGTTCGTCCCGATCGACAAGCGTTGAGCTGAGTTTCCTTGGGGCTCCGCCCCAAACCGGCCGGAACGCGAGCAGGCTTCGCCCTGCGTTCCGCTGCGCGTGGGGCCCCAGCCCCACTTGCGCGGTGAGAGCACGGTCGCGCCGATCGCATCGATCGATGAGTGCCTGTGCGAACGATTCTCGACAGGGCCTTGGTCCTTGACGCTATCGATTGAACGGGGGACAACAGCCGCGCTCAGAGGCCTGTACCAGCGATGGAGGGCCTCGCTCGCTGACTCTTCGAGAGACAGCGAGGGCTCCCAACGAGCCGAGTGATCCGAACGGATGGCCGGTCGTGGGAATCGCGGACTGGCCCAGAGACCCCGAGCGAGTGATGTCGAGCCTGGCCAGGCGAGATCATCGCGGCGCGAGGGGAAAGGACCGAACCGACCGATGCAGCCACGACGGACGTGGCAGCGCGCCGCCCTCCTCGGGCTCGTGCTGCTCACAGGCCTGGGAGCGACGAGCCTCGCCGCCAGCGCGCTCGCGCCGTTGGGCGCGCCGTCGCCTCCGTCGCTGCTCGGTCTCCGCCTCGGCGCCACCCCGGACATGGTCCGCGCTCGCTTGAGCGACGCGTCGTTTCGCACCGAGCTCGGCGAGGACGTGTCGCTGATCGCCGACGCCTCGATCGCCGAGGGCGTCGCGCCCGGCGCTCGCTTCGAGTTCCACGATGGGCAGCTCGTCGCCGTGCGCGTCGATCTCGCGCCCCACCACGCCGACGCGGAGGGCGACGCGCTCGTCGTCACCCCCGCGACCGTTCTTTCGCGCGCGACCGAGGGCGACCTCGTGCGCGTGCGCCTGATTGCACGAACCTGTCCCACCCATCGCGAGGAGGCCGAGCGCCTCGTCTCCATCCACCTCGCGACCGACCCCCGATCCCTTCCTTGAACCGGGGCTAGACCCCGCGTATAAGGCGGCCGCCTCGCGGTACGCACCCCTTCCTAGGCCGCCGCAACCGAGCGCGACATGCAGATATTCCCTCGGACTCTCAACTACCTACCGCTCGTCGCCGCGCTCGCGTTGGCCGTCGGCGGTGGGGCGGTGACCTTCGTGGTCACCTACTACTTCTCCCCGTGGAACACGCAGGTCGGCTACGCGCCGATCCAGCCCGTTCCCTTCAGCCATCGCATGCACGCGGGTGAGCTCGGCATGGACTGCCGGTACTGCCACGCGAACATCGAGCGGAGCTACGAGGCGATGGTCCCGTCGACGCAGACCTGCATGGGCTGCCACGCGGTCATCCGCAACGACTCCGCCGCGCTCGCGCCGATCCGTGAGAGCTGGGAGACGGGCGAGGCGATGCACTGGGTGCGGGTGCACAACCTGCCCGACCACGTGTACTTCGATCACTCCGTGCACCTCTCGGCGGGCGTCGGCTGCGTGAGCTGCCACGGTCGCATCGACACGATGGAGGTCGTCCGCCAGGACCAGCCGCTGTCGATGGCGTGGTGCTTGGACTGCCATCGCGACCCGGAGCCGAACCTGCGTCCGGTGTCCGAGATC
>CAYZQM010000130.1:0-251 GCA_964480175.1 uncultured Sandaracinaceae bacterium
CACGAACCGGTCCGTCGCGCCGCGCGCCGCCGCGAGCGCGCGGGTGAAGCGCACCGGGCTCGTCAGCCCCTCCACCAGCGCCGCCGCGATCCGCTCGGGATCGTTCTCGAGCCGGGCGCTCGTCGCGGTCACGAAGGCGCAGCGCCGCGCGCCCAGCTGGCCGCGTAGCGCATCGGCCAACGGCGTTGCTGCGCTCGCCATCGATCGTGTAGGGAAAACCGAAGTTCACACCGTAGCTCTTGCCGATCCAG
>CAYZQM010000130.1:261-12321 GCA_964480175.1 uncultured Sandaracinaceae bacterium
GGCGGGCTCGCGGGCGAGCGCGCGGCAGCCCTCGAGGGGCCCGGCGAACACCACCTCGTCCTCCGCGTTCTCCGCGGCGAGATCCAAGCCGAGCTCGCGGGCGCGCTCGCGGACTCGGCCGTCGGTCGCCACCATCCCGCCGGGCTGGGTGCGCGCGGCCTCGGCCATCGCCTCGCCGCGCACCTTGGCGATCTCGATCGCGCGCTCGTCGCTCACCGAGCGCGCGTAGAGCGCGGCGGTCAGCTCGCCGAGGGAGTGCCCCATCGCGAGCATCGGCGCGCCGACGGCCGCTTCGAGCGCGTACGCTGCGCCGAGGCCCACCGCGACCAGTACGGGCTGCAGCACCTCGGTGCGCGCGAGCACCTTGCCGCCCGACAGCAGCGCGCGGGGCACGTCGATCGCCAGCGCCTCGCTCGCGATGTCCAGGAGCCGCCGGGCGCGCGCGCTGTGATCCGCGATCGCGAGCCCCATCTGGGGCAGCTCGGAGCCCTGACCCGGAAAGACCAGCGCGTGCATCGCCCGATGATGCCCCGCGCGCGCCGTGGCATGAAGCGGCGTGATCGTTCCGTCGCGCGAGCGTCCGCACGTACCCCGGATCCGAGCCGGCTGGCTGCTCGATCGGCGGTGGGACGTGATCGTGATCGGGTCGGGCGTCGGAGGCCTCGTCGCGGCGAACCTGCTCGCGTCGCACGGCCAGTCCGTGCTCGTGCTCGAGCGCCACTACGAGATCGGTGGGCTCACCCAGGCCTTCACCCGACGCGGCTACCACTTCGACACCGGGGTCCACTACCTCGGCGACCTCGGTCCCCGTTCCCCGCTCCGGCTTCTGTTCGAGCACGTCGCCCCGGGGGCCATCGCGTTCCATCCGCTGCCGCCGGTGTACGAGAAGATCCGCGGCGCGGATCTGACGCTCGATCTCGGGGGGGACGTCGCGAGCCTTCGCGCCCAGCTGCGCGCCGCCGCGCCCGACGAGGGGCCCGCGATCGATCGCTACCTCGAGGACGTGCTCGTGTGCGCGCGGCGGATGCCTTCCTTCTTCTTCGATCGCATGCGCCCACGCGCCGACGTGCCGCGCCATGCGCCGCTCTTTCGCTTCTCCGACCGCACCACCGACGAGGCGCTCGCGGCCATGGGGATGTCGCGGCGGCTCGCGGGCATCGTCACGTATGCGTGGGGCAACTACGCGTGTCCGCCAGCGCGATCGAGCTTCGCGGCGCACGCGATCCAGGTCGCGCACTACCTCGCGGGGCAAGGGCGCGCGTTCTATCCGGTCGGTGGCGGGCAGGCGATCTCGGACGCGCTGGCGAGCGCGCTCTCGCGACGTGGCGGGGCGGTCGTGGTGCGCGCGGGCGTCGAGCAGATCCGCGTCGAGGGCGGGCGCGCGACCGGCGTGGTGCTCGAGGATGGCCGCGAGCTCTCGACCGATCGGGTGATCGCAGCGACGGGGGTGAGCACTGCGATGCGCCTTCTGCCCGCGCATCCCGCGATCGACGCGCTGCGCGAGCGCGCCTCGGCCATCGGACCCTCGAGCGCGCACGTCGCGCTGTACCTCGGCCTCCGCGCGTCGCCGCGCGAGCTCGGTCTCGACGGCAGCAACCACTGGCTCGGTGAATCGATCGCGACGATGGCGGACGAGCAGCTCGGCGCGGCGTGGGTGCGCGGCGAGGTGAGCGCGCCTCCCGGGGTGTTCGTCTCGGCGGGCAGCGTGAACGATCCCGCGTTCGCCGCGCGTCATCCGGGGCGCACCACGATCGAGGCGACCGTGGTGATGCCGCGCGATCCGTTCGATGGCTGGTCGGGCACCGTGCGCGCCAAGCGTGGGCCCGACTACGAAGGCCTGAAGGCTCGTCTGTCGCGAGAGCTCGCCTCGTTGGTCTTCGCTGCGCTGCCGCAGCTCGAGGCATCCGTCGATCACGTCGAGCTCTCCACGCCGCTGAGCACCGAGCACTTCACCAGCTATGCGCGCGGCGAGGCGTGCGGGCTCGACCACAGCCCGCGGCGCTTTCGCGAAGGGCCGTACCCGACGACGCCGATCGCGGGTCTCGCGCTCACGGGCCAAGACGTGTGGCTGTGCGGGGTCGCGGGCGCGGCGTTCAGCGGCGTGCTGACGGCGAGCGCCATCCTCGGCAAGGACCTCGCGAGCGCGCTGCTGCGCGCGCGGTGATCTGCTACATCCGGGCACGTTGTCCCGCGTCGATCTGCACTGCCACTACTTGCCGGGGGTCGACGACGGAGTGCGCACGCTCGACGAGAGCCAGCGGGTCCTCAAGGGCCTCAAGGCGCTGGGCTACGAGGAGGTCGTCGCGACCCCTCACATCCGCAGCGGGATGTTCGAGAACCGAAAGCCAGGCTTGGTGCGCGCGTTCGACGAGCTCGAGGGCTTGCTCGGCGACACCTCGGAGCTCCCGAAGCGCTCGCTCGCGGCGGAGCACTACTTCGACGACGTGTTCGTGGGGCTCGTCGCCAGCAAGGAAGCGCTCCCCTATCCCGGGGGGCACGCCGTGCTCGTCGAGTTCCACTACGATCTCTGGCCTCGCGGCGTCGAGCGGCAGTTCTTCAAGCTGGAGATCGCGGGGCTGCGCCCGGTGATCGCGCACCCCGAACGCTACCGCGAGCTGGAGCAGCGCAGCGACGCGCTCGAGACCCTCACGGACGCGGGCGCGTTCACCCTGCTCGATCTGATGGCGCTCGAGGGCAAGTACGGGGAGCGCTCGCGGCGCGTCGCCGAGCGCTTGCTCGAGGAGGGCCTCTACGATGCGGCGTGCAGTGACACCCACCGTCCAGACGACGTCGAGATCGTCGCGCGCGGCATCGATCGGCTCGCGGAGCTCGTGGGCAAGGACGAGTGCGAGTCGATGATCGGGGAGACGCCACGCGCGATCCTCGATGGCACCTACGACCCCTGAGGTGGTCGCGGTCGCGGGTCATCCTCGGCGCGGTCCTCCTCGGCTCCGCTATCCTTTGCGCCGATGAACGTCGCGACCGATCCCTGGGTCGGCGCCCTGCTTTCAGGACGCTACCGCGTGGTGCGGGCGCTGGGGCGAGGGGGCGCTGGCGCGGTGTACGAAGCCGAGCAGATCGGGCTCGATCGCAAGGTCGCGATCAAGCTCATGCGCCCCGAGCTCGCGGCAGACGTCGAGCAGCTCGAGCGCTTTCGACGCGAAGCGCGCGCGGCGGCGCAGCTCGGGCATCCCCACATCGTGCAGCTCTTCGACTTCGCCGAGGCCCGAGATGGCGAGCCCGCGTACTTGGTGCTCGAGCTCGTCTCGGGGCCCTCGCTCTACCAGCTCCTCCGGGCCGAGGCGCCGCTCGCGCCCGAGCGCGCCGTGCACCTCGCGACGCAGATCCTCGCCGCGCTCGGCGCGGCGCACGCCGCGGGGATCGTCCACCGCGACATCAAGCCGGGCAACGTCGTCGTCGCGCAGGTCCCGGGCGTCGGAGAGATGGCGAAGGTCTTGGACTTCGGCATCGCGCGCATGCAGGAGTCGGAGACCTACCAGCGTCTCACGCGCACCGGTGTGATCATCGGGACGCCGCGCTACATGTCGCCCGAGCAAGCCACTGGTGCCCCGCTCGATGGGCGCGCCGATCTGTGGGCGATGGGCGTGATCCTCTACGCGTCGCTGACTGGACGGTTCCCCTTCGAGGGGACGCCGAGCGACGTGGTGGTCGCGATCCTCCAATCGCCGCCGCCTCCGATGGAGGGCGTGCCACCTGCGCTCGAGGCGGCGGTGCTGCGCGCGCTGCAGAAGCGGACGGAGGATCGCTATCCCAGCGCCGATGCGATGTCTCGCGCGCTGCGCGACGCACTCGCCGCCGAGCAGCACGTGAGCGCGCGCGCCGCGTCGAGCCCGCCGCACGCGGTCGTCACGGGGCCGATGCCGGTCGCCGAGGGGCGCTGGAGCACGCGCCACGGGCCCGTCGAGACGCGCACGAGCGACGCGGGCGCTCCGACCGCGTCGCAGCCGACGGGCGACCTCGACGCACGGACGCGCGGCGCGGTGACGCCCATCGCAGACGGACCGAGCTCGAGCGCGCGCCTCGCGGCGCTGGCCCGCGCTGCGCTCGGCTCGCGGATGGTGCGTTGGGGCGTCGCGCTCGGTGCGTTGGGCGTGCTCGGTGCAGCGACGCTCGCGATCACGCTGGCCGCACTGTGGGCGGGCGACGCGGGACTGACGTTGCCCGCCGCACCTGCGCTCGCGACCGGAGAGGGACGTGGAAACGGCGTGCCCGCGACGTGGTCGGAGCACCTCGAGGAGGCCCGGAGCCGCGCCACGGAGATCGATCCGAGCGCGCGCTTGGCCGCGATCGCCGGCGTCGACGTCGTGCTCACGGAGGGGCCCACCTTCGGGACGGCGCGAGGCTGGGGCTACACCTTCGTGACCAGCAGCGGTCGGGCCTTCGCCGTGAGCTGGGGATATGGCGAAGGTGGAGCCTGGGGATCGCACGAGGCGCATCCCGGGGTCGCGCCGATCGAGGGCGCGCTGCCCGACAGCTCGGCGCTCGTGCTTGCTGCCGTGCGCGACTGCCCAGTCGACTTCTCGTCCTCTCTCGGGATGGTCAGCGTGTGCGGCGCGCCGCGGACCATGCCGATCGTCAGCGTCAGCGTCGACATGGCCGTGTGGACCGGGCGCTTGGAGGGCGGGGCCTACGTGACCTCGTACACCCGCTGCCGCTGAGCGGAGCGGTCGGCGATCGGCCCTCTTTGCGTGCGCCGTGCGTACGCATAGAGTCGCGCCCCCGATGCCCCACACCCTGCGAAGCCGATGGTGAGCACCCTCGCGAACCCCGCGCCCGGCAAGGGACGCCGCCTCGCGCTCACCGGCGCGTGCTCGTTCCTCGGCCGCAACCTGGTCAGCGCGCTCGAGCGCGATCCCAGCTACGGCCGCATCGTCGCGCTCGACGTGGAGACGCCGCGCACCGCGGGCCCCAAGACGCGCGCGTACCGCGTCGATCTCACCCAGCCCACGGCGGGCGCGAAGGTCGGCGAGATCCTCCGCGCCGAGGAGGTCGACGCCGTCGTTCACCTCGCGTTCTTGAGCACGCCGACCCACGCCGAGGGGTTCGCGCACGAGCTCGAGAGCGTCGGCACGATGCACGTGATGCGCGCCGCGCGGGAGGCCGGCGTCGGTCGCGTGGTGATGAGCAGCTCGACGACGCTCTATGGGCCGCACCACAAGAACCCGAATTTCCTCCGCGAGGCGGCGCCGCTGCGGGGCATCCCGGGCTGCCGCTACCTGAGCGACAAGATCGACGCGGAGAAAGAGCTCGAGCGCCTCGCGCTCGCGTCGCCCAGCACCCGCGCCATCGCGCTTCGCTTCGCGCCCATCTTGGGGCCGACGGTGCGGAGCTGGGTCACCCGCTGGCTCAGCCGCCGCGCGGTGCCGACCCTGCTCGGCTACGACCCGCTGGTGCAGGTGGTGCACGAGCTCGACGCGGTCCGCGCGCTCCGCGCGTCGCTCGAGGCCGAGGCGAGCGGCACGTACAACATCGTCGGTCAGGGCGTGCTGCCGCTCTCGACGATCGTGAAGCTCGCAGGCAGGAGCACGCTACCCGTGCCCGCGCCCCTCTTGCGCTTGGGCACCGCCGCGCTGTTCACCGCGGGTCTCGGCGAGGCGCCGCCCTTCTTCCTCGCGTTCCTCCGCCACCTCTGCGTCGCCGACGGAAGCCTCGCCTCGCGCGAGCTCGGATTCACCGCCGCGTTCACCGGGAAAGAGGCGGCGCTCGACTTCGGCGGGGCGCTGCGCTTGCGCGACGCGCGCTTGCTCCGCGAGTAGAGGAGCGTCCGGCCGGGACGCGGACAGCCGAAGATTCGGCTATCCTCGTCCAGTCTTGGAGGTCTCCATGTCCGTCATCGGTCGGGGTGTGCTGCGCGTCTGGCCCCTCTTCGCCTGGCTCGCCGCAGTGAGCGTGGCTGGCTGCGCCGACTCGCACGGCGACGGCGATGCGCCCGCCGTCTTCTCGTACATCCCGGTCGGGGCCGAGACCATCGCGCCGGCGGAGGTCTTCGCGGGCGACACGATCACCCCGACGTGCCTCTTGCTGAACGAGGACGGCGAGACCTTCGCGCCGCCCGCAGGCATCACGCCGGTGCTCCGCTGGACCGCGGCGTCCAGCGTCGATCCGAGCGGCAGCGGCGCGGTCGCGATCGTCGCGGGCGACGTCGAGGTGAGCTGCACGTTCCCCACGTTGCTCGTGACCGACGAGACGCCTTCGCTCGTGCACATCCGGCCGGGCCTCGCGGGCCGCGTCGAGACGCTGGTCGATCCTCGCTCGCTGCAGGCGGGCCGCGGCATCACCGCCACGTGCATCGTGTGGGACGACTACGGCAACCGCGTCGAGGAGTACGACGCGTCGCTCTCGGTGCTCCCGACGGACGGCGTGACCATCGAGGACCTCACGGCGACGCTCACCCGCGCGGGCCGCTACGACGTCGCGTGCACCGTGCCCGGCGCGACCGGCGAGCCCGTGGGGATCGAGGTCACGCCCGGCCTGCCGTACGAGCTGGTGCTCGCGCGGGTGCCGAACGAGCCGGTCTACGGCATCGGCGACGTGATCCAGGTGCGCTCGATCGTCACCGATCGCTACGGCAACGAGGTGCCCGAGGCTTCGGTCGTGCTGACCAGCGCACCGAGCGCGAGCGCGCGCTTGGGCGACGGCTTCCGCTACGCCGCCGACGGTCGCTACCGGGTCACCGGCCGCGTCGACAGCGTGACCGAAGCGGGCCGCCTGGTGCAGGCGACCACCGAGATCCTGATCAACGGCAGCGGCCCGAACATCCGCTGCGAGTCGCCGCTCGACGGCTCGATGCTCGTGGGCACGCCGGGCACCCCGATCGAAGTGCGCGGCTCGGTCGACGATGCGTCGGGGACGATGAGCGTGACGGTCAACGGCTCGCCCGCGGTGCTGAGCTCGGACGGATTCTGGGCGACCAGCATCAACCCCATCTGGGGCATGAACTTCGTCGACGTCGTCGCGGTCGACGACGGAGGCATCGAGAACAGCCGCACGTGCGCGTTCATCCTCGCGGATCGCTACGCGCCCGAGGCGCCGCTGCTCGACGACACGGTGATGCTCGCGCTGAGCCAAGAGGCGATCGACGACAGCTCGCGCACCGACGGCCTCGACTCGCTCAACGACATCTTGCACACGGTGGTGAACAGCCCGGGCCTGCGGAACACGCTGCACACCTCGTTGCTCGCGTCGAACCCGATCAAGCCCTCGAGCTGCGACGTCGACAGCTTCCTCGGGTGCGTGATCCGCACGGAGATCACCTACCTCGACTCGCGGATCGACGGCCCCCACACCACCACGCTCACGCTGGTCCCCGGGGGCATGCGGGCGCGCGTCTCGCTCCGCGGCATCCACGTGCAGCTCCGGGTCAACGGCCGCGCCGCAGGCATCGGCTTCAACACCACGGGCTGGGTCGACGTGGACAACGTCGACGTCGAGCTGACCTTCGACGTGGGCCTGGCCGCCGGTCGTCCTCGCATCTCGGTGCGCCCCGGGAGCGTGAGCGTGAACGTCGGCCGCATCCGCACCGACTTCTCGGGCTTGGCGGGCGGGGTCATCGACATCGTGGTCTCGGTCGCCAACGGCACGGTGCGCGACGCGGTCGCGAACGCGCTGCGCGGCTACGTCACCGGCAACTTCAACGCGATCCTCGATGGCTTGGTGTCCAGCCTCGACATCTCGACCCTCGGCGCCGCGTTCAACGTCCCGAGGCTCGATGGCGCGGGCAACATCCCGGTCTCGTTCGGCGTGAGCTTCTCGAGCCTGAGCGCGAACCCCTCGCGCCTGCTCTTCGGGATCGGCACGCGCATCACCGCGCCGCCCGCGCACGCGCGGCCCAGCCTCGGTGTGCCCTTGCCCGCGGGCGCGGTGCTCCTCGATCCCAGCACGCCGCGGCCAGTCACCGTCGCGGTGCACACCGCGCTCTTGAACCAGGCGATCCACGCGCTGTGGCGGGGCGGCTTGCTCGACGCGAGCATCGGCGGAGGAACGCTCGGCGGCCTGCCCGAGGGGGTGAGCATCGAGGCGAGCGGCGGCCTGCCCCCGGTGGCGCGCGTCGTCAGCGGCAACGAGGTGGAGCTCGCGATCGGCGCGCTCTCGCTGTCGATCACCTACCCAGGGCTCTTCGACAATCTGTTGGTCTCGGTCGGCGCACGGGCGCGCACGATGACGAGCCTGGTGTCGGACGATCTCGTCTTCGGCGACATCCGGGTAACCGACCTGTACTTCTCGACCGGCTCGGTCTCGCTCGCGCCCGCGACGCGTGATCTCATCGAGGATCTGCTCCGCACCCTGGTGCAGTCGATCGTGGACACGTCGCTCAACGACGCGCTGCCAGCGATCCCGATCCCCGCCTTCACCTTGCCCAGCTCCGTCGCGCCCTTCGGGCTGCCCGCGGGCTCCGACATGGGCGTGACCGGCCCGACGCTGACCCTCGAAGGAAGCCACGTGCTCTTGCGCGGCGGCTTCGGGACCCGCTGAGATGACCATGCGCCACACCACGTCCCTCGCGCTCGTCGCCCTGTTGCTCGCCGGCTGCAGCAACGCTGCGCCCATCCCCACCTCGCTCACGCTCTCGATCGCGCCGATGCGCGCCGCCTACCGCACCGGCGAGACCGTGATGCTCTCGGTGGTGATCCTCGATCAGCTCGATCAGCCGATCGCCGAAGAGACGGCCGAGGTCGTCGTGACCCCGAGCGGCGCGGCGGTGATGATGGGCGCGACCCCGATGGGGCAGCGCTTCACGCTGAGCGAGACCGGCTTCGTCACGTTCTCCTCGTGCTGGGGCGAGCACGACGACGGTCCGCTCTGCGACGAGCTCCGGATCCTGGTCGACGACGGAAGCCCGGTGCTCGAGGTGAGCGAGCCGCTGCCCGGCGCCGAGCTCGGACCCGAAGGGGAGGTGACCGACATCGTGGTGCGCGGCTCGGTCGCCGACATGCGGATGTCGCGGGTGTTCGTGAACGGCGCGCTCGCGGAGGTCGACGACCTCGGCCGCTTCGAGGCGCACGTGGAGCCGCGCTTCGGGGTGAACCACTTGGTCGTCGCCGCCTCGGATGGCGTGGTGACCCCGAGCACCGCGGAGATGGACGTGCTCTGGGCGCCGTCGTACGCGCGCGGTCGCACGTCGTGGGGCGCGCCCGGGGTGTCCTTGCCGGCGGGCGCGGCGCTCGATCTCGGCGCGGGCTTCTTCGACGATCGCGTCCCGCTGGTGAGCACCGATCGGCCGGTGGTGACCGAGGACCTCGCGGATCTCGCGACGCTGATCATCCGCGAGGTCGACGCGACCTCGCTGCTGCCCGATCCGGTGGTCGACAGCTCGAGCTTCACGCTGCGCGTGACCGACGTGCGCCTCGAGGGGCTCAGTGTCGAGATCAGCCCACAGGATGGCGCGCTCGAGCTCTTCCTGCGGGTGGCAGATCTGCAGGTCGACACCGAGGGGCGGCTCGACATCGAAGGCACGATGCTGCCGCTCGATGGCGGCATCGGCGCGGCGGTCGCGGCGTATGTGCGGGTGAGGGTGGGGCGCACGAGCCTCGAGGAGCCGATCGACGTGACCCTCGAGGAGCTCGAGGTCGCGCTCGAGCGCGCGGAGGGGCGCTTCGAGAACGCGCAGGTGAACGCGGTGTTCGCGCTCGCGAGCGGGCTCTTGCGCACCACGCTCGAGACCGAGCTGCAGGCGGCGATGGACGATCTGTTGGCCGACGCGATCCCCGATCTGTTGCGCGGGCTCTTCGTCGGGCTCGACACCGCGCTGAACGGTCAGGAGATCGCGCTCGACACCGGCGTCTTTCCCGCGATCACGCTCTTGATCGACGGCCAGCTCGCGACGCTCACCGCGATCCGCGGTCGGGGCATCGCCGGAGTCCTGCAGATCGACGCGGGCATCGAGGGCGAGGCGATTCATCCGGACTCGCGCGGCGTCGCGCTCGCGGCCGAGACGGACGACGATCCCTTCTTCCGCAGCGCGCGCTTGCAGCTCGGCATCCGCCTCGCGCTGCTCAACGGGCTCTTGCACGCGCTCTGGGACGGCGGCCTGCTCGAGGTCGACGCGACGGCGCTCCTGCCGAGCTCGATCAGCAGCATCGTGTCGTCGGCGATGATCTCGGGCCGCATGTCGCCCGTGATCCGCGAGGGCGCGTTGGGCGAAGCGCACGATCTGATCTTGAGCGTCGGTCAGCTCGAGCTGGACGCGGTGTACATGGGATCGCCCGCCCGCTATGGCATGACCCTCGAGGCGGGCATCGACGTCGACGTGGTCGACAACCGCCTGAGCCTCACCATCGCGGAGGAGCCCTTCATCCGGGTGTGGGCGATGGATCTGGCGAGCGAGCGCGCGCTCTCCAGCGACGCGCTGCGGGGGTTGCTGCTCACGATGCTCTGGCCTTCGCTGCGCGAGTCGCTCGCCGACGGGCTCTCGCTCGAGCTGCCGATCCCCGCGCCGGACGCGCTCACGTCGCTCGCGCCGAGCCTCGCGGGGCTGACGCTGTCGATCTCGATGACCGAGCGCATCGGGCTGCGCGACGACACCCTCGTGGTGGAGGGCTCGCTGCGCGGCGTGCTGCCCTGATCCGTCGGGCGCCGCCGCGCGCCGGAGCGCGTAGAGGAGAAGAGAAACGCGGCCGGTCGATCAGCCCGCGTCTTCTTCGACGCCCGCGTCTTCGTCCATCGGGACGTCCGGGGGCGCGGGCACGTCGGGCATCCCGGCGTCCACGCCCGTGTCGCGCGGGGTGTCCGTGGGGACATCGGGCGTCATCGGGACGTCCATCGGGACCACCGGCACGTCCATGGGGATCACCGGCACGTCCATGCCCGGCGTGTCCATCCCGGGGGCGTCCATCGGCTCGCCGGCGTCCATCAGATCGCCCGTGTCGAGACCCATCGGCACGTCCGTGTTCGGCACCATGCCCATGCCGAAGCCGGTGAGATCGGAGGTGCACACGCCCGTCGCCGAGCACACCAGGCCCGGCACGCACTGGGTCGATCGCACGCAGGGCCCGCCTTCGGCGACGTTGGTCGGCGCGAGCGGACAGCCTGCGAGGAGGCCGCACGCGAGCGCGCCGGAAGTGAACACGAAGCGACCTCGGGCGAGCGCGAGCATGGGGCCGAGTCTACCCGATGCGCGCCCCTCGTTGCATCGTGGACCCAAGGTCCCCTGGCGGTGCTCTGTCACAGGCCCCACGACACGTCCCTCGGCAGACAACCTGCGATTGACACCACGAAAACTGGCCTGTTAGTCTTTCGACGCTTTTTCGGCCGGCCTCAGCGGCCCCCGACAAGACCCGACCCGAGCGCAGCTAGCCCCTAGACGCATCGAGGTCGGACCCACCCTCGCGCCCCACCCGGGGCCCGAGATCCGTAGTGACGAGTCGTAGAGCGGAGCACCACAGCGATGGCGGAGCAGAAGGAATCCTCGGTCCTCTTCAACCTTCGGGAGCTGATGAACCTGGAGGAAGACCGCATCAAGACGGAAGACGACAAGAAGAAGCAGGCCGAGGACGAGGCCCGCATGGCCCGTGAGGCCGAGGCCGCGCGCAAGGTCGCGGAGGCCGAGGCCAAGAAGAAGGCCGAAGAAGAAGCGCGCTTGGCCGCCGAGCGCGCCGTGCGCGAAGAGGAAGAGCGCAAGGTCCGCGAGAAGGAAGAGCGCGAGCTGCGCATCCGCCTCGACGCCGAGCAGAAGGCGCGCATCGCGGAGCAGGAGCGCGCGCTGCAGCACGAGACCGAGGTCAAGCGCATCGAGGCGACCCGCCGCAAGGGCGTGCACCCGGCGGTCTTCGTCGCCGCGGCCGTGCTGCTCCTCGGCGCCGCGGGCGGCGTCTACCAGTTCGTCGTCGTGCCCCAGCAGGAGGCCGATCGGATCGCGCGTGAGATGGCCGAGAGCGAGGCCGCACGCCGCGCCGAAGAGTCCGAGCGGATCGCCGCCGAGGCCGCCGCAGCGCGCGCCGAAGCCGCCGAGGCCGCTGCCCGCCTCGCCGCGGCGGAGAGCCGCGCCGCCGAGCTCGAGGCGTCCGGTGACGCCGCTGGCGCCGAGGCCGTGCGCGCCGAGGG
>CAYZQM010000130.1:12331-18150 GCA_964480175.1 uncultured Sandaracinaceae bacterium
TCGCGCCTCGCCCCGTCGTCGCAGCAGCGGCGGTGGTGGCGGTGGTGGCAGCACCGGCGGCAGCAGCGGTGGCGGCGGCAGCCGTCGCACCGAGAGCGACGATCCCCTCGCGGGCCTCGACGGTCTCTGAGCGAATCGTGACGATCCTCGAGCATGCTCGAGGATGCGATCGGGCGGAGAGCTCCTCGTGAGCTCCCCGCCCGAGCTGCATCCGAGAGGCGCCGAACGCCTCGCCTTCCCGCTGGACGTGGGGAGCCTCGAGGAGGCGCGCGCGTGGATCGCGCGCATGCGCGGGGTGATCGCGCTCTACAAGGTGGGCCTCGAGCTCTTCGTGGCCGAGGGGCCCGCGGTGATCGACGCGGTGCACGAGAGCGGCGCCGCCTGCTTCCTCGATCTGAAGCTGCACGACATCCCCGCGACCGTCGCGGGCGCGGTGCGCAGCGCGGCCAAGAGGAACGTCCGCTACCTCACGATCCACGCGGGCGGCGGCGAGGCGATGATGCGGGCGGCAGAAGAGGTCCGCGGCAGCACGACCCTGCTCGCGGTGACGGTGCTGACCTCGATGGACGCGGCCGAGCTCGCCGCCGTCGGCGACGGCAGCGATCCGAGCGCGCTCGTGGTGCGTCGCGCGGAGCTCGCGTCGCGCGCGAAGATCGGCGGCCTGGTCTGCTCGCCCGCGGAGCTGAAGGCGGTGCGCGCGGCCGTGGGCGACGCGATGACGCTGGTGATCCCCGGCATCCGCCCGGAGGGGAGCGAGCTCGGCGATCAGCGTCGGGTGGGGACGCCGGCGAGCGCACTCGCGGATGGTGCGGACGTGCTCGTCGTCGGTCGCCCGATCCGCAACGCGCCCGATCCCGTGGCGGCGGCGCGCGCGATCATCGCCGAGATCACTGCCCACGAGGCCGCGCGATGAAGCGACGCCTCGCAGGACCGCGCAGCGTCACCGAGGCGCTGCGAGCGAACGTCGGCGCGATCGTGGTCGTGTACTTCGATCCCTCGGTGCGGGCGGCCGCCGACGTCGCCAAGGAGGCTGCGCAGCGGGGCGCGCGGGTCGAGGAGCGCACCGCGCGCGACCTCGACGCGCTCACCCCCGACGGCCTACGGCATCAAGGCGTGCTCGCGATCAGCGGCGAGTACAGCTACGTCGATCTCGACGAGCTGATGCGCCAGGCGGGCGAGCGCCCGCTGATCGTCGCGCTCGACGAGATCACCGACCCCCACAACCTCGGCGCGATCATCCGCAGCGCGGTGGCGCTCGGCGCGGACGGGATCCTCACGCTCAAGGATCGAGCGGCCCCGGTCACCGGCGTCGCGGTGCGGGCCGCGGCGGGCGCGACCGAGCACGCCCGCATCGCGCGCGTCACCAACCTGGCACGCACGCTCGCCGAGCTCGCGGAGCGCGACCTGCAGATCGTCGGCTTGGCGGGGGAGGGTGACGCCCGCATCGCCGAGCTGCCCGAGCCGCCCGCCGGGCGGGTGCTCGTGATCGGATCGGAGGGCAAAGGCCTGCGGCCGCTGGTGCGCAAGCACTGCCACTTGCTCGCGCGGATCGATCTGCCGGGCGCCATCGCGTCGCTCAACGCGTCGGTCGCGGCGGGCATCGCGCTCTACGAAGCCTCGCGCCAGCGCTGAGCTCGCGCGCGTGATTGCGGCGTGCCTAGAACGCACACGCCGCGACGTCGCTGACTTGGGGCGAGCTGCGCGTGCGTGCTACACCTGCCTCTCGGATGACGACGGTCACGGAAGCAGCGAAGCGCCTCGGCATCGACCTGCACCCGCTCGAGCAAGCGAGCGCCGACGCGCTCAAGCGGGACCCGGTCCTCGCGCAGCAATTCGCGCGTCGCCTCGCGCTCGCGGCGAAGGACATCGTGCCTGGCGCCGACTGGTCGATGGAGGAGCTGCGTGCGGTGCTCGAGGTCGCGGTGCTCGGCGCGAGCAGCGAGCCGATGCGCGTGGTCGAGGGGCGCTACCTGCGCAAGCGGGTGCGTGAGCAGTGCGCGTACTCGGAGCGCTACGGCGAGCCCTTCGCGCTGCTCGTGATGCAGCTCGCGCCCGAGCCCACCGACGGCGTCTACCGCGCGGCGCTCGATGTGATCGCCGAGCGCTTGCGGCGCTCCGACATGATCGCGATCTACAAGCGCCGCGTCGCGTTCTTGCTCCCGCGGATGCACCCGGGCGCGGTGACCGCGCTGACCGCGCGCATCCGCGGCGCGTTCGACGAAGCCGTGGCCCGCCCCGACGCGAGCGCTCCCGTGGTGCTCGCAGTGCCGACGATGGTCTTCCCCGATCCGGTCTGCCCCGATACCCAGTCGGTGCTGGACTGGTTGGAAGACCAGCTCCGGCCAGACTGATTCGGGCGTAGAGGGGGCTCGCGAGTTGCGGTACGCTGCCGGCCCCATGGACGGCTCCGCGCGCAACGACAATTCCAAGAAGACCAGCGGCGCTGCGAGCGCTGCCGCACCGGCCCCGAAGGGCAACGTCAAGAAGGACCTCGTCCGGAGGGTATTCGACACGATGGAGTACGGCCCCGCCCCCGAGAGCGACGCGCTCGCGAACGCCTGGCTCGACAAGCACCAGCGCAAGATCGGTCACTTCATCGACGGCAAATTCGTCCCCGCGAGCGACGGCAAGTGGTTCGCGACCGCGAACCCCGGTCGGAAAGAGAAGCTCGCCGACGTCGCCGCGGGCACGAAGGCGGACGTGGACGCCGCGGTCGCCGCCGCGAAGAAGGCGCTGCCCGGCTGGAGGGCGCTCGGCGCGCACGGTCGCGCTCGCTACCTGTACGCCATCGCGCGCCACATCCAGAAGCACTCGCGGCTCTTCGCGGTGCTCGAGACGCTCGACAACGGAAAGCCGATCCGCGAGTCGCGTGATCTCGACATCCCCTTGGTCGCTCGGCACTTCTATCACCACGCCGGCTGGGCCCAGCTCGCGGAGAAGGAGCTGCCCGATCACGAGCCGCACGGCGTCGTCGGGCAGATCATCCCGTGGAACTTCCCGCTGCTCATGCTCTCGTGGAAGATCGCGCCGGCGCTCGCGATGGGGAACACGCTGGTGCTCAAGCCCGCGGAGTTCACTCCGATCACGGCCGCGCTCTTCGCGGAGATCTGCGCCGAGGTCGGCCTGCCCAAGGGCGTGATGAACATCGTGCAGGGCGACGGCCGCGCGGGCGCCGCGCTCACCGCGAACCCGGACGTCGCCAAGATCGCGTTCACCGGATCCACCGACGTCGGTCGGATCATCCGCGAGGCCACCGCGGGCAGCGGCAAGAAGCTCTCGCTCGAGCTCGGCGGCAAGTCGCCCTTCATCGTCTACGAGGACGCGGATCTCGATAGCGTCGTCGAGGGCGTCGTCGACGCCATCTGGTTCAACCAAGGGCAGGTCTGCTGCGCGGGCTCGCGCATCCTGGCGCAGGAGAGCATCGCGGATCGCTTGCTCCAAAAGCTGCGCGCGCGGATGGAGACGCTCCGCACCGGCGACCCGCTCGACAAGTGCATCGACATCGGAGCCATCGTCGACAAAGTCCAGCTCGAGCAGATCACCAAGCTGGTGCAGCAGGGCGTGGACGAGGGCGCGGACAAGTGGCAGCCGAGCTGGCAGTGCCCGACGGACGGCTACTTCTTCCCGCCCACGGTGCTCTCGAACGTCACGCCCGCGTCCACCGTCTCGCAGGTCGAGATCTTCGGGCCCGTCGTGGTGTTCATGACCTTCCGCACCCCGGAGGAGTCGGTCGCGCTCGCGAACAACACCACCTACGGCCTGGCCTCGAGCGTGTGGACCGAGAGCATCAACCTCGCGCTCGACATCGCGCCGAAGATCAAGGCGGGCACCGTCTGGATCAACTGCACGAACGTGTTCGACGCGGCCGCCGGCTTCGGCGGCTACCGCGAGAGCGGCTACGGGCGCGAGGGCGGCAAGGAAGGCCTCTTCGAGTACGTGAAGCCGCGCTGGCAGCTCGAGGCGAACGGCGGCGGCAAGCGCAAAAGCAAGGGCGGCAAGGACGCGGCGCGCGCGAGCGCGGTGGCGACCGGGCTCGAGGCGGCGCCGGCGCCGGGCGCGAACGGGCTGCCGGGGATCGATCGCACCGCGAAGCTCTACGTCGGCGGCAAGCAGGCGCGGCCCGATCAGGGCTACGTGCTGCCGGTCTTCGACCCGAAGGGGCGCGTCGTCGGGCAGGTGGGCCACGGCAACCGCAAGGACGTGCGCAACGCGGTCGAGGCCGCGCACGCCGCCGCGGGGTGGGCGAAGCAGACGGCGCACCTGCGCGCGCAGGTCCTCTACTACATCGCGGAGAACCTCGAGGCGCGCGCCGGCGAGATGGCGGCGCGCATCGCCGCGATGACCGGCGACAAGAAGCGCGCGCAGGCCGAGGTGAAGCTCGCGGTCGAGCGCCTCTTCACGTACGGCGCGTGGGCCGACAAGTACGACGGGCTCGTGCACGCGACGCCGCACCGCAACGTGACGGTCGCGATGAACGAGCCGATCGGCGTGATCGGCATCGTGTGTGGCGACGACGCGCCGCTGCTCGGGCTCGTCAGCGCGATCGCGCCGTGCATCGCGGTCGGCAACACGGTGGTCGCGGTGCCGAGCGAGCGCTGGCCGCTCGCGGCGACCGACCTCTACCAGGTCTTCGACACCAGCGATCTCCCGGGCGGCGTCGTGAACATCGTCACGGGCCTGCGCGCGGAGCTCGCGCCGGTGCTCGCGTCGCACGACGGCGTCGACGCGATCTGGTACCTCGGCCCCGACGGCGACCTCGTCGCGCAGGTCGAGAAGGGCAGCGCCGGCAACATGAAGCGCACCCTCTGCACGCACGGCGCGGAGCGCGACTTCTTCGACCCCGAGCAGGGCGAGGGCCGCGAGTGGCTGCGCGAGGCGACCCAGGTGAAGAACATCTGGGTGCCGTACGGAGAGTGACGGACGACGACGAGAGCGCGCTGCCGCTCTGGCGCGATCCAGCGCGGATGCGACAGGCGCTCGCCGACTCGGCGCGCACCTTCCGCCTCGTCTTCTCGACGCAGCGCTGGCTGGCGCTGTCGCTCGTCGCGCTGGGCGCCGCGGGCGGCGCGCTGCCCGCGGCGATCGCATGGACCGGCCGCTGGATCGTCGACGCGATCGTGCGCGCGATCGAGGCGCCCGCGGCGCGTCGCGAGGTGCTGATCGCGGTCGCGGTCGAGCTCGCGCTGGTGCTGCTCGTCGCCGCGATCAAGAGGGCGCAGGGCCTCGCCGGCTCGTTCCTGCGCGCGCTCCTCGCGCAGCGGGTGAACGAGCAGATCCTCGAGAAGGCGCTGCGCCTCGAGCTCTCGGACTTCGAGGATCCGAAGCTCTACGACCGCATGACCCAGGCGCGCCGGGAGGCCTCGTCGCGCCCGCTCGATCACGTCACCGGCGTGATCGGCCTCGCGCAGAACGCGATGGCGCTCGCGGGCCTCGCGGCGCTCCTGATCCCGATCTCGCCGCTCGCGGTCCTCGCGATCGCGCTCGCGGCGATCCCCGCGTTCGTCGGCGAGACGCGCTTCAGCAAGGACGCGTTCCGCCTCTTCAAGTGGCGCGCGCCGGAGTCGCGACGGCAGAACTACTACGAGATGCTCCTCGCGCACGCCGCGTTCGCCAAGGAGGTGAAGCTCTTCGGGCTCGGGCGTCTCTTCCTCGATCGCTACCGCGAGATCTTCTGGAAGATGTGGCGCGCCGATCGCGATCTCACGCTGCGCCGCGGCGTGTGGGGCTTCTTCCTCGCGGCGCTCGGCACGCTCGCGTTCTACGGCGTCTACGGCTGGGTCGCGTGGGAGGCCGCGAGCGGGCGCATCACGCTCGGCGAC
>CAYZQM010000131.1:0-18058 GCA_964480175.1 uncultured Sandaracinaceae bacterium
CGTGCCGGTGCTCGGCATCTGCTACGGCATGCAGCTCTGCTGTCACCTGCTCGGCGGCAAGGTGGAGCCCGCGCCCGAGCGCGAGTACGGCCCGGCGAAGATCACCGTGAAGGATCCGCGCGGCCTGCTCGCGGGCTTCAGCAAGGACGAGGCGATCGAGGTGTGGATGAGCCACGGCGATCGCGTGGCGTCGCTTCCGCCGGGCTTTCATCCGCTCGCCTCGACCCCGAGCGCGCCCTTCGCCGCGGCAGGCAACCTCGAGCGCAGGATCTTCGGCGTGCAGTTCCACCCCGAGGTGGTGCACACGCCCCGCGGCGCGGAGATGCTGCGCAGCTTCCTCTTCGAGGTCGCCGCGCTGTCCGCCGACTGGACGGCGGGCTCGTTCGTCGAGGAGACGACGGCGCGCATCGCCGAGCAGGTCGGCGACGGTCAGGCGATCTGCGGCCTGTCGGGCGGCGTCGACTCGTCGGTCGCCGCGGTCTTGGTCCAAGGGGCGATCGGCTCGCGCCTCACCTGCATCTTCGTCGACAACGGCCTGCTCCGAAAAGGCGAGGCCGAGCAGGTGGTGAAGACCTTCGGTGAGCAGATCGCCGCCGGCTCCGCGGGTCACTTGAAGCTCGTCCACGTCGACGCGAGCGAGCGCTTCATGGCGGCCTTGAAGGGCGTGAGCGATCCCGAGCAGAAGCGCAAGATCATCGGCCGGGTCTTCATCGAGGTCTTCGACGAGGAAGCCAAGAAGGTCGGCGGCGCGACGCACTTGGTGCAGGGCACGCTCTATCCCGACGTCATCGAGAGCGTCTCGTTCAAGGGCCCGAGCGCCACCATCAAGACCCACCACAACGTGGGCGGTCTGCCGGCGCACATGAAGCTCAAGCTGATCGAGCCGCTGCGCGAGCTCTTCAAGGACGAGGTGCGCGAGGTCGGCGGTCTGCTGGGGATGCCCGATCACGTCCTTCACCGGCACCCGTTCCCCGGGCCGGGCCTGGCGATCCGCTGCCTCGGCGAGCTCGACAAGGAGCGGCTCGACGTGCTGCGCGAGGCCGACGCGATCTTCCTCGAGGAGCTGCATGAGAGCGGCCAGTACAGCCAGACCTGGCAGGCCTTCGCGGTGCTCTTGCCGGTCAAGAGCGTCGGCGTGATGGGCGACGGACGCACCTACGAGAACGTGCTCGCGATCCGCGCGGTGACCTCACGCGACGGCATGACCGCCGACTGGGCGCGCTTGCCCTACGACGTGCTCGCCAAGGTGAGCTCGCGGATCATCAACGAGGTGCGGGGCGTCAACCGCGTCGTCTACGACATCTCCAGCAAGCCGCCGGCGACCATCGAGTGGGAGTGATCGCGTGGGCGTGATCCTGCGGCTCGCGGTGCTACTCGTGGGTCTCTCGCTCGTCGGAGCGGTGGCGTCGGCGCAAGCGCTCCCGATGGGCGACGCGCCGGTGCGGGTGGAGGGCGAGCTCGTGCTGGCGACCGCGCTCGGGCTCGTCCCCGACGGAGACGCGTCGCTCGCGGCGCGCCGACTCAGCGCGCGCGCGATCGCTCGCGAGCGCGCGATCGCGATGCTGCACGTCTGGCTCGATGGTCTGGTCGGGGGAGGCGCGCTCTCGCCGCGGCTGATCCGGGATCTGCACGCTGCGATCGATGCGCACCTCGATCTGCGGCGCATCCGCTCGCGGGTCGACGGCTCGGCGGTGATCGAGCTCGCTGTCCCCACCGCCGCGCTCTCGGCCGTGCATTGTGCCGCGGACCTGCCCTGGTGCGGGTGATAGGCTCCGCGCCCCGATGTTCGCTCGCGTCCTGATCTCGTCGCTGCTCGTGGGCAGCTTGCTCGCTGGCTGCGGCGCCGCGCGACCCGCCGCCGCGCCCACGGGTGAGGTCCGCTTTCGCATCTCGCCCGAGACGGCGCGCGTGTACACGGACGAGCACTTCGTGGGCACCGCGCGCGTGCTCGACGTACGCCCCGCCGACTTCCGGGTCGGGCCCCGCCGCTTCACCATCACCGCCGACGGCTACTTCCCCCACGATCTCACCGTCGAGATCGCCCAAGGCACGACGACGGTCGAGATCAGCCTGCGGCCGATCCCGCCGTAGCCGCGCGCTCTCGATCAGCGCGGCAGCACGTCGATGCTCGCCCGCCACGTGCGCCGATGCCCCGCGCCGCTCGCGCTGATCACGAACGCGGCGCGCTGCACCGTCTCGGCGTCGTCGCTCGCCTCGATCGACAGCGCCGTCGCGCGGCCCTCGTCGTCGTCGCGCACCGCGCGCGCCGACGTGCCCTCGGGCAAGCCGTCCGCGCTGATCGTCACCCGCGCATCGAAGCCCGGGATGCGACGCACGAGCACCGGCACGGTCACGGCCTCGCCCCGACGCACGCTCAGCTCGAGCGAGCCGACCTCCAGCGCGAACGGTCCGCCGATCACCGGGACATCCGGCTCGACGTCGATCGCCGCGTCCGGCGCGTCGACCGACGCGTCGATCCCCCCATCTTCGATCTCGGGCACCTGCACACACCCGCCCAGCGCGATCCCCGCCGCGCACCACGCCATCCCGATCCGAGCTCCCCATCGATGTCCCATGTCGACCTCCTAGGGCGCGGCTCATCGAAAGCGACCTCGGGGCGTTGTGCGTCGAGCTACGACATCGCCATTCGCGATGGGCCGGATTGGGCGAATCGATTTTCGCGATTGGGCCCGCTGCCCCATCTTGGTCTCCGTGCCTCGGGGCCGACGACGCTCGCGAGCCCTTCCTTCCCCTCACGTGGAGCCGATCATGACCCAGCCTTCGTTCGTTCGTCGCCTCACCTCGTCGCACCTGTTGCTCGCGCTCGCCGGGCTCGCCGGCTGCACCGAGGCCCACGTCGCCTCGCCCGATGCCGGCGTGAGCGAGCCGGACGCGGCGGTGGTGCTCGCCGACGCGCCGCGCACCGACGCCCCCGCGCCCGAGGCGCTCCTGGCCACCTGCCTCTCCGAGGGTCGCGGCCTGGTCGAGATCGCGACCGTCGACAACAACGACACCGCCGATCACGGCGCGCTCCTGCGCTTCGGTCTCTCGCCGGCGGGGCTCATCGCCGCAGCCGGTGGGGACGGAACGCTCAAGCTCTGGACGCTCGACGCCGAGCTCCTCGGGACGTTCGACGGAAGCATCCTCACCTACGGCCCCGAGATCCCCGCCGCTCCGATCACGGACATCGCCTTCGACGGCGAGTCGATCCTGGTCGGCGACGTCCGCGGGATCGTCTTGCAGATGGAGCCCGGCGGCGGGCTCTTCCCCATCGGGGGCACCACGCCGGAGATCGCGATCCGCGCCGTCGCGTTCGACGCGGCGCACCGCACGCTGGCGCACGCGCAGTCGGGTGACGTGGCGCCGCTCCTCATCCGCGCCGACGAGGCGACGGTCGAGCTCGAGACCGAGCTGCTCGTCGACGATCTGATGTTCGCGGCGAACGGGGATCTCTGGGTCGCGGGTTCGAGCAGCGGGTACTTGGCGATCGAGCGGCGCGCGGCGCCCTCCTTCGACACCGTGAGCGAGTCGATCGCGCCCGCTGGTCCCGGCGCGTTCGTGGAGATGGCGAGCCTCGCGACCGGCCCCGAACACGGGCGCTTCGCTGCGGTCAGCGAGGGCTCGACGTTGCTCGGCAGCGGCACGCTCGTGTCGGGCGGCGGCGTCAGCGTCGCGCTCGCGACCGACGGAACCTCGACGGTCGCGCTGATCGCCGGACCCGATGGCTTGTCGGCCCGCGACGCGCTCGACGGTGCGGGCACGCCGATCGCCGTCGGATCGCTCGCGCTCGACGGCGCGGTGACCGTGCGGGTCGATGAAGGTGGCGCCCTCGCGGTGGTCGGCACCAGCGACGCACACCTGCACGTGCTCGCCTGCGCTCCGTGATCGACCCACGCGCTCGCGAACTGCGTCGGCGTCGTCGATCTCAGGATCGGCGGCGCCTTCGTCGTCCGCGATCGCCGAGGCGCTCGACGAGGATCGCGCCGAGTCGCTCGCGCAGCCACCGGTGGCCCGGATCGCGGTGGGCGCGCTCGTGCCAGAACGACGCGACCGACACCGCCGGGAGCGCGACTGGCAGCGGCCGCATCGCGAGGCCGAGCGCGCCGATCAGCGGCGCGACGGCGAGCTCGGGCGCGGCGAGGAAGTCGTCGGTCGAGCCGAGCAGGTGCAGCGCGGCGAGGAAGCTCGGCGCCACCAGCCCGACCTGACGCCGGATGCTCGCGCGCTCGAGCGCCTGCTCGATCAGGTTGGGAGAGGCGCTGCCGGTGCGGACGGTGACGTGCTTGTGGGCCAGCCACGCCGCGAGCGTGAGCTTCTTGGAGCGAAGCGCGGGATGACCCGCGCGCGCGACGGCGACGAAGTGCACCTGACCCAGCCGCGCACGCATCTGCCCGGCACGGTCGGCTCCGGACTCGGCGCCGATCGCGAGGTCCACCTCGCCTCGCGCGAGCGCTGCGTCGAGGTCGGGACGCGGCAGCTCGAGCCGCACCTCGAGGCGCGGCGCCTCCGCGCGCAGCGACGCGAGCACGTCCGGCAGCAGCGGCACGAGCAGATCGGGGCAGCACAGCGTGACGCCGCGCTCGGTGGTGGCCGGATCGAACGACGCGCTCGCGACGAACACACGCCGGGCCGCTTCGAGCGCCACCTCGACCTCGCCCAGGAGCGCGTCGCCCCGCGCGCTCCGCGTCAGACCGCGACCGCTCGGCACCAAGAGATCGTCGCCCAGGACCTCCCGAAGTCGACGAAGCGCGTGGCTCGTCGCCGACTGCGTGCGGTGCATGCGGCGCGAGGCCTCGGTCACGCTCGAGGTCGAGAGCAGCGCGTGCAGGGCGAGGAGCAGGTTGAGGTCGATGCCCAACAGCGCCTGCCGCGCAGCCGCGGCGCGCGCCGTCTCGTCGGAGGACTCATCGATGGCGTGCATGCGTGGGATGATAGCTTTCGATGAGACGGATGCCTCACGGCGGCCCAAACCTTCCTCGAGGTCAGCGATGCACGTCTTCGTCACGGGTGGTTCCGGGTTCGTGGGGGGTCACGTGATCGAGCGCTTGGTGCGCGAGGGTCACTCCGTCTCCGCGATGGCGCGCTCGCCGCGGAGCGCCGAGGCGGTGCGGGCGTTCGGCGCTGCGCCGGTGCAGGCCGAGCTGGGTCGGCTGCGCGCCGAGCACCTCGCCGGCGTCGATGCGTTCGTGCACTGCGCCGCGTTCGTCGAGGAGTACGGCACCCGCCAGCAGTTCTTCGAGGCCAACGTCGAGGGCACCCGCAACGCGCTCGAGGCCGCGAGGGCGGCGGGCGTGCGGCGCTTCGTCTTCGTCGGGACCGAGGCCGCGCTCTTCGACGGTGGCGATCTGATCGCGGTCGACGAGTCCCACCCCTATCCCGAGCGGCATCGCTTCCTCTATCCCGAGACCAAGGCCGAGGCAGAGCGGCTGGTGCTCGCTGCGAACGGGCCGTCGTTCACCACGATCTCGGTGCGGCCCCGTTTCGTGTGGGGCCCCCGCGACACGAGTGTGCTGCCGGCCGTGCTGCGGATGGCCGCCGACGGGAGCTTCGCGTGGCTCGATGGCGGCACGCAGCGCACCTCGACGTGCCACGTCGGAAACCTCGTCCACGCGCTCGTGCTCGCGCTCGATCACGGCGAGGGCGGACGCGCGTACTTCGTGACGGACGGACGCGAGCGCAGCATGCGCGAGACCCTCGGATCGCTCGCTGGCACCCGCGGCGTGCGCCTGCCGACGCGCAGCGTGCCGAGCGCGCTGATGCGGCCGCTCGCGGGCCTGGTCGAGGGGCTCTACCGCCTCTTTGGCGTGAGGCGCACGCCGCCGGTGACGGCGTTCGCCATCGCGATGATGTCCGCGAGCGTCACCGTGCGCGACGACCGGGCGCGCGCCGAGCTCGGCTACGCCCCGATCGTGACGATCGAGGAGGGGCTCCGCGAGCTCGCCGCCTGACGCGCTACGCGGTGCGCAGGCGGTAGCGCATGCCGATCGCGTGGCGCTGCACCACGGCGACGAGCTCCGCCGCCGCGAGCGCCTCGCCACCGCGGGGATCGGCGCGCTGGGCCTCTTCGCTCACCACGACCTCGCCGGCGCGGGCCTCGCGGAGCAGCTCGGCCGCGGTGAAGACGGTGCGCCCGAAGTAGTCGAGGCGCTGGTTGATCGTGGTGAGCATCGCGGTGCCCGCGTGCACGGACGCGCGCACGTCGCCCTTCATCGCGGCGAGCAAGCGGAGCGACGCGCGGGTCGCGGCGACCGGATCGGAGAACACCGCGAGCACGCCCTCGAGCTGCAGCTTCACCAGCGCGCCGCCCTCCGCTTCGGCTGCCTCGGTGACCTGGCGCTGCAGCTCGATCAGATCGGCGTGCACCAGGCGATCGTCGCTGGTCTGGTAGCGCCCGCCCGCGTCGGGCACCTCGGCGCAGAGCAGCGCCACCTGCGAGATCCCGATCAGCTCTTCGGGCGAGAGGATCTGCTGAGGGAAGAGGCGGCGGAAGAGCGGGTTCGAGGTCGCGTCGGCCGCGGTCACCAGATCGCGCCGCTCGCTCGAGCGCTCGAGGCGCACCACCACGTCGCGCGAGAAGTCATTGAGCAGCTCGATCTGCATCGCGCCTTCGCCGACGATCCGCAGCGCCTCGGGATCGAGGCCGTCGCGCAGCGACACGGACCACGCGCGCAGCGGCGCGCCACGGATCGCGCGGAACGGGTGGCTCTTGGGCAAACCCCGACCGCGGATCTGGTAGGCGCCCTCGCTCAGCGTGACCGGCAGGGAGAAGCGCTGGCCCGCGGGCAGGCGCACCTGCGCCACCACGTGCGGCGAGTGCGCGGGTCCGCCGATGCAGTACGTGCCCAGATCCGCGCTGCGCACGCTCGGCTCGACGCGAAACACGAGCTCGACCGATCGCGCGAGGTCGAGCTCGAAGTCGAGGTCACAGGCGTCGCACCGGCCGTGGTCTTCGAGCGCCTTCAGCGTCTCGTGCAGCTGGCTGGGGATGCGGCACGTGGGGCAGAGGATGTCCCAGAGCATCGCGAGCACGCCCTCGCTCGCCGCGAGCAGGAACGCGCTCAGCGTCGCCTCGCGCGGCAGCTTGTACTGATCGGCGAACGCATGCGGTCGCACGCGCGCGATGGCCTGCGGTGGCGCGGTGAGGATCCAGTCGCCGAGCGCGTCGAGCACGTGATCGTCGCCCCCCTGCTGTCGCGCGCGATCGAGGCGCGCGTGCAAGAGATCGCGCTGGCTCGCGGTGAGCGCCGCGGGCTGCTCGAAGGGATCTTCGGGGCGCGCTTCGATGGCGCGCGCGCGGACGCACGCGTCGTCGATCCGCTTGTAGGTGCGCTCGAGCGCGCGTCGCATGCGCATGCCTACCTCGATGCCGGCGGCGGCGCGACCGAGGAAGCCGCGCGGCTTCATCTCGATCGTGTGGCTCAGGCGCGTGCCCTCCGCGGTCGGGGTGATGTCGACCGTGCTCCGCATCCAGTCGAAGGGGCCCGACTCGTACTCTCGCACCACGCCGAGGCGGTGCGGCGCGACCCACTCGAAGGGGTTCTCCTTCCACTTCAGCGTCATCCCCGCGGCGCGGAAGCTGCCGGTCAGCTTGCTCGCCTCACCCACGCCCTCGCGCGCCCACACGACGTCCTCGAGCCCGATCGCGCGGTTCAACCGCTCGGTATTGGAGACGTGCGGCCAGAGCTCTTCGGGCGTGCTCTTCAGATCCCAGCTGTAGGCGAAGCGCGAGGGCTCGCCCTCGAGCGCGCGCGCTTGGGGGAGCGCCTCGACCGCGATCGCGGCGCCGCGCCGCAGCGCCTCCAGCTCCTCGAGCATCGCGCGCGCGTCGCGGGGACGGTCGGCTGGGTCCTTGGCGAGCGCGCGCGCGATCAGATCGGCCACGCCGGGATCGACGTCGGGGATCTTCTCGGCCAAGGGCGGCGCGGGCTCGCTCAGGTGCGCCATCAGCACCGCGTTCGAGTCGCCCACGAACGGCGGCTTGCCGGTCATGAGCGCGAAGAGCGTCGCGCCGAGCGCGTAGGTGTCCGTCGCCGCGCTCACTTCGTTCCCCAGCACTTGCTCCGGCGCCATGTAGCTCGGGGTGCCGGGCGTGCCCGTGCGGGTGAGCGCAGTGGCGTCCTCGTCCTGCTTGGGCCGGACGATCCCGAAGTCGCAGAGCTTGCTCCGGGGCTCGATCGCGGGATCGGAGTCGGCGGCGATGAGGATGTTCGACGGCTTCACGTCGCGGTGCACCAGCTCGAGCGCGTGTACCTCCGCGAGCGCCCGCGCGACGTCGCAGCCGATCGCGAGCGCGGCGCGCACCGAGAAGGGGCCGCGCTTCTGCAGCAACCAGTGCGCGCTCCGCCCCTCCACGAACTCCATCACCATGTACTCCCACTCGGCGTCGCGTCGCGCGGCGATGAAGCGCGCGATGTGGGGGGTACAGAGCTGCGCGAGCACCCGCGCCTCGCGTCGAAAGCGCGCGAGCACGAGCTTGTCGCGGCTCCACTCGGGCAAGAGCACCTTGAGCGCGACGTCGTGCGCTTCCCCGCGACCGCGGGCTCGGTAGACCGCGCCCATCCCGCCTTCCCCGAGCTTCTCGAGCAGCGTGTAGGGTCCGAGCGTCTCGGGGATCGACTTCGGCACCGCGCTCGGCGTCGCGACGTGCGCCGCCATCGTGCGATCGAGCCGACCTGCGACACGATCTGCGGTGGGGCGCGCTTCGGGATCGGTCGCCGTCATCTCGGCGAGCAGCGTCTCGAGCTCGGCGTCGTCGCGTGAGGGGAGCGCTGCCGCGACGATCGTCCCCAGCGCCCAGACGTCCGCGGCCGCCGTCGCGGGCTGGCCGCTGGCGAGCTCGGGCGCGCGTCGCGGCCGCGGCGAAGGATCGGTGCCCGTCAGATCGAGCCACCACCCACGCGGCGCCCGGAGGATGTGCGCGGCCTCGAGCGTGCCGTGCACCAGGCCCTCGCGGTGCGCGGCCGCGAGCGCGTCGGCGAGCTCCGTCAGCGCGGCGCGCAGCCCCGCGATCGATCGCGGCGCGCTCTCGGTCCAGCCCGCGTTCGGTCCGTGCACCGTCAGGTAGTGCGGGCCCGGCCCATCGAGCGTCAGCGATCGGATCGGCAACAGGCCCTCGTGACGCAGCGCCGCCAACGCGAGCAGGCGCGCTCGATGCTCGGCGGTCAGCGCGTGCAGCGCCCGCAGCTCGACGAGGTTCGACTCGCCCGGCTCGCGCGCGCTGTAGCGGCTGCTGACCGGGCCGATGCCCATCGGCGCCTGCAGCTCGAGCAGCCCAAAGGGCGGCGCTTCGTTCGGGGTGTCCATCAAGTCTCGGTTCGGGTCGCGACGCTGCGGGGTCGAGGGTCCCACGAAGGGAGGCCCGACCGAGCCGCAACCTCGAGTGTCGGGGCACGTGCGCTGGTGTCCGTGCGTTCGTCACCAACACGTACGCGTTACATCGCCCAGCGACGAAACGCGCGACGGAAGCTCCGGGTGTCGGCGAAGCCCAGGGCTTCCGCGATCTGCGCGCTGCTCGCCCCCGTCCCCAGCATCGCCTCGCTGCGCCGCTTGCGCGCGTCTTCGAAGACCTCGCGGAAGCTCGTGCCTTCTTCGTCCAAGCGGCGCTGCACGGTGCGGCCGGTCGCGCCGAGCGCGCGCGCGACGCGCTCGAGGTCGGCGCCCGCGAAGCCCACGCGGTTCTCGATCGCGTCGATGACGACCGCCGCGTAGCTGCGCTGGCCGAGGGCCGAGAGGCGCGCTTCGGCTTGGCGCTCGAGGTAGTCGAAGACCACCGCGTCGGCGGTGCGAAGCGGCGCGTCCGCCGTGGCGGTGTCGATCCCGAACCCGCAGGTGGATGCGCCGAGCTCCACGTCGCAGCCGAAGTGCTCGGACAGCGCGTCGCGGTGCCGCGCGTCGCGGTGGGCGAAGAAGACGCGCGAAAGAGCGAGCGGCGTGCGGGTCACCTTCGCGATCGCCTCGAGCACGAACGCGATGGTGAACTCGTTGAGGTGGATCCCGAGCACGTCGCTCGCGCCCGGGACGAAGTAGTGCAGCTCGATCCCCGTGGCGGTGGGGCGCACCTCGAAGCGACCGACCGGGTTGATCAGCGCCGCGTAGCGCGCGAGCGCGCTCAAGCCTACGCGCAGGCTCGGCGCCGTGCGGACCAAGAGCTCGGCGGTGTCGTAGGTCCCCTCGGGCGCGGCGAGCGCGAGCGAGAGACCGAAGGGCTCGGGGCGCTCGCTGAGGAGCGCGGCTTCGTCGAGCAGCTGCTTGATGCGCGAGAGCGGCGCGGTGATGGTGCCGACGGCCGCGCTCTCGGGCAGCCCGCAGCGCGACAGGAGCGCCTTCTGCTCGCGCGCCTCTCTACCCAGGAGACCGAGGACCACGGGACAGAGCCGGAAGATGAAGAGAGGATCGCCGCGCGACATCTCGTCGGCGGAGGATGACAAAGCGCCCTCGCCAATGAAAGCGCTCGATCGCTGCGCGACTTCGCAGCGAACGAGCGCGTGCAGCGACCACTCGATGCCGAACGTCATCCAGCGACCAGATCGCGGACGAGCGCCTGCGCGACGCGCGTGCTGGCCTCGAGCTGCTTGGGCTCGACGCGATCCGCGGTGTCGCTCGGGTGGTGGTAGTTGCGCGGCGCGTGCTGCACCGGATCGATACACGTGAGCGCGAGCGCGCGGTAGCCCTCGACCAAGAACGGCAGCGCGTCGGTCGCGCCCGCAGGCACCGGATAGCGGGTGGGCTCGGGCTCCCCGACGGCGCGCGCGGCCGCGTGCGCGCGGGCCACGAGATCGGCGGGCATCGGCATCGGGAAGAGCTCGCCCTCTTCGAGCAAGTGCAGCGCGCCGTTCGAGAGCGTGTCGAGCACGACCACGTCGGTGATCGCGGGATCCCAGCGGCAGATGCGCGCGAGGTGGCCCGCGCCGCCGGTGCCCGCTTCTTCGGCGCCGGTGAACGCGAGCACCAGCTCGACGTCGCTCGGCACCTCGATCTGCTCGCCGATGACGATCTGCGCGGCGCAGCCCGAGAGGTTGTCGGCGGCGCCGGGGACCACGCGGTTGCGCAGCAGGATCTCGACGTTGAAGAAGAAGACGAGAAAGAGCGGGAACGAGAGGACGCCGAGCAGCCACGGCGGCGGAGCGAAGAGCGGGTGCGCCGCCTCGAGCACCATCAGCACCAAGAGCGCCACGAACGGCAGCAAGAGCTGCTTCTTCAAGAAGGGAAGGAACGAGGGTGGGGGCTTGGCGATCTGCTTCAGGATCGGCGGGTGGAACATCAAGCCGGTGTAGGCCGAGTCGACGTGCGCCAAGAGCACCACGCGGCGGCGCAACGGCGCGGTCGCGGGCTTCGTCATCAAGAGGTTCTGGGTCGCGACGCTGGGCCACAAGAGCCGCAGCACGTGCCTGCGATGCACCGCCTCGGCGTAGAAGCTGATCGCGACGACGAGGTGACCGATGGCCGCGATCCACGGCGCGACCCAGCCGACGCCCACGAACGCGAGCGCCAGCCCGAAGTGCATCGCGAGCGAGCCGTAGATGTGGCGCGGGAACCGGAAGGGCTGGAACGTCGCGACGAACCCGCGAGGCTTCAGCCGCTCGGCGATCGCGTCTTGCACCGCGCGCTCCGCCGGGGTGCCGGTCAGACGGGTGGGCGCGAGGGAAGCGAGCCAGTGGAGGGTCGAGACGACGTCGGACACCCCGCGAGATTGCGCGCCCGGCGCGCCAGGCGGCAGGGACACTTCACGACAACGTGGTGTCCGAGCGCGCCAGCTTCCCGTTCGGGGCCCAGCTGCGCTTCAATCGGCCGATGCCGCTCTTTCGCCGTTTCGATGGAGACGTGGTGCCCACCTCGGGCACGCGCGCGATCATGCCGTTCCTCATCCCCAACCGCGGCGGTGCCGAGGTGCAGTTCGAGCAGGAGCTCGACATCACCAACGCCCAAGCGTTCTGCGACGCGCGCCGCGCCGCGGGGGAGAAGCTGACGATCTTTCATCTCTACACCTACTGCGTGGTGCAGACCCTCGCCGAGCGCCCTCGCCTCAACCGCTTCACCAGCGGCGGTCACCTCTACCAGCGCCGGGCGATCGAGCTCGGCTTCTCGGCGAAGAAGGCGCTGTCCGACGACGCCGCGATGGTGGCGATCAAGCGAAGCTTCGATCCCGCCGCCGACTTCGCCGCGCACTGCGTGCAGCTCGGCGGCGGCGTGAAGGAGGGACGCTCGAGCGAGAAGAACCAGACCGACAAGGAGCTGTCGATCCTGCTCGCACTGCCGAACTTCTTGCTCGGCTGGCTCGTCGGTTTGGCGCGCTGGCTCGACGCTCGAAACCTCCTGCCCAAGGCGCTGATCGAGACCGACCCGCTCTACTGCTCGGTGTTCGTCGCGAACCTCGGCTCGGTCGGGCTCGACGCGGTCTTTCACCACCTCTACGAGTGGGGGAACTGCCCGATCTTCGCCGCGCTCGGGAAGGTGCGCGAGGTCGAGCGCAACGGTGACAAACGCAAGGTGTGCACCGTGAAGTACACCTTCGACGAGCGCATCGAGGATGGTCTCTACTGCGCGCGCTCGCTCGAGAAGCTGCGCGAGCGCATCGAGAACTGGTCGCTCCCCGCGTGATGCACGACATCGTTCGGTCATCGCCTCCGCGCGCGCTCGCGCGCCGCGACGCGTCGTGAGACGAACACCACAGCCCTGACCGCGGCGTCATGGCGCGCGGGCGACGCACCGCGAGATCACGGGCGAATCGCCAGGTCTAGCGGCTGCACTGACCCGGGGGCATGACGAACGCTCTCCGATTCGCAGTCGCCTCGCTGCTCACGTGCTCGTTGCTCGCGCCCCGCGCGCTCGCCCAATCAGAGACCGCTGACGATCTCGCCGCGGCCGCGGCCGCCGAAGAAGCTGCCGCGCTCGAGACGCTGCGGGCTCGCGACGAAGCGCGCGCCCGACGCGAAGCCGAGATCGAGGCCGAGCTCGAGACCTCGCGCGCGCTCGCTCGGGCCCCGCGCGACGCGGACGACGACGACGTCTACGCGCGCTTCGAGCTGACCATGGGCTTCGCAGGTGGCTACGCGTCGTACGCCGATCTGGGCTTCAGTGGATCGCCCGCGCTCGCACCGAGCGCCTTCGATGCAGGCCCCGCGAGCGGCACCGCGATGGCGGGCCTGCGCTACGACCTTCGCCTCGTCGTCGCCTTCTTGCGCATGACGGTCGGCGGCGACTTCATGTGGGGCCTCTTCGACGCGTCGAGCGCGCGCACGTTGGAGGACGGAACCGCAGTCAGCGATCGCCGCGTCTTCGACGGCGCGCTGCGCTTCGGTCTGGGCCTCGAGGCGAGCGTCGATGGCGTGAGGCTCTTCGCCGACGTGCTCGGCACCGTGCACTTCACCGAGGTCGACCTGGCGCAGCAAGAGAGTGTGAGCACCTACCGCGCGATCAGCTTCGCCCCTGGCCTGCGGCTCGGCGTGCGCGTCCCGATCGTCCCCCACTTCTTCGTGCAGCTCTCCGTCGACGGCTCGCCCTTCGGACCGAGCTACGTCGGCGGCGATCTCTCCGTCGGCGGCGCGATCGAGTGAGCCGTGCTCAGGGGATGAGCAAGAGCTTGCCGACGACCTTGCCCGCGCGCGACAGCTCGTGCGCGCGCTCGGCCTCGGCGAGCGGGAACTTCTGCGCGATGATCGGGCGCAGATCGCCCCGGGCGAGCGCCGCGACCAGCGGGGTCAGGCGCTCGCGCGTCGGCTCGCCGAGCGTGGTGCCGACCGAAGAGAGAAAGCCCACCGACAGGTAGTCCGCGGGCCTTATCACCACCAGCTCCACCCGTCCGCCCGGCGCGAGCAGGCTGCGGCACACCCCGAGCGGGTAGGTGTCCGTGCCCACCGCGTGAAGGATCAGATCGTACGGGCCATGCGGGCGCGCGGCCTCGAGCGCGTCGCCCTTGGTGTAGTCGATCGCGATCGCGCCCTCGCCCTCGACGAGCGCGACGTTGCGGGTCGAGCACACGCCCACCGCTTGGCCGCCGAGCATCTTGGTGAGCTGAAGCGCGGCGTGGCCCACACCGCCGGATGCGCCGAGCACCAGCACCTTGTTGCCCGGGCCGATCTTGGTGTGCTCGCGCAGCGCCATCCACGCGGTGACCGCGGCGACCGGCAAGCACGCGGCCTGCTCGAAGCTCACCTCGGGCGGTAGCTTCGCGCACTGATCGGGTCGCGCGACCACCTCGGTCGCGTAGCTGCCCAGCTGCTTGCGCGCGAAGTTGGTGCCCCCGACGACGCGATCGCCGATCGCGAGCTCGGTGACCCCCGCGCCGAGCTCGGTGACGGTGCCCGCGAAGTCCAGGCCCACGACCTGCGGGCCCGAGGGTCCGATCACCAGGTACGCGGCGCGAAGCGGACCGCCCTCGCGCATCTTCCAGTCGACCGGGTTCACCCCGATCGCCTCGACCTTCACCCGCACCTCGCCCTTCTTCAGAGGGCGCGAGGGGAGCTCGACGATCGCGAGGGGTTCGGTCGCGGACTTGGACGTGGCCACCAACATGGCCGCCTTTGTTCACGACGCCCCGCGATCGCGCCAACCCCGAGGCTCGATTGGGACCTTTCTTCATGCCCTCTTCTCACGCGCGTCGAGGTCCTCGAAAGAGTTTGATGCCCGTGCTTGACCGACCGAGTGACCTGGTTAGGGTGCGGCCCGTTTTCAGCCATCCCCAAACGGGGACATCAGTCGAAGGTCGGCTGGGGCACCACAGAGTTTCAGCGCGCAGCAGGCGTGCACGGAGTGAAGAAGACCATGGGCAAGATCATCGGCATCGATCTGGGAACCACGAACTCGGTCGTCGCGATCATGGAGGGCAAGGAGCCCAAGGTGATCGTCAACGAAGAGGGCGACCGCATTACCCCCTCGGTGGTGGGCTGGGACGATCAGGGTGAGGTGCTCGTCGGCACCATCGCCAAGCGCCAGTCGGTGACCAATCCCGAGGGCACCATCTACTCGGCCAAGCGCTTCCTCGGACGGCGCTTCGAGGAGGTGGGTGAAGAGAGCAAGCGGATGCCCTACAAGGTCGTCCGCCGCGGCAATGGCGACGCGGGGTTCGAGGTCGCCGGCAAGGAGCTCGCCGCGCCCGAGGTCAGCGCGCACGTGCTGCGCAAGCTCAAGAAGGCCGCGGAGAACTACCTGGGCGAGACGGTGACCGAGGCGGTCATCACGGTGCCCGCGTACTTCAACGACAGCCAGCGCCAGGCGACCAAGGACGCCGGCAAGATCGCGGGCCTCGAGGTGCGCCGCATCGTGAACGAGCCCACCGCGGCCGCGCTCGCGTACGGCCTCGACAAGAAGAAGGACGAGCTCATCGCCGTGTACGACTTCGGCGGCGGCACGTTCGACATCAGCGTGCTCGAGGTCGGCGACAACGTGGTGCAGGTCATCAGCACCAACGGCGACACGCACCTGGGCGGCGACGACGTGGACAACCGCGTCATCGACTACCTCATCGCCGAGTTCAAGAAGGACAGCGGCATCGACGTGGGCAAGGACAAGATGGTCCTTCAGCGTCTGAAGGACGCCGCGGAGAAGGCGAAGATCGAGCTCTCGAGCAAGCTCGAGACGACGGTGAACCTGCCCTTCCTCACCGCCGACGCGAGCGGCCCCAAGCACATGAACCTCAAGCTGACCCGGGCGAAGCTCGAGTCGATGATCGAGGATCTCGTCGAGCGCAGCTTCGAGGCGACCAAGCGCGCCTTGAGCGACGCGGGCAAGAGCCCGAGCGACATCCAGGAGGTCGTGCTCGTCGGTGGCTCCACCCGCATCCCGCTGGTGCAGGAGCGGGTCAAGAAGTACTTCGGCAAGGAGCCCCACAAGGGCGTGAACCCCGACGAGGTCGTGGCCATCGGCGCCGCGGTGCAGGCCGGTGTTCTCTCCGGTGACGTCAAGGACATGGTCCTCTTGGACGTCACCCCGCTCTCGCTCGGCGTCGAGACGCTGGGCGGCGTCATGACGGTGATGATCCCGCGGAACACCACCATCCCGACGCGCAAGGAGGAGGTGTACTCCACCGCCGACGACAACCAGACCAAGGTCGAGATCCACGTCCTTCAGGGCGAGCGCGCCGAAGCCCGGTACAACCGGCCGCTGGGTCGCTTCCACCTCGAGGGCATCATGCCCGCGCCCCGCGGCATGGCGAAGATCAAGGTCACCTTCGACATCGACGCGAACGGCATCCTGAGCGTCACCGCGCGCGACGAGGCGACCGGCAAGGATCAGAAGATCACCATCACCGCCGGCTCGGGTCTGAGCAAGGACGACATCGATCGGATGGTGAAGGAGGGCAGCGAGCACGAGGCCGAGGACCAGAAGCGCCGCGAGCAGATCGAGACGCGCAACAAGGCCGACCAGCTCTGCTACGGCGTCGAGAAGGCGCTCGCCGACGCGAAGGACAAGCTCCCCGCGGACAAGGTCGCCGACATCGAGGGCAAGGTGAAGTCGCTCCGCTCGGCGATCGACAAGGAGGACCACGAGGCCATCAAGCGTGGCAGCGAGGATCTCGAGAAGGCGATGGGCGAGCTGGCGCAGGCCGCGTACGGCGCGGCCGGCGGTCCCGGTGGTCCCGAAGGCGGCGCGGGTCCCTCGGCGGGCGGCGGCAAGAAGCCCGACGGCGACGTGATCGACGCCGAGTTCGAAGAGACGAACTGAGCGCACGCCTCGACCGAGGCCCACGAGCGACGGCGCAGCACCCGACGGATGCTGCGCCGTTCGCGTTCCGTCGGTGGCTCATCGAGTGGTCGGTGCGCGGGTCAGGTGGCCATTGCACTGGCCACATCCACTGCGTCGCGCTGAACTTTGCTGGCGATCGCGGGGGCACGTGTCTTGCGGAGCGCGGGCCATGCGCTCGACCTCGCTCCTCTCGCTCTTCTTGATGACCGCGCTCGTCGGCTGCGTCGCCGACCGGGGCCTGAGCGACGACGAAGTGAGCGTCGGGGCGCTCGAGGGCACGCGCGAGGGCTACGGCGTGCTGCGGCTCTTGAACGACGGCGAGGGCACCACGTTCGCCTTCTTGGACGACGACGTCGCGCTCGAGCGGCGCGCTGCGCAGAACCTCATCGCGCACCGCGACGGGGCCGATGGGATCTTCGGCACCCGCGACGACGATCTCTTCGACACCATCGCCGAGGTCGACGCCGTGCCCTACGTGGGCGCCGCCGCGCTCGCGCGCTTGGTCGAGTTCGCGCAGTGGAACGACTACGTGCCTGGCGACGATCAGCGCCTCGGCACGTTCGACGGCGTTGCGTTCACGTTCGGCGAGGCGGATCGGGTGCTCGCGCTGGTGAACGACGCGAGCGAGGCCGAGCTCCGCGCCACGGGCATCCCTTCGCGCGCGGCGACCTCGATCCTCGCCACTCGTCCTTTCGTCACCATCGCTGCGCTCGCGGCGGCGAGCCAGGTCGGCACGCGCACGCTCGAGATCTTGCTCGAGGCGACCGCGCTCCCCGTTGGCGGCGAGCCCTGCCACACCAGCGCGGACTGCACCGGCGGCCTGAGCTGCGTCGGCCGTCCGGAGGGCTTCGACTGGGGCCGCTGCCGCGAGACGATGAGCCCCGTCGGCGTGCAGGACGCGTGCGACGTGGATGGCGACTGCAACACGGGCTTGGTGTGCATCGGCCAGACCGTCTACGAGCGGGGCTACTGCGCGGACGCGTGGATGCGCGACAGCGTCGAGGTCGGCGGCGCGGCGGGCATCCCGGCCGCGCGCATCGAGACGAGCTTTCCGTTCATGGTCTTCGGCCAGGCGTCGGTGCCCGAGGACATCACGCTCGACATCGACATCACCCACAGCGATCCGAGCAGCTTGTGGATCGGCCTTCAGCCGCCGACCGGACAAGAGGCCGTGACCCTGTGGGACGGCGCGACGATGACGGGCCCGCTTCCGACGCACTACGTCGATCGCGCGGTGTACCGGGACGATCAGGTGAACGGCGAGTGGGCGTTGGTGATCCGCAGTGAGGGGCGCGGGACGGGGCGGCTTGGGACGTTTACGTTTTATGTGACCTCGCGCTGGGATTGAGGAGCGTGGGGGTGAGGGCGGGCGTGAGGG
>CAYZQM010000132.1:0-17507 GCA_964480175.1 uncultured Sandaracinaceae bacterium
GGAAGGCGCGCTCACCTGGGGCCGCAGCCGCGGCGCAAACCTTCGGGCGCTCACGTTCGCCCAGCGCGGCGCGATCCTCAAGGCGCTCTCCAAGGCGGTGCACGGCGCGCGCGAGGCGCTGATCGAGTGCTCGATCCAGAGCGGCGGCACCACCCGCTCCGACGCGAAGTTCGACATCGACGGCGCCAGCGGGACGCTCGCGTTCTACGCAGGGCTCGGCGCCAAGCTCGGCGAGACCACGTTCCTCACCGAGCCGAGCGAGCAGCTGACGCAGAGCACCCGCTTCGTGGGCCAGCACGTGATGACCACCCGCCCCGGCATCGCGCTGCACGTGAACGCCTTCAACTTCCCTTGCTGGGGCTTGGCCGAGAAGCTCGCGGTCGCGCTGCTCGCGGGGGTGCCCGTGATGAGCAAGCCCGCGACGTCGACCTCGCTGCTCACGTTCCGCATGGTCGAGGCGATGGTCGCAGCGAACGTCTTGCCCGAAGGCGCGCTGCAGCTCGTGTGCGGCTCGGTGGGCGATCTCGTCGAGAAGCTCGCGCCCGAGGACGTGCTCGCCTTCACCGGCTCGGCCGACACGGGCGCCAAGCTGCGCGGCTCGAGCAGCGTGGTCGCGCGCTCGGTGCGGGTGAACGTGGAGGCCGACTCGCTCAACAGCGCGGTGCTCGCGCCCGGCGTCGGCCCCGGCGACGAGGTCTTCCGCGCGTTCATCCGCGACGTCACCAAGGAGCTCACCCAGAAGGCCGGCCAGAAGTGCACCGCGACCCGGCGCATCTTCGTGCCGCGCGACGTGCTCGACGAGGTGCAGGCCGCGCTGATCGAAGAGCTCTCGCACCTCAAGGTGGGCAACCCCTCGCTCGACGAAGTGCGCATGGGCCCGCTCGCGACCGCGCAGCAGCACGCCGACTTCAAGAAGGGGATCGGCAAGCTGATCGAGTCGGGCGCGAAGGTGGTGCTCGGCGGCGTCGAGCGGCCGGCCACGATCGGCATCGACGACGGCAAGGGCTACTTCGTGGCGCCCACGCTGCTGGTCGCGCTCGAGCCCGACGCGGCGAACGCGGTGCACGAGCACGAGGTCTTCGGTCCCAGCGCGACGCTCATGCCGTACACCGACGCGGCGCACGCGGCGGCGCTCGTGGCGCGCGGTCAGGGCGGCTTGGTCGCCTCCGTCTACGGCGACGACCGCGAGACCCTCAAAGCGCTGGTGCACGGGATCGCGCCGTTCCACGGCCGCATCCTGATCGGCTCGAGCAAGGTCGCCGACCAGATGATCACCCCCGGTCTGGTGCTCCCCTCGTGCGTGCACGGCGGCCCGGGCCGCGCCGGCGGCGGCGAGGAGCTCGGCGGCGAGCGGGGCCTGCGCTTCTACATGCAGCGCACCGCGATCCAAGGGGACCGGGCGCTCCTCGAGAAGCTCTTCGACGCACCGAAGGCGTGAGCCCGGCGCGACGGGTCGCGGGGTGGGACGAGGCGGCCGCCGGGTCACCAGCCGGGTGATCCTCGCGGCCGGCCGTTGTGGTAGCCTCGCGTCGCTCGATGAACCGGACCTTCCTCATCCTCGCCGGCGCGCTCTTCTTCGGGGGGCTCTTCGTCGTCTACCTCTACCGCGAGGAGTTCATCGCGAACGAGACCGGCGGCGTGCCGGTGCCCGTGCTCGCCGCGTTCATCGACATCCCCATCGGGGTGCCCGTCCGCGACGAGTGGCTAACGGTCCACTACATCCCCGAGGCCTACGTCGAGGGCAGGCACATCCCCGCCGAGATGCGCCGCGAGATCGTGGGCCTGCCGCTCGCGCAGGCGGTGCACGAGAACGAGGCGCTCCTTCGGACCGATCTGTCGCCGCTCTCCGACGCGAGGCGAACGCTCTCGTCCAACGTGCCTCCAGGCATGCGCGCGATCACGCTGCCGACGACGCGCACCTCGACGCACGTCGGCCTCTTGCAGCCAGGCGATCGGGTCGACGTGATCCTCTCGATCGGCGAGTTCGGCAACCCCCAGGCGGGCCGGGGCGTGGTGGTGCTGCAGAACGTGCTCGTGCTCGCGTACGGCCTCGAGGTGCACCGCGAGCGGAGCAGCTCCGGCGAGACGTCCTCGAGCGTCTCCACCTCCACGAACGTCACGCTGCAGCTGACGGTCGACGAGAGCGCGCTGCTCACCCAGGCGCGCTCGCCCTCGGGCTACATCCAGCTCGTCCTGCGCAACCCCAACGACACCGTCGTGACCACGGAGCGGGTCCCGGACGTGCGCTGGGAGGACATGGTCGACCTCACCCGCCGCGCCCGCTTCTTGCGCGTCGCGGTGCGCTCGCTGATCCCGCCGGCGCTGGAGCCGGTCGTCGATCCCGCGGCCGATCCCGCGGAGGCCGAGCGCGCCCTGGGCACCGGCGCCGGCGCGATCCTCGGCAGCCGCGGCACCGTCACCAGCCCCTGAGCCCGGTCGTGAGCGAGTCGACCGAGCATCCTGGCACGCTGGCTGATCCGCGCCCGTTCCGCCTCGCGACGGGGCTCGTACCGCGAGGGGATCAGCCGCAGGCGATCGCGGAGCTCACCCGGGGCTTGAAGGACGGGATGCCGCGCCAGGTGCTGCTCGGCATCACCGGCAGCGGCAAGACCTTCTCGATCGCCAACGTCATCTCGAACGTGCAGCGCCCGGCGCTCGTGCTCGCGCCCAACAAGACGCTCGCCGCGCAGCTCTGGGCGGAGATGAAGGAGCTCTTCCCGGACAACGCGGTCGAGTACTTCGTCAGCTACTACGACTACTACCAGCCCGAGGCGTACGTCCCGACGAGCGACACGTACATCGAGAAGGACGCGATCATCAACGAGAAGATCGATCGCATGCGCCACTCGGCGACGCGCTCGCTCCTCTCGCGTCGCGACGTGATCATCGTCGCGTCCGTCAGCTGCATCTACGGCATCGGATCCCGCGACTCGTACGTCGAGATGATGCTGCGCATCGAGAAGGGGCAGACGCTGCGCCGCGACGAGATGCTGCGGCGCCTCGTCGAGATGCAATACGACCGCAACGACGTCGACTTCCACCGCGGCACGTTCCGGGTGCGCGGCGACGTCGTCGAGATCTTCCCCGTCGCGGAAGAGGAAGTCGCGATCCGCGTCGAGATGTGGGGCGACGAGGTCGAGCGCATCCAGGAGATCGATCCGCTGCGCGGCAAGGTGATCCGCGAGGTCTCGGGCTACGCCATCTTCCCCGGCTCGCACTACGTGACGCCCGAAGAGCAGCGGCGCCGCGCGATGGAGTCGATCAAGGCCGAGCTGGTGGTGCGCCTGCAGCAGCTCGGCGAAGAGAACAAGCTGGTCGAGCGGCAGCGCCTCGAGCAGCGGACGATGTACGACCTCGAGCTGCTCGAGCAGACGGGGTTCTGCCACGGCATCGAGAACTACTCGCGCCACTTCTCCGGGCGCAGGGCGGGTGAGGCGCCGCCGGTACTCGTCGACTACTTCGCCGACGACTTCATCACGGTGATCGACGAGTCGCACCAGACCATCCCCCAGCTCGCCGCGATGTACCGCGGCGATCGGGCGCGCAAGGAGGTGCTCGTCGAGCACGGCTTCCGCATGCCCTCGGCGATCGACAACCGCCCGCTGATGTTCGACGAGTTCTGGGAGCGCGTCGGGCAGACCATCTTCGTGTCGGCGACCCCGGGCGACTTCGAGATCGATCAGACGCAAGGCGTGGTGGTCGAGCAGGTGATTCGGCCCACCGGCCTCATCGATCCGCCGGTGCAGGTGCGCCCGGTGGGCACCCAGGTCGACGATCTGTTGGGCGAGATCCGCGAGCGGGTGAAGCGCAAGGAGCGCGTCTTGGTCACCACGCTCACCAAGCGGATGGCCGAGGATCTGACCGAGTACTACGGCGAGCTCGACGTGAAGGTGCGCTACCTGCACAGCGACGTGGAGACGCTGGAGCGCATCGAGCTGCTCAAGGATCTGCGGCGCGGCGAGTTCGACGTGCTCGTCGGCATCAATCTGTTGCGCGAGGGCCTCGATCTGCCGGAGGTCTCGCTCGTCGCGATCCTGGATGCCGACAAGGAGGGCTTCCTCCGCTCGCCGCGCTCGCTGATCCAGACCATCGGCCGCGCCGCGCGGAACGTGAACGGCGAGGTCCTCATGTACGCCGACAAGGTCACGCCCGCGATGAAGCAGGCGATGGACGAGACGAACCGGCGTCGCGGCATCCAGCAGGCGTACAACGCCGAGCACGGCATCACGCCGGAGTCGGTGAAGGGCGCGATCCTCGACGTCTCGCCCGGCAGCGGCACCCGCGACTACGTCGCCGTACCGGTCGCGGGCCTGGACGGTGAGACGGTGGAGCAGCAGGTCGAGGAACTGCGCGCCGAGATGCTCGCCGCGGCCGAGGCGCTCGACTTCGAGCGCGCCGCCCAGCTCCGCGACCGCCTCCGCATCCTCGGCGGCGAGATCCCCGAGAGCGTGAAGAAGGCCCCGATGAAGAAGAAGGCCGCCACCCGCGGCCGCCGCCGCTGAGCCCCGCGCAGCCACCAGGGCGGCGTGAGTTCGCGCTCGGCACGAGGCCTTTCGGGGTTCATTTGATGGGCGGGCTCTGCGAGCCTGGCGGATCTCGGAGGTCGTCATGTCCGCTCGCCCGCTCGCGCTCGTCGCTCTCGCCGTCGTCTTGGCCTTGATGGGCTGTGAACCTCCGCGTGGACCGCGCCGCGATGGCGGCGTCGATCCCAACACCGACGCCCCGATCCCGCCGGGCACCGACGCGCCGATGGTGATGTTCCCCGACGTGCCGCCGCGCGACGCACCGCGCGGCGCCGTGGACACCGACAACGATGGGCTCTCGGACGACGACGAGCGCGCCCGCGGCACCAACCCGAGCAACCCCGACACGGATGGCGACGGCTACGAAGACGGCGTCGAGGTGCTCGCGGGCACGGACCCGCTGTCCGAGGCGAGCTTCATCCCGCCGACCGACTTCTACGTCGTGCTGCCCTACGAGGGACCGCTGCAGCGACGCGAGCTCGACTTCCGCGCGCGCCTCGGACGCGCCGACATCTTCTTCCTGGTCGACACGACCGGCAGCATGGCGGCGGCGATCGGCAACGTGAGCAGCTCGCTCTCGACCACGATCGTGCCCGCGATCAACGACGCGATCGCGGACGCCGTGATGGGCGTCGGCGACTTCCGCGACTTCCCCACCGGCGACTACGGCTCGCCCGGCGACTGGCCCATGATCGTTCGCCAGTCCTGCACCGCGGACACCCCGGCCGTGCAGGCGGCGCTGAGCGGCCTGCGGGTCGGCGGCGGTGGTGACGGTCCAGAGTCCAGCACCGAGGGCCTGTACGTGTCGGTCGCGGGGACCTGCGCCGGTGGCGGCGGGTTCGGCGGCGCGTGCTTCCGCGCGATGAGCCACCCGATCATCGTCCACGTCACCGACGCCGAGTTCCACAACGGCCCGAACCCCGCGAACAACTACAGCGGGGTCGCGGGGGCGCACAGCTGGACCGAGACGCTGGCCGCGCTCAACGCGAGCGACGTGAAGGTGGTCGGCGTGGCCGTCGATCCCGCGCCCTTCCCCCTGCCCATCCCGATCCCCGTCGTCGCCCGGCCGGATCTCGAGGCGCTCGCCACCGCGACCAGCTCGCGCGGCTTCAGCGGCGCGCTCACGGTCTACACGGCGCCCGGCGGATCGGTGAGCACCTCGGTGGTCGACGGCATCATCGATCTCGTGGGCGCAGAGACCCAAGACGTCTCCTCGCGCAACGAAGACGATCCGAGCGACGCGGTCGATGCGACCGGCTTCATCCAGGCCGTCACGCCGCTGCGCTCGACCAGGCCCACCACCCACGACGCGACCACCTTCTTCGGTGTCTCGGGCGGCACCACGGTCACCTTCGCCGTCGACTTCCAGAACGACTTCCAGCCGCCCCAGTTCACGGTGCAGCTCTACCGCGCGTACATCGAGGTCTACGACGTCGCGAGCGGCATCGAGCTCGACCGCCGCACCGTGTACGTGGTGATCCCGCCCGAGGACGGCATCCTCTTCTGAGCCTCGACGTGGGACGCGACGGCTGATGCCCGCTCGGCTCGCGGCTGCTACAGCCACGCTGCGATCGCGTCGCCACCTCCGGGTGCGGTAACGACTCGTCCGCTCGCTCGTAAGCGCCATGACGACCCCGACCGAACCGAGCGACGAGGACTTGATGGCGAGCTACGTGCAGGGAGATGTGCGCGCGTTCGATGCGCTCTTCTCCCGCTACGCGACCCGCCTCTACGCGTTCTTCTCTCGGCTCACGAAGGATCGATCGCTGGCAGACGACCTCGTGCAGAGCACCTTCCTCAAGATCCACGGCGCCAAGGAGAGCTACGACCGCACCCGTCCGCTGCGCCCGTGGATCTACGCGATCGCCGCGCGCACCCGGGTCGACGTGATCCGCCAGCGCATGCGCCAAGAGGGGCGCTGGGGCGGCGAGCTCGAGGGCGTCGCCGACGGCGAGGGCCGGGCGCCGGAGCGGGTGGCGCAGGCACGCCAGGCGATGACGCAGCTCGAGCGCGCCCTCGAGCAGCTGCCCGAGGGCCAGCGCATCGTGCTGCTCATGCACCGGGTGGATGGCCTCTCGTTCGCGGAGATCGCCGAGGTGCTCTCGGCCAGCGAGGGCACGGCGCTCACCGAGGTCGCGGTTCGGGTCCGTGCCTTTCGGGCGGTCGCGGCCCTAAGAACGGCCATGGGCGATCTGTCGGAGATGGAGCCATGAGCGACCTGGCGACCATCACGGCGCTGAAGGGCGAGCACCTCGACGAGGAGCAGCTCGCGTCGCTCGCGCTCGGCGTCAGCGAGGATCGCACCGGTCATCTCGCGGGCTGCGCCCAGTGCACCGCCGAGCTCGAGGCGCAGCGCGCGATGCTGGGCGAGCTCGACGCGCTGCCCGGGCTCGAGCCCGCTCCCGAGGTGCTGGCCGCCGTTCGCACCGAGATCGTCACTGCGATGCAGGCCCCCGAGCCCGCCCGCGTGCCCTGGCTCACCGCAGGGGTCGTCGCCGTCGTCGGGGTGCTCGCGCTGATGGCGCTCGGTGACTTCACCGCGCTCGAGGCGATGGATCCGCTGACCGTCGCGCGCTGGGTGCTCGCGCTCGGGGTGCTCGGCGGCGCGATCGCCATCGCGCGGACCGCGGCGCGCTCCTCGCGCCACGCGGCGCTGGGCCTGGGCGGCGCGCTCGGCGCAGCGGTCGGGCTGGGCGTGCTCGATCTGATGGCGAGCAACGAGGTGATCGGCGAGCACCTCGGGTGCGAGCAGATCCTGATGCTCGCGGCGCTCGCGCCGCTCGCGACGTCGCTCTTCGCCGTGCGCCGCGGCGCTGCCGATCCGGGCCGCGCGGCGCTCGAGGCCGCCGCGGGTGGCGCCGCCGGAGCGCTCGCAGGTCAGGCCGCGCTCTTCACCACCTGCTCGAGCCCCGAGGGCCTGCTGCACGTGCTGTTCTTCCATGTCCTCACGTTCGTGGGGATCGCGATGATCAGCGCGCTCCTCGGTCGCGCGGTCTACTCGACGCGATCGCGCACGTAGAGGATCCCGATCGGGATCAGCTCGCCGGTCTCCGTCGCGCGCGCGCGACGCTCGAAGAGCGAGCGCTCTCCGTCGCCGTCGAGATCGCCCTCGGCGCGGTACGTCACGAGGTAGGTGCCCTCCGGGCTCCGCAGATCACACCCCGACGCGACGGGATCGAAGGCGTAGCGAAAGCGGATCGGGCGATCGGGGACGAAGCCGAGCGAGCGCCAGATCGGCGAGCCGCTGGTGTGGGGATCGGCGAACGCGACCGACACCGGCTCCTCGCTCGGCTCCTCGGGCGTCGGTCCGGCCGCGGGCGGGAGGCAGCGTCGCAGCGGCACCTCGTCGGTGCCGTGGTTCGCGGCGAAGTACGCCGCCGCGGCCGAGTGCATGCGCCCGAGCTGCTCCGAGGCCTCCGAGATCTTGCTGAGGCGCAGCTCGTTCAAAAAGCGCGGAACGAACGCCGCGAGCAAGCAGCCGACCACGAACACGCCCGACGCGACCTGCAGCAGCGTCGCGCCCTCGCGCCTGCGCGCCCGGCGCGACGCATGCCGTCGCGGGGCGGTCCGCTGTGAGGTGGCGGCCATCAGCTGAGCGTCGGCAAGGTCATCCGCACCTTGCGCTTCTCGCCCGCGAGCGCGAGCTGCCCGCACGCCGCGGCGATGTCGTCGCCCTTGCGGCGGCGCACGAACGCGAACACCCCCGCCTCGCGCAGCGTCGCCGAGAACGCGTCGACCTCCGCGGGGCTCGGCGCCTCGAGCGGGTTGTCCGGCACGGGGTTCATCGGGATGAGGTTCACCTTCGAGGGGATCTTCGCGAGCAGCTTGGCCAGCGCGCGCGCGTCGCTCGGGCTCGCGTTGAACCCCTTGATGAGGGTGTACTCCATGGTGATGCGCCGCCGCGGCGCCAGCGGATAGCGCGAGAGCGACGCCATCAGCTCTTTCAGCGGGTACTTCTTGTTGATCGGCATGATCGCGCTGCGGCGATCGTCGTCGACCGCGTGCAGCGAGATCGCGAGCTGCACCTGCCCCGCGAAGTCGGTGCCGAGCCGATCGATCTCGGGCACCAGGCCGCTGGTCGAGACCGTGACCCGCCGCCGGCTCAGGCCGATCCCATCGGGGTGCGTGAGCAGCACCAGCGAGCGGGCGATCGCGTCGTAGTTCGCGAGCGGCTCGCCCATCCCCATGAAGACGACGTTGCGGACCCGACTCCCCTCGGGGTAGCCGCCCTCGCGTCCGGCGCGCGCCGCGATCTCCGCGCGTCCCAGGTGCACCTGCCCCACGATCTCGGACGCGCTGAGGTGACGCTTGAGGCCTGCGATCCCCGACGCGCAGAACACGCAGCCCATCGCGCAGCCCACCTGCGAGCTGATGCACTGGGTGAACGGGAGCGACGCGCTCGCGGGCTCGAGCTCACCGTCCGGGTCGGCGGCCGCGTAGAGATCCTGCTTCTCCTCCGCGCTCGCCGCAGAGGGCATGGGGATGAGCACGGTCTCGACCGTCTTCTGATCGCTGAACCGCACCAAGAGCTTGCGGGTCGAGTCGGTCGCGTCTTGCGCGAGCGCGATGTCGATCGCCGGCGCGAGCGGACCCTCGCTCGCGAGCTCTTCGCGCAACGTCTTGGGCACGTCGGTGAACTGCGCGGGGTCGAAGATGCCGCGCCCGTGCAGCCATCGAAAGACGTGGTGGCCGCGGTAGCGCGGATGACCTCGCTCGGCGAGCGCGTCGGACCACTCCTCGGGCGTGCGCTCGAAGGGGCTCGCCGCAGGGGCGAGGGGCAGCTGAAACGCGCGGCTCATGCGAAGGGGCGCACTGTGGGCCCGAGCCCGCTCAGCGGCAATCGGGGGGGACCTCGACGCCTGTGAGCTGGAGCGACTGCCGCCAGCCGCCAATCGCGGCCTCGCACACATCGGCGCTTGCCTCACCCGCCGCCTCGAGCACCGTGTCCATCTCGGCGCAGCCGCGCTCCTCGAGGGGACGGCGCGCGCTCGGGATGGCGCCGACGTACGCGCGGCAGCAGGCCCGCGCGCGGGCGCAGAGATCACCGTCCGGTGCCGCGGCGCTGGCTTCGCTGGCGGCCTCGGTTCCCTCGCTCGCTTCGGCCACCTCGGTCGCCTCCGCGCCGCCCGCCTCGGGCGCGCTCGGCTCCGAAGGCGCCGCCTCGGTCGCTTCGCCGGGCTCGGCCTCGCTCGCCTCCGGGCTCGACTCGCCACCGCTCGCCGCCTCGCCACCGCTGCAGCCGAGCGCGAACGACACCACGAGGATGGCCGAGAGACGCATGCGCGCGGCTATGTAGCGTGCAGCGCCGCGCCACGCACTCGGCGCGCGGGTTGCGAGCACCGCGGACTCTGCTCTCTTCTGCCCGATGCACCGACCCCTCGCTTGGGCCCTCGTCCTCTGCGCGTGCGGCAGTGGTGAAGCGCCCGCCGAACACGCCTCGATGGAGGCCGACCCCGCCGCCGGGGAGATCGTGGCGCCGCCCGCGCCGCCGAGCGCCTCGCGGATGGTGATCTCGCTCGCGCGGGAGACCCTCGACGGGACGGACGTGCCCGCGACCCGGCTGCACTTCGTGGTCACCCGGGGCACGCGCACGGACGAGTACGATCTCGGTCCCATCCCCGAGTGCTGCGAGACCGTCATCACTCACGGCGACGACGTCGCGACCTTCGAGGGCTGGTATGCGGGCGGAGGCCACCGCCTGCGTCTGCGCCGCGAGGGCGACGCCGTCGTGGTGTACCAAGTGCTCTTCGGAGAAGGCATGGGGGTGCCCACGACGTGCGACATCCGTGGCGACGAGCTCTTGCGTATTCCGGTCGAGGGTGAGCTGACGCTCGAGGCCCCGCCGGCGACCGAGCGGCTCGCCGCGCTGCCCGACTGCACGCCCGCAGAGCTCGCCGCGCTGGTCGAGGAAGAAGGCGGCTGACCCGCCGACCTGCGCGGGAACGCGAGCACTCCGGCGAGGATTCGCTACAACGCGCGCCCATGCGTCGCCACGTCGACTGCCTCACGCCGGCCGCTCGAGCGCTCGCGGCCTCGCCCGCATTGGCGATGTCCGAGCGCGCGGATGCGCTCCGGGCCGAGGGCGTGGACGTCGCTCGGCTGGCGCTGGGACAGTCTCCGTTTCCGGTGCCTGCCGTGATGGTCGAGGCCCTGCGCGAGGCGGCGGCCGAGCGGCACTACCAGCCCGTGAAGGGCCTCCCTTCGCTGCGCAAGGCGGTCGCCGAGTACACCGAGCGGCGCCTTCAGATCGATCGGACCGCCGAGGACGTGCTCATCGGACCGGGCAGCAAGGAGCTCGTGTTCTTGCTCCAGACCGTGTGGGACGGAGACCTCGTCGTGCCGAGCCCGGCATGGGTGCCGTACGCGCCGCAAGCGCAGATCCTCGGGCGCGCCGTCATCCCGATCCACGCGAGCCCGGCGCACCAGTGGCTCGCGACGCCCGAGCAGATCGACGCTGCGCTGAGCACGAAGCCGACCACGCGTCCTCGCATGCTCGTGCTGAACAGCCCGAACAACCCGACCGGGCTCGCCTACCGCGCGGAAGATCTGCGGGCCATCGCTGCGATCGCAGCGCGCCACCGCGCGCTCGTGCTCAGCGACGAGATCTACGGCGAGCTGCACCACAAGAGCGCGCATCCGTCGATCGCGCGCTGGTACCCCGAAGGCACGATCCTGAGCGGAGGCCTGTCCAAGTGGACCGGCGCGGGCGGCTGGCGCCTCGGGACCTTCGTGTTCCCCGAGCCCTTGCGTCCGCTGCTCGACGCGATGGCGCGCGTCGCGAGCGAGACGTTCACCTCCACGAGCGCGCCGGTGCAGCACGCGGCGCTCGTCGCGTTCCGCGGATCCGAGTCGATCGATCGCTACCTCGCCAACGTGAGGCGGGTGCTCTCGCTCCTCGGTCGCCACGTCGCGCGTCGACTGAGCGCCGCAGGCCTCTTCTGTCCGCAGCCCAGCGCGGGCTTCTACGTGTTCGCCGACTTCGAGAAGCTACGCGCCCCGCTCGCCGCGCGCGGGATCACCACGAGCGACGCGCTGGCCGAGCGCCTGCTCGACGAGGCCGCGGTCGCGCTCTTGCCGGGCGCCTCGTTTGGTCGCGACCCCAGCGAGCTCACGCTGCGCTTGGCGTACGTCGACTTCGACGGCGCGCGCGCGCTCGAGGCGGTGTCGGTGATCCCCAAGGAGCAGCCCCTCGAGGAGACGTTCCTGCGCGGCTACACCCCGCGGGTGCTGGCCGCGGTCGATCGCATCACGCGGTGGATCGCCTCGCTCTCGGCCTGACGATCGCGCGCGTCACGCGCGGAGGATCGGGCGCGACGAGAGGCGCGCGAAGCGCAGCAAGAGCAGCAACGCGACCGCGGTGAGGCCCGCCGACAGGCCCCACCAGAGCCCCACCGGCCCCCAGCCGAGCGTGCGCGCGAGGAGCCATCCGACCGGGATCCCGATGAGGTAGTGGCCTCCGAAGTTCAGGATCAGCGGCCACGTGGTGTCGCCCGCGCCGCGCAGCGCGGCTTGCGCGACCGTCTGGGTTCCATCGGAGAGCTGAAAGCACGCGGCGACCAAGAAGAAGGGCACCGCCGCCGCGACGACCTCTCCTTGCGACGTCATCGCGCGACCGATCGCGTGAGGAAAGAGCGCGAAGGCGAGCGCGCCGAGCGCCATCGAGCCCGCGCCGATGCCGATGCCGAGCAGGCCTGCGCGGCGCGCTCGCACACGCGAGCCCTCGCTGCCCGTCTCGTGACCGATCGCGCGCCCCACCCGCACCGCGGTCGCGCCGCCGATCCCCAGCGCGACCTGGAACGTCGTCGAGACGGCGGTGAGCGCGATGTGGTGGGCGGCGAGCGCGGTGTTGCCGAACGTCCCGACCACCAGCGTCACGAACCAGAAGCTCCCCGCTTCGAGCGTGATCTGAAGCCCCAAGGGCGTCCCGAGGCGCAGCACCTTGCCCATGCGCGAGCGATCGACGTCGCTCCGCGAGGGCGCGCGCCCGAGGTCTGCGCGGAGCATCGCGGGCACGGGCGCCGCCGTCACCGCGAGCTGCACCACCGACGCGATCCCGGAGGCGAGGCCCGCGCCCGTCAGCCCGAGCGCGGGCAGGTGCAGGGCCGGCACCCCGTGCACCAGCGCGATCGCGACGGGGAGGTTCACGAGGTTGGCCACGAGCACGCCGAGCATGAGCGAGCGGGTCTTGCCGTGCGCCTGCAAGTAGCCTCGCACCGCGAGCGTGAGCAAGAACGGCAGGAGGCTGCTCATGCGCGCGAGCACGAACTCGAGCGTCGCCTCCGAGGTGGGCGCGTCCACGCTGATCGGGGGAACGAAGATCGCGACCGCGAGCATCACGAGCGAGAGCGGGAGCGCGAGCGCCACCGCCAGGGCCACGCCCGAGAGCGCGTGCTTGGCGGCGTGATGTCCCTCGCGCGCCCCGAGCGCCTGCGCGATCAGCGGATCGAGCGCGAACAGGACGCCTGCACCGAAGAGCGCGATGTTGAAGAAGAGCGTGTTGCCCAAGCCCGCCGCCGCGATCTGCTGCTCGCCGAGGCGTCCGACGACGGCCACGTCCACCAAGCCCAGCGCCATGTTGCCGAGGTTGGTGAGGACGAGCGGCCGCGCCTCGCGCAGGAGCGCGGTCGTCTCGTCGCCGAGAGCGCTGGACTCCGAAGTCGCGGTCGATGCAGCGGACACGGCGGCCGCTCGTAGCACGCTCGCGGCGGCGTCGAGAGGCGGCCTCGTGGGTCCTCACCAGCTCATCACGAGCTTGCCGACGACGTCGTTCGCCTCGAGGCGCCGGTGGGCCTCGGCGATGTCCTTCATCGGCATCACGTCCGCGATGATGGGCCGCAGCAGATTGCGCTCGAAGGCATCGCGCGTGTGGTGATCGAAGTCGCGCGCGAGCGCGATCTTCTCCTCGAGCCCCCGGGAGCGCAGGACGGTGCCGACGATCGAGGCGCGCTTGCTCAGCAGCATGCCCAAGGGCAGCTCGCCCGAGGCGCCCGCGAGCAGGCCGATCACCACGACGCGCCCGCGCGGGCCGAGCGCCGCGACGTTCTCCCCGAGGTAGCCGCCGCCGACGCCGTCGAGGATCACATCCGCCCCGCGCCCGAGCTTCTCCTTCAGCGCGTCCGAAAAGCGCGGGGTGTCGCGGTCGACCACCAGCGCGCCGTCCAGCGCGCGGCCGAGCGCGTCGAGCTCGGCGAGCTTGGCCGCATCGCGGCTGGTGCCGACGACGCGCGCCCCCGTGAGGCGGGCGAGCTGGATCGCGGCGGTCCCGATGCCGCTGCCGGCTGCGTGCACGAGCAAGAGCGAGCCCGCGCGCAGATCCGCCTGACGAAAGAGCGCGTCCCACGCCGTGAAGAAGACCTCGGGGATGGCGGCGGCCTGGACCGGACCGAGCCCCTTCGGCACCGGGACGACCTCGCGCGCGTGCACCACCACGGCCTCGGCCATCGCGCCGCCGGCCGTGATGCCCATGACCGCTTCTCCGATCGAGTGATCGGTCACCCGCGCGCCGCACGCCTCGACCACGCCCGCGAACTCGAGGCCGGGGACATCCTGCGGCGCACCGGGCGGCGCGGGATAGCGGCCCTTGCGCTGCAACAGGTCCGCGCGGTTCAAGCCTGCGGCGACGACGCGCACCCGGATCTGCTCGGGCCCGGGCTCGGCGATCTCGTGCTCGCCGATCTCGAGCACCTCGGGCCCACCGGCCCCGCGAATCTTCACTGCCGCGACCTTCATGCGCCCAGCGTGACATGCATCGAGAGCGGGAGGCGGCGCGCCGGACGCCTCTCCGTCTCTTCGCGTCGCGCCACGCCGCACGCGTCGCCACGCACGGCACTGCGCTCCTCGATGCGGCTCACTCGATGCGGCTCACTCGATGCAGCGCACGTTGCGCGCGAACAGCCACCCGCGGTGAGGATGATCGACCGAGAGCCAGCGCCCGTCGCGCATCGCGACGTGTACTTCGGTCCCGTTCGCGAGCACGGTGGCGGCCGCGCTCCGTGAGCTCGGGCCCACCCGCAGCGTCGTCTCCCCGTCGGCGTCGCTCACCTCGTAGCGCTCACACGCCTCGTCCGCCTCGGCCGCGGAATCGTCGAGCATCGTTCGGGGCGTCGGCCCCGCCCAGAAGAAGCCGTCGCCTTCGAATGCGACGAGGTCTCCGGCAGCCTCCCCGTAGTGGATCGCACGCAGCCATCGCAGCGGCAGCACCGAATCCGACGACGGCATGCGTCCCGCGAGCCGCATGACCACCGTTGCACGTCGGTTGCCGCGGTCCGCGCGCACGATCTCGACGCCGCTCCCGGCTGCGCGCAAGAAGAAGCCCACCCCCGAGGACTCGCCCCACGACGCCGGCAGCGGATCGTAGGTGCCGGCAGGCTCCCACCGCGCGTCGATCTCGAGCGTCGCGAGCCGCGCCTGCAGCGCGCGCTGCTGCTCGAGCACGCCCGCCGCGCAGTCGAAGACCTCGCGACTCGACTCGCGCGGCGCCCCGCTACCGAGTCGCTCGACGGTGACGACGCGATCGGGGCACCCCCCCCGTGCCCGACGACACGATCGAGATCGCGGTCCCGCGGGTGGAAGACACCAGCCGATGGCGCAGGTCGAGCGAGGTCAGCGGACTGCAGTCGTAGTCCTCTTCCCCGCATCCGCTCCCGCTCGCCATCTCCACGAGCACGTCGCCGTCTTCCAGGTCGCCGCCGCCCTCACAGCAGTTGCCGCCCTGCCAATAGAACACCGACCAGCTCAGCCCGCCGTCCTCTAGGAAGGGCGGCAGCGCCGCGTGCCCACCCGGGAACCGATCGTGGCTCGCGTCCCACGAGAGCGCGGCGAACGGCGCCACCGCGTCCGGGGTGTCTACGGCGACGGCCGACTCTGTCTCGCGCGCGAGCCACGGCGTGCCCTCGACGTGCGGAGCGAAGCGCACCGCGACCCGCGCAGCACGCACCGCGCTCGGTGACAGGCCCGGCCGCGCGAGGAGCCGCTCGCCATCGACCCGCAACACGGTGCCCTCGCTCGTGCGCGCGAAGATCTCGTCTGCGCTCACGTGAATCTCGTCGATGCGCTCGCTGCTCACGCGTGGCCAGCGATGCGGCGCGCCCGCGCCCAACCGCACGAGCGTGCTCGCGTCCCCCGCGACCCACAGCGTGCGCTCACCCACCACCGCGAGCGTCGTGAGGTCGACGCCGACGCCGCTCTCGAGCTGGGTCACCGCATCGCCGGCGACGCGCACGACCAACCCCTCGTCGCCGACGGCGTACGCCGCGTCGGGGCCAGGCTCGATCGCGCGCAGCACGCCGCCTGGCGCAGCGAGCTCACGCACCTCGGAGGTCTGCAGGTTCACTCGGACCAAGCGCGCTGCGGCCGTCGCCACGAGCGCGTGCTCGCCGTCCACGATGCGCAGCGCGGTGGGTTCGGCGAGGAGCGGGTCCGCGTCGCGAAAGCGCAACGTGTCGTCTCCGGGCGCGAGGGACGCGAGGCCGCCGCTCAGGCCGACCGCGACCAGGCGGTCGCCCGTGACGTCGAGCACCTGGACCGGCGCAACCGACGAAGCGGTCGCAGCGAACCGTCGCGCACCGAGCCGGGCCCAGATCTGCTCGGGCGCGGGCCACTCGTGCACCGCGACGGCGATCGACGTGCCCCGCCGCACCATCACGGCGCCGAAGCCCGACGCCGGCGCGGCGCGAACCACCGTCGCCAGCGCCCGGCCCTCTTCGCTCGCGTCGAGGTAGCGCTCGAGCGCAGGCCCGCCCGAACGAGGGATGTCGAGCCCGGGCGGCGGGAGGTTCTCGCTCCGCGCCGGCGTCTCGCTCTCTGCGCGCGCAGCGGCCTCGTCGGGTGATAGCCCTTCCGCGAGTAGCTCCTCGGTCCGCTCGTACACCGTCATCGCGCGATCGTCGTACTCCGCAGTCCCACAGCCGCTGTACTCCCCCATGCGCTCGAGCTGATCGTCGGTGTAGAAGGCGCGCTCGCGGCTCTCCTCGCCGAACGCGTCGTCGATCACGAAGCCTCCGAACGGACCGCTGACGACGAGGCGCTCCTCGAGCGGCCGTCCCACGGAGATCAGCCGATCGGCCGTTCCGTCGAACGTGCGGCGGGAGACCTCGCCCGCGTGGATGCGAATGATCTCGCCCATCGCCGCGAGGACGAACCAGTCGTCGTCGGGCGCGATCACCAGGGCCGAGAACGTGGGAGGCTCGTCGCCATCCTCGCCTTCGTCGAAGCTGCGCACCAAGTCCAGTCCGCCCGGACCGAGCTCGTAGATGCGCCCCTCGGAGCCGGCGACGATCAAGCGCTCGCCGTCGGGCGTGAAGGCGACCGCGTGCAGCGCGACCTGCTCCGCGAATTCGTCGCCTTCGATGGGCGCCGGCTGGTAGGTGCGCCAGGTGCGGTCCTCGTACACCGACAGCAGCGCGCCCGGGCCAGCGAGCGCGATGCGGTCGTCGCTCACCGCGATGCCGGTCACGGCCCAGAGCGGGAACGGATCGAGGCAGACGTCTCCCTCGCAGTGCGCGAGCTCGAAGCGCTCCACCAGCGCGGCGGCCACGATCTCGTCGGGCATGATCGCGATGCCCCTCGCGATGGGCATGCGCATGCCTGGCAGCGCGGCGCTGCCACCACCACACCCGACGAACAACGCGAGCGACACGACCGAGAGAGGACGCAGCGTCATGCGCCGTTCTTACTCGATCCCGCGAGCGAACATTCCCGGGCTGGAGCGCGCTGGGTTCGACGCGATGACCTGGTCTCGGTCGCGCTCCTCACCGAGCCGCACCTCGCCGACGCCGGACGACCCCGCGTGACACCGCTCACGCGGGGGTCATTGCCGCGCGCTCCGCCCGCGGGGTGTAATCGCCGGATGGATCGCCTCGCCCGCTGTCTGTTGTGCGTGAGCCTCGTAGCGGCGTCGACCGCGTGCTCCGAGGCGCCGATCGAGCCGCCGACCGAGACGTTCCGACCGCGCTCCACGCCGGTGGAGTACGTCGGGCTCACCCT
>CAYZQM010000132.1:17517-17829 GCA_964480175.1 uncultured Sandaracinaceae bacterium
TTCGCCGACGAGGCCGAGCTGGTGGCGCTCCTCGATCCGATCTTCGGCGAGGCTGCGCGCGCCGGCAGCGGCCATCGCGAGCTCGAGCTGCATCCGGGCGTGTTCCTCACCGTGACGCCCGACGGGCGTACGCCCGAGCAAGCAGTGGCGACGATCGAGATGGACCCCGCGCGCGAGGACGAGGTCGGTCGACGGATCATCCTCCAGGTCCCGGTGAGCTACGGATACGGGAGCGTGTACCTCGCGGCCGTGCGCTCCGCGCTGACGCGGACGGGCGAGGTGATCGCCGAGGGCGGGTCGATGTCGCCCTAT
>CAYZQM010000133.1:0-17819 GCA_964480175.1 uncultured Sandaracinaceae bacterium
GATCGAGGGCGATGGGCAGGCGGCGCGGGCTCATCGCGCCCTCCGACGCGCGACGGCCCGCGTCGATCTACTCGCCCTCTGCGAGCGCCGCGTAGCTCGGGAGCCAGTAGCGCGGCGCCGCGCCCTCGAGCGCGCGGCCGATCGCACCCTGCACCGCGGGATCCCAGACCGCCCACTCCCCGACGAAGCGCTCCGCCGCCGCCGCGTCGCCCGCGCGCTGGAAGCGCAGCACCTCCGTCAGCATCGCCTCGACCGCCTCGGGATAGCGCGCGTAGTCGATCGTGAGCCCCGCGCCCTCCTCCCAGCGCAGCACGCCGCGCGCGAGCAGCCAGCGCTGCTGCATGAGCTGCATCGTGCCGTACGCGTCGGTGCGCCGCGGCTCGGTCGTGACCAGCACGCGCAGCACGCCCGCCGCGTACGCGTCGCGCCGCCGCGCCTCGTCGAGCACGCCCGCCGCCACCAGTCGCGGCATCAGCCAGAGCGAGACCAGGTCGGCCTTCAGCTCCTCGATGCAGTTGTGCAGGCTCCCGAGCGCCTGCGTCACCGGCCGCCCGTCCTCCGCCGTCTTGGGCCCCAGGTAGTGCCCGACCTCGTGCCACACCGTGCGATCGAGGTTCCCGCTCGGCCCGAGCTCGCTCACGTGCGCTTCGTCGACGGCCGCGGCGAAGCGGGCCCGGGCCCAGCCGACGACCACCGGGTGCTCGATCACGTTGCGTCGGACGAGGATGATCCGGCCGTGCCTTCGGGTGATGTCCGCGTCGTTCGGGAGGATCGAGGCCGTGTTGCCGCCGCGCGCCTGCCCGAAGTCGGCGATCACGTCGTAGATCCCGATCGGGATGCGCGTGTGGACGTCGCCGTAGGGTCCGCCCGGAAGCGCCGCTTCGAGCGCGGGGAGCTCGTCGATCGCGCGCGCGAGCGCGTCGGAGGCTTCGGTGTCGCGCAGCAGGATCGACGCGGCGGCGAACGTCTTCTGGCCGGCGAGGTGATCGTCGTACGTCTCGTACGCGCCGAGCTCGAGGTTCAGCGTCGCGGGCCGCGCGGTGACCCAGAGCGCATCGCCACCCTCGTAGTCGTTGGTGAGCAGGTCACGCGCGCGCTGGGCGAGGTACGCCGCGAAGTCGGGGTGCGCAGCGCGCAGCGCATCCGCCGCTGTGAAGAGCTCGCGCGAGGCGAGCTCGAGATCGTCTGCGTAGGCGAGCGCGTAGGGCACGCCGTAGAGCGCGCCGTCCTCGGGAGCGGCCTCGAGGCGCGACGACAGATCGGGATGTAGCGCGCTCACCCAAGGATGCGCGAGCACGGCGGCCCGATCGGCGTCGAGCGCCTCGGCGCTGCGACGCCGGACCACCGTGCGGGGATCGAGCACGGCCGCGCGAGGATCGGCGAGCGCCGCCGCGCGGAGGGCCTCGGCCGTCACGTCCGCGGGGTAGACGTTGCGCCCCGGTCGGTACGCCTCGACCGGCGCGATCGTGGCGCGCCCGCCGTCGGGGGTGCGGGCGATCGGACCCTGAAAGAGCGACTCGATCTGGATCAACGCCTCCAGCCGCGCGCGCTCCTCGTCGCTCGTGGGCGAGAACGCGTGCAGGTGCGCGTGCACCCGCAGCGCGTCGGGGTGGCGGCTCACGCGGTAGATGCGCGCCATCGCCTCGCCCGCTTCGATCAGGTGGGCGAGCGCGTCTCGCTCTTCCTCGGTGAGCCTCGAGAGATCTGCGCCCAGCTCGAGCTCGCCGCTGCGATCGAGCACCGCGCGCGCGTCCGCCTCGGACCAGAAGCCCTCGAGCCCGTCGAACGCGGAAGGATCGGGGTCGACGGGTGGAGCGACCGGCGCTTCGGGGGGCTCGACCGCGGGCTCGCCACACCCGAGACCGAGCGCGAGCGACGTGAGGAGGACGGTGCGCAGCGACATGGCCCCGAGACTACCGGTCCGTGGGTTCTTGCGCTGCTCACGGCCCGGCTCCACAAGGCGCGCGTGTCTTCGTCCGATGCCGATCGCCGCCGTTGGGTGATCCTCCTCGGAGCGCTCACCGCGCTCGGGCCCTTGGCGATCGACGCCTACTTGCCGACGCTGCCCACGATCCAGCGCGAGCTCGGTACGACCGCGGGCGCGGTGCAGCTCACGCTCTCGTCGTACTTCGCGGGGCTGACGATCGGCCAGTTGATCTGGGGGCCGCTCGCGGACCGCTGGGGTCGCAAGCGCCCGTTGGTCCTCGGCCTCGGTCTCTATGCGCTCGGATCGCTGTGCTGCGCGCTCGCGCCGAGCGTCGAGCTGCTCGCGGCCGCGCGCGCGCTGCAAGCGCTCGGCGGCTCGGCCGGCGTGGTGGTGGTGCGCGCGGTGGTGCGTGATCGCTGGGCGGGCCGCGCGGGCGCCGACATGATGAGCTCGATCGTGCTGGTGATGGGCGCGGCGCCGATCTTGGCGCCCTCGCTCGGCGGCATGATCCTCGAGCTCTGGAGCTGGCGCGGGATCTTCGCGTGCCTCGCCATCGCTGCGCTCGCGGTGCTCTTCGCGCTCTACCGCGCGCTGCCAGAGACCCACGTCGCGCCGGCCGTCGCCGAGACGCTCGCGTCCGCGGCGCGCGTCGTGGTCCAGGATCGACGCTTCGTCAGCTTCGGCTTGGCGAGCGGCTTCTGTCAGGCGGGGATGTTCGCGTACATCGCGGGCTCGCCGTTCCTCTTCATCGAGATGCTGGAGGTGGCGCCCTCCACGTTCGCGATCTTGTTCGGCGCCAACGCGGCGGGCTTCGTGCTGAGCGCGCAGGTGAACCGGCGTCTCTTGCGGCGCTACGAGCACACCCAGATCGCCATGGGCGCGAGCGTGTTCGGCGGCGTCATGGCGCTCGCGCTCCTGGTGCTCGCGAGCGCTGGCGCGCTCTCGTTGGTGCCGGTCGTCGCGCTGATCTTCCTGTTCACCGCGAGCCTCGCGCTGATCATCTCGAACACCATCGCGGCCGCGCTCGAAGGGCAGGGAGCGCGCGCCGGGCTGGCGTCGGCGATCTTGGGTGCCGCGCAGTTCGCCACGGCCGCCACGGCGTCGGCGATGGTCGGCGCCCTCGCCGACGGAACGGCGCGGCCGATGGCGATGGTGATGTCGGTGTGCGCGGCGCTCGCGGCCAGCGGGGTGGTGCTCGGCAGGATCGCTCCGACCGTCGATGCCGCTCCGCTCGAGGCCGCGCGCTGAGCCCCATCTGCGCGTAGAGTCTCGGTCATGGCCACACGAGCAGAGCTCGACGAAGCAGTGAAGCGCGTGAACGCGCTGAAGACGGCGCCCGGCACGAGCGACATGCTCGCGCTCTACGCGCTCTACAAGCAGGCGACGGCAGGCGACGCGACCGGGAGTCGTCCCGGCATCTTCGACGTGAAGGGCCGGGCCAAGTTCGACGCCTGGTCCGAGAAGAAGGGCACGAGCCGAGAGGACGCCGCCGCGCAGTACATCGCGCTCGCCCAACGCCTCGGCGCGTGACGCTCGGACCGAACGCACGCCAAAGGACGCTGCTGCCCGAGGAGCCGACGAGCTTCGCCCTCGAGGCGCTGGTCGCGCATCTGGGACGGGCCAAAGCGCGCGGCTTCGTGAGCCTCTTGTGGGCGGGCGAGCCGATGTGGTGGCAGCAGCACGAGTGGACGAAGCTGAGAGCCGCGCGCCCGTCGCTCCCGCCTTGGGACGTCGCCGCGCTACGCGCGCTGTTCTCCCAGAGCCTCGTCCCCCGCGCCGAGTCCATGTTCGACGTCGTCTCGATCGACGTGCCGATGGTGAGGCACATCGCATCGTTGATGGAGGGCCGAGGCGACCTGCCCGCGGCGGTCGAGCATTGGCTCGGCGTCCAGCGCGCGCACCGCATCGCGATCGTCCGCTCTCCGAGCGACTGGCCCAGCCCGGAGCAGATCGCCGAGGCGCTCGCCGCGCTCGATCGGGTCGCGCCTGAGGTCGTTCCGCGGTCCGAGGCCGACTGGTCGGCGTTCTTCGACGACGCGCCGCTGCTGCTCGACAGCGCCCACTTCTGCAACGAGTACGAGTGCTACGCGACCCCGCTCCTCTCGTTCGGATGGGGGGACTGGGCCGATGTCATCGACGACTGGTGCCGAGAGCGAGAGCGTTTCGGACGGCCCGATCTCGTGGCGGAGTGGCAGCACCGTGCTCCGGAGCTCGACGACTACGTCGCCTGGCGTGATGCTTGGCTGGCGGTCCTCGACGCCGGCTCGGCGCGCATCACGGCCGCGCTCGGCGCGAACGGCTGACTACTCGAGGCCGAGCTTGCGCACGATCGCGTCGACGGCGCGGGTGATGGCCTCGTCGCCGCGCTCGAGCAGGCCCGCGATCTTCTTGTGCCCGCTCATCACCGTCGTGTGGTCCTTGCCGCCGAAGCGCCGACCGATCTCGGGGTAGCTCATCGTGAGGCGCTCGCGCGCGATCCACATCGCGATCATCCGCGGCTGGCTGACGCCGCGGTGGCGGCGATCGCCGCACAGCTCGCGCACGGTGAGCGCGAAGTACTCGGCGGTCGCGCGCTGGATGTCCTCGACGGTGGTCGCGCGCTCCGCCCGCGTCGCGGCGGCGCTGGCGCCGAGCATGCTGCGACCGAGCTCGAGATCGATCGCGCGGCCCATCAGATCGGCGCGCATCGCGAGGCGGAGCAACGTGCCCTCGAGCTCGCGCACGTTGCTCTCGACGCGCTGGGCGACGTAGAGCGCGACGTCGCCGGAGAGCGGGATGTGCTCCTGCTCGGCCTTCTTCTGGAGGATCGCGATCCGAGTGTCGAGCTCGGGCGCCTGGATGTCGGCGACCATGCCCCACTGGAAGCGAGAGACGAGGCGATCCTGCATCTCGCCGATCTCTTGGGGGTAGCGATCGCTGGTGACGACGATCTGCTTGTCCGCGTGGTAGAGCGCGTTGAACGTGTGGAAGAACTCTTCCTGCGTCTGCTCGCGGCCCGCGAGGAACTGGATGTCGTCGATCACCAACACGTCGCAGTGCTGGCGGTAGCGGGCGCGGAACTCGTCGATGCGTCGGTGCTGCAGCGCCCAGATGAACTCGTTGGTGAAGCGCTCCGCGGACAAGAAGTAGACGCGCGCCTCGCTGCGCTCGGACTGCACCGCGTGACCCACCGCGTTCACCAGGTGGGTCTTGCCCAGGCCCACCTTGCTGTAGATGAAGAGCGGGTTGTAGCGCTTGCCCGGGCTCGCGCTGGCCGCCACGCCGGCGGCGTGCGCCAGCTGGTTGCTCGGGCCGACGACGAAGTTGTCGAAGTTGTAGCGGGGGTTGAGCGCGTACTCGCCCGCATCCGGAAGCGGCGCATCGCTGGGCGGGGCTGCGGGCGCGGGCGCGCCGAAGGGCAGCTCGTAGTTGCGGCGCGACGGCATGCCCCGGCTCGGCGTGCCGCGGGTGCGGAGGCGATTGCTCATCGCCGGCGGGCGCTGCGAGGGACGCTGGTCCGCCTCGCGCTGCAGCGGCGCCGCGGGCGCGGGCATCTCCATGCGCATCGGCGCGGGCGAAGGCGCGTCGGCCTCGTCGCTCGGCTCGGGATCGCGATCCGCAGCGAGCTCGACGTGCACCTCGATCTCGAGCCGAAGCGGCTCGCCCGCCTCGAGGGTGAGCGACTTCGCGAGGTCCAGGCCGTAGTGGGCGTTCACCCAGTCGGCATGGAAGCGCGACGGGGCGCGCAGGAACACGTGGGGCGCCTCGATCCGGTCGAGCCGCAAGGGAGAGAGCCAGGTGGCGAACGTCTGCTCGGACAGGCGAGCGCGCAGCGGCGCGAGGGCCCGCTCCCAGAGCTCGCGCTGTGCCTCGGGCGAAGAGGGCTCGCCTTCCGAGGACTCCGATCCACTGCCTGTCCACATCCCGGCCATCTACAAAACCTCAACGAAAACAGACACGTATACCCACTGTCCCCAAGCCATCCACAGCCTGGGGAACAACCCCGCCTATTCACACGATCGAACGGTCACACGATCGAACGATCGACCTGCCGCACACCCGCAAGCCGTCTCGTGGTCCTCACAGCTCCCCGCGCGCACCGGGGAAGTCGCCTCGCAGCCATCTCGTGGCGGGTCACGCGCTGGGCCGTGGACCCGTCACTCGTCAACCAATACCGACAGGCGTTCGACCCGTGGGTCGCGCGCAAACCAATGAGAAATCAGGTGAAATTCAGGCGACAACGAGGTGCCGCGAAAGGAAGGCGACGCTAGCAAAGCGTGGTCGGTTCGTCTACGGGTGAGCCGGCAGAAGTTCGTAAGTAGGTGAAAGCGCGTTCGAAATTTCGATCGAAAAAAAGGGCTTGCGCTGCGGCAAAAAGGCCTCGGGGCGAGGCGCCTCAGCAACTGCGCGAGATCACGAGTGATCCCTCGCGAGCGTGGATCACCCGTGATCCGTCGGCGGTATGCGACGGGGAACAACGCCCGTGATCCTGTGGGTCTAGCGATCGATCTTCAGGCAAGCCTGCGCGGCGCGCCGCGAGGGAGCGCGGCTTTCTGGCCTCGATCCCCCGAACCCAGTACACGGGGGCCCTTCGGTCCTCGATCGTCAGGAGCTCCTCGATGCGTCTGCTTGCCGCCCTCGCCGCGATCATCGCGCTCAGCCCCCTCGCCACGGCGCGCGCGCAAGAGGCCGTCGTGCCTCCGCCCGGCGAGGAGTTCGACACGACCCGCGGCATGGCGATGGGCCTCGGCGCGCGTGCCTCCGCCGCGTCCACGTCCGCCCTCGAGTACAACCCCGCCAACCTCGCGCTCGCCCGCGTCTACCACATCGAGACGTTCGTCGGTTACCGGCCGCAGACCACGCGCTTCGAGTTCGGCGCCGCGCTCGTCGACTCGTTCAGCTCGCCGGTCGCGATGGGCGTCTCGTACCGCTACCTGCTCGGCAACGGGCAGTACGGCCACGGCGGGATGGAAGGTCGCGTCGGCCTCGCGGTGCCGCTCGGCGACGCGTTCGCGATCGGCGTCGCGGGTCGCTACGTCTCGTTCTGGCGCGAGGGTCCGCGCCCCGAGGGCGACAACCGCGGGCCGTACGCCGAGGGCGTCACCTTCGACGCGTCGGTGCGGGTCACCCCGATCCCAGGCCTGCACATCGCGGCCATCGGACAGAACCTGATCGACTTCGGCAGCCCGCTCGTGCCGCGTCTCGTGGGCGGCTCCGCGAGCTACACGATCGACAACATGTTCACCATCGCCTTCGACGGCTTGGCGGACCTCTCCACCTTCGCGTACCCCGACGGCTCGCTCCGTCCCGAGGCGCTCTTCGGTGCGAGCGCCGAGTTCTTCACCGGTGAGATCCCGATCCGCGCGGGCTGGAGCTTCGATACCGGGCGCAGCATCCACTACATCACCGCCGGCCTCGGCTACACGAGCAACGAGTTCAGCGTCGAGCTGAGCTACCGCCAGCAGATCTACGGCGACGACGACACCTGGCTGGTGCTGGGCGGACGCTACTTCTTCCATTGAGCGCGCCGCTGCGTCGGCGCATCCTCGCCGTCACAGCGATGCTCGGGGACCGCCAGTGAGAGCCAGCCGCCGCGTGGCCTACGATCGGCCACTCGTGGGTCACGTGGACGCCGAGGAGCGCTTCGAGCGCTTCCCGCGCGACTTCACCATGAAGGGCATGTTCTTCTCGCGGCTGCTCGATCTCGAGGCGAGCTCGGCCCGCGGTCCGCTGCTCGAGCGCGCGAGCGTGCGCTTGCGGGCGCGCCCTGCGCTCGGTCGCTACCTGCCCTTCTCCGACTACCCCCAGGTCGACTACTCCCGCCTCGCGTACGAGATCGCGATCGCGCGCCACCCCACCGTCGATCCCGTCGAGGCCATGCGCTTGTTGGCTCGGCTCGACATCGAGACGTTCGCGTCGAGCAAGCTCGGCACCGTGGTGTTCGCGCTGGTCGGCGACGATCCGATCGGCGCGCTCTTGAAGCTCCCCGACATGTACCGGATGTCGCTGCGGGGTGGCGAGGTCTTCGCGACGCTCTCGTCCCGCGACGTCGTCGAGCTCTCCTACCGTGACTTCTACGGGTGGCTCGACTGCTACCCGATCGGACACATCGAGGCGCTCTTGGGCCACTTCGATCGAAGGTGCGAGATCGAGTACGACCTCGACAGCGAGTTCGCGGGGCGCTTCCACGTGCATCTGTTCCCCTAGCGTCCCAAGGTCCGCGCATGACGCCCAAGCTCGCGCCCGACGTGCTCCGCTCGATCACCGCGGAGCTGGTGGAGCGCATGCGCAGCGACCTCATGATCGGCTTCCACTTTCGCAACGTCGACCCGGCCCGCCTGAGCGAGCTCGAGTATCAGCACGCCGCCGCGCGGCTCGGGCCCGACGTCGTCGGCGTCAGCGTCCGCTACGAAGGCCGATCGCTCCGCGTGGCGCACGCGGTGCACCGCATCCCCGGAGGTCACTTCGGGCGTCGTCGCGAGCTCCTGCGGCAGCTCTTGATCGAGCGCAGCGTCGATCCCGACGTGGCGGCGCGCTGGCTCGCGCTCACCGACGCGGATCGGGACGAGGTCGTCGGGACCCGAGGCGATTGCCACTGAGGATGCGCGATGGCTGAGATCGAGGTCCGTGGCCTGCGCAAGGACTACCGGGTCCACGAGCGCCCATCGGGGATGCTCGCCGCGCTGCGCTCGCTCGTGCACCGACCCGAGCGCACCGTCACGGCGGTCGACGGCATCGACTTTTCGATCGAGAAGGGCGCGCGCGTGGGATTCTTGGGCCCCAACGGCGCGGGCAAGACCACCACGCTCAAGATGCTCGCGGGTCTCTTGCACCCGAGCGCGGGCTCGGCGCGCGTCGCGGGCTTCGTCCCGCACCGCCGCGAGGTCGCGTTCCTCTCGCAGATCACGCTCGTGATGGGACAGAAGCAGCAGCTCATCTGGGATCTGCCGCCGCACGAGACGTTCGATCTGAACCGCGCGATCTACCAAGTGCCGAAGGCGCAGGCCGCCGAGACGATCGGCGCCCTGACCGCGCTGCTCGAGCTGGGCGACTTGGTGAAGAAGCCGACGCGCGAGCTCTCGCTCGGCGAGCGCATGAAGTGCGAGCTCTGCGCCGCGCTGGTGCACCGTCCCAGCGTCCTGTTCCTCGACGAGCCGACGATCGGGCTCGACGTGACGATGCAGCGCACCGTGCGCGACTTCGTGAAGGGCTACTGCGAGCGCTATGGCGCCACGCTGATCCTCACGAGCCACGACATGGACGACGTGCGCGCGCTCTGTCCTCGGGTGCTGGTGATCGATCGCGGCGCGCTGAGCTTCGACGGAGCGCTCCCCGAGCTCGTGGCGCAGCTGCGGCCCGACAAGCGCGTGAGCATGACCCTGCGGGAGCCGATCGAGGAGGACGCGCTCCGCGCCCAGGCCGACGCGCTCGGCATCGAGCTCGCGTCGAGCGACGGCACCCGGGTCTCGTTTCGGGTGGACGCCAAGGGGTTGGCCGACGTCACTCGCCATTTGCTCGCCGCGCTCCCGGTGCACGATCTCGAGGTCACCAGCGCGCCCCTCGAGGAGGTGGTGAGCGAGCTCTTCGCGCGCACCCGCACCGAGCGCGAGGCCACCGCGTGAGGCGCACGCTCGCGATCTTGCCGACGCTCTTTCGCGTCGGGCTCGCGGAGGCGACGGCGTACCGAGCGGAGCTCGTGATCTGGATCCTGTCGACGACGATGCCGCTCATCATGCTGCCGCTGTGGCAGGCGGTCGCCGAGGGCGGACCGGTGCACGGCTACGACGGCGATCGCTTCGTCGCGTACTTCCTCGGCGCGTTCGTGGTGCGGCAGCTGACCGCGGTCTGGGCCGCGTGGCAGATGAACCAAGACATCCGCACCGGCACGCTCGCGCTGCGTCTGCTTCGTCCGCTGCATCCCTTCTGGGCCTACGCGGTCGACAGCCTCGCGCCGATGCCCATGCGCTTGGTCATCGCGTTGCCGCTCGCGATCGTCGCGCTGGTGAGCACGTCGGGGCGCTGGCTGGTGCACGATTGGAGGAGCGCGTTGCTCGTGCCGCTCGCGCTGCTCGGCGCGTGGTGCCTGAGCTTCGCCGCGAACCTCTTGATCGGCGCGCTCGGACTGTGGCTGACGCAGTCGCTGAAGATCATGGACGCCTGGCTCGCGGGCTACTTCGTGCTCTCGGGCTACTTGGTGCCGCTCGCCGTGTTCCCGCCGTGGCTCGCGTGGCTGCCGGCCTACACGCCGTTCCGCTACCAGCTCTCGTTCCCCGTCGAGCTCTTGACCGGCGGGGTCACCTACCCGAGCGCGCTGCCTCTGCTCCTGGCGCAGTGGACGTGGGTGCTGGTGCTCGCGGGAGCGACCGCGCTGGTGTGGCGGCGAGGCGTGGAGCGGGTCGCGATCGTGGGCGGATGAATCGCTGGAGATACGCACCCGACCGCTCTGGTCGGACGGCTTCAGCGCGGGTAGCGGGATTGGTGCGAACTGCATCGGCGGGCAGGTATGCCCGCCCGGCACACCCTCACACGTTCCGTGATGCTGGAACAGGATCACACACGGCGCGGCACGTCCACCGCGGTCATCCGACCGATTTCATTGTGATCCCATGATCCTCCTACCGCACCCCCATCACTCCATGGTACATACCCCCTTCTGGCATGGCTGTAACGTGCCCGTCGGGTGATCCCCGATCGTGGATGGGAAAGAATAGGTATCAACGGTGACGTCAGTCCGACCGCTCTCGACCCGGACGCCTTTTCCGCGCGACCTCACTGCGTCGCAGCTCGCCGTCGCGGCCCTGGTGGAGCGAGGTATCACGGACTTCTTCGGGATCCCCGGAGGCCCGATCATCCCGTTCTTCGACGCGATCTTGAGCAACCCGGACACGACGCTCTACGAGCCGCGCCACGAGACCACCGCCGTGTTCGAGGCGATGGGCTTTCACCGCGCCACCCAGCGCACGCCGGTGGTCGTGGTGACCGCGGGCCCAGGGCTCACGAACGTGGTGACGGGGCTCGCGGCGGCGCTGCTGGAGCGGGTGCCGCTGATCGTCGTCTGCGGCGACGTCGCCTGGTCGAACACCGGCGAGCGGATGCTGCAGGACTCGGGAGAGGGCGGGCTCGCGGCGGAGCGCATGCTCGCGTCGGTCACCCGCATGAGCACCCGCATCGCTCGGGCGGAGAGCGCGGCGTCGCAGATGATGGCGGCGCTCGCCGCGGCCGAGGCGCCGGTCGATCCCGGGCCCGCGCTCGTGGTCTTCCCGATCGATCGCTCGGCGCAGCGCAAGTCGGGGCCCAAGCTCGCGCACGCGGTGCGACGGGTCGCCATTCACGCGCCGCCGGATCCGTCGACGGTCTCCTCCATCGAGCAGCAGCTCCGCCGCGCGCAGCGGCCGCTCTTGGTCCTGGGCGGCGCGTGTCGCAGCGCGCAGCCCACGATCGAGGCGCTCGTGAACGCGCTCGGGATCCCGTTCATGACCACGCCGCGCGCCAAGGGCATCGTCTCGGAGGAGCACCCGCTCTCGCTCCGCACGAGCGGCATGGCGGCGTCCTGGTGGGCGCGCCGCTACACCCAAGCGGGGGTCGATGCGTGCTTGGCGCTCGGCACCGATCTCGACGACGTCTCGGTGCTCGGTACGCCGCTCGTGGCGCGCGGCGGGACGCTCACCCACGTCGATCTCGACGCGAGCGTGATCGGTCGCGGAGGGCACACGACGCTCGGGGTGATCGCGGAGCTCGGCGGCTTCGCCAGCGCGCTCTACGAGCGGGCTCGGCAACAGAACCAGCACCACGGGCCCAACGAGCGAGGGCGCGCGCTCGCCGACGAAGTCCACGCGCAGAGCGCGTTCGACGTGCCCGACTTCGCGACGGACGACGCGCCGCTCATCCGACCGCACCGCGTGCTCGCCGATCTCGAGGCCGCCGCGCCGAAGAACACCCGCTTCGTCACCGACATCGGCGAGCACATGCTCTTCGCGCTCCACTACCTCACGGCGCGCGATCCGGACGCGTTCACCATCCACCTCGGCCTCGGCTCGATGGGCTCGGGGATCGGCTCCGCGGTGGGTCAGGCGCTCGGCGATCGCAGCCGACCCGTGTGCTGCATCTGCGGCGACGGCGGCATGGCGATGGTGGGCATGGAGGTCCTCACGGCGGTGCAGCACAAGCTCCCCGTGCTCTTCGTGGTGTTCAACGACGCCCGCTACAACATGGTCTATCACGGCTACCGCCAGACCTTCGGCCGCGAGGCGGGCTGGAGCACGCCGCACGTGGACTTCGTCGCGTGGGCCCGATCGATGGGGGCCAACGGCGAGCGGATCGATCACCCCGGCGAGATCGGGCCCGAGCATTTCCTCGCGCTCCAGCACGGCCCGATGGTCCTCGACGTGCGGCAGGACCCCACCGTCCGCATCAAGGGCGAGGGTCGTGTCGAGGCGATCCGCCAGATGTCCATGAGCACCAAGGAGTTCTGATTTGCCGGTCCCAGCACCACGGCGCGTTCGATGAGGCGGCCCACGAGCCTGAAGGACGTGGCGATCGTCGGCACCGGCCTCTGGGAAGGAGCGCCGGTTCACAACCGCGATCTTCCTACGCCGGGCGCCGGGCAAGTGCGCGATCCCTACCGCGGCAAGCCGGATGAAGGCGGCGTGGTGCGGATCGCAGGGATGGAGCTCGATGGCGCTCGCTACGCGCGCACCATCGCGGCGATCGGTCGGGCGTTCGACGACCCCTACCGCGGCACGCAGCGGCGCCGGTTCTTCCCGCCCACCTTGAAGACCTCGGAGGCCGAGGCTGCGGCCGGGCGCGCGGCGATCGCGGACGCGGGCCTGAGCGCCGACGACATCGACGCGGTGCTGGTGCAGTCGTTCTTGCCCGACGAAGTGCAGCCCAAGAACGCCGCGCTCGTGTGCGAAGCGCTGGGCATACGCGACGCGATCGCGTGGGGCGTGGACACGATCTGCAACTCGGTGGTCTCGCACCTGCACGCGGCGTCGATGCTCATCGCGTCGGGTCAGGCCGAGCGCGTGCTGTCGGTGGTCTCGGCGGCCTACTCGCGTGTCTCGGATCCCAACGTGTCCGCGACCATCCAAGAGGCGGACATGGCGGGCGCGATGGTGCTCGCACGCGCACCCGGCAAGCAGATGGATTTCTCGTGGCGCGTCGATGGGCGTCTGCATGGCGCGATCCGTCTCGCGTGGGACCGGCCCGCGGGCTCGAGCGGGCAGAAGTGGTGGCAGCCGACCGACGAGCGGCTGCTCATCCGCTTCGATCCCCAGCTTCAGCAGAAGGTGATGGCAGAGATCGCGGTCAACGCGCGTACGGTCTGTGACGAGGCGCTGGACCGCGCAGGCATCCGCCTCGAAGAGATCGACGTCGTGCTGTCCCACCAACCGATGATCTGGTACCGCGAGTTTCTCGCCGACACGCTCGGAGTACGGGACGGCGTGGTCTTCGACACGTTCGAGGAGTACGGCTGCATCAACTCCGCGGGGATCGCGACGTCGCTGCACCACGCTCGCAAGGAAGGACGCTTGGAGGCCGGCACCCGCGCCCTGATCTTCTCTCCGGCTGCTGGCTACGTGTTCGGTGCCGCGGCGGTGAGGTGCTGATGGGCGAGCGCGCACGCAAGGCGTCGCCCGCGGCGGAGCTGGACCTCGACCACCTGACGGCGATCGTGAAGGACGCCGGACAGCTCGCGGGGGTGCTCCGGACGATCACGGGCCGCGCCGCGGCCTCGAGCATCACCCTCCCTGGGATGAAGGTCCTCACGTTCCGCTTCGGAGACGTCGAGCTGCACGTGAACGAGCCGACGGGGCCGGGCCCGGTGAAGGACGCGCTCGCGAAGAGTGGCCCGTCGCTGCACCACTTGGCGTTTCGGTGCGACGACCTCGACGCGACGCTCGCAGCGCTCGCCGTCCAGGGGATCGGGTCGCTCGGCGCTCCCGTGCAGACCGCGCCGGGCCTTCGCGAGGTGTTCCTGTCGCCTGCGGCGACGGGAGGTCTCTTCATTCAGCTGGTGGAGCGAGCGAGCGACGACGTCGCGCAGGAGCTCGACGAGTCCGCCGTGCTGAGCCTGGCCCAGGTGGGCGACAAGAGCAGGAGGTGAGCAGTCGCGCGTCGTCGAACCGAGCTGGCTGGCTGAGCCAGCCCCAACCCGAACGAGAGGATGTGCCCATGAGAAGTGCGAACGTGTGGTGTCTGGTTCTGGTGGTCGCGATCGCGGGGATGGCGGGCTGCGGGACGGAGCCCGAAGCGGCCCTCGCGTCCTCGGACGAGGCGCTCGTCCGAGCGTGCCCCTCCTATCCTCGCGACGTCGAAGATCGCATGCGAGGACGCGGTCGGGCGTCCCTCGATCGGCTCTACACCCTGGATCACTACGTGCCCGTCGGACGCGAGCGCTGGATCCACCTGCGTGAGACCTTCAACATCCGCTCGCTCCTGCGGCGCGATCGGCGCGCGGTCTTGATGCTCCCCGGACCCCTGGTCACCGGCGAGTTCTACCAGCTCGACGTCGACGGCTACCGGGGCCGCGACATCATCGCGAACGAGGGCGGGATCGCGTTCACGGCAGACTTCGAGGGCAGCGGCGAGAGCAGCTACCCGGAGGACGGCCGGAGCCCGAGCCAGGAGCAGCAGATCGCTGCGATGCAGATCGTGCTCCGCTACATCCGGCTGATCCGTCTGGTCGATCGGGTCGATGTGATGGGCGAGAGCTGGGGCGGTGGCGTGGCCGTCGAGCTCTGCGCCGACTCGCGTCGGGTGCGCTCGTGCACCCTCGGCTCGATGCTCTACCGGACCCCGTCGGACTTCGCGAACATGACCTTCCGCAGCCCCGGCTTCCGGGCGCTCCTGGACTCGCTTCCCACGGGCTACCTGCCGACGGACGCGGGCATCTACGCTGGTCTCGCGGCGCCCATGGAGCCGGAGGTCGCGGCCGCGTTCATCGCATCGGAGAGCGGCCTCTACACCACGGTGCCGCTCTACGACGTGTTCGACCTGCCCTTCTTCGACCCCACTGCGACCCGGGTGCCCGCGCTCCTGGTGCAGGGCGAGCTCGATGCGAACCAATCTGTCGACGACGCACTCGACTTGGTGGCAGACTACGGCGGTTCGATGGAGCTTGTGGTCGTCGCAGGCGGCGGGCACATTCCCCGGACCGAGCCCTCGCCGGTGCATGACCTGTACTGGGACGCGGTGCTCGATTTCCTCGACCTCTGAGCCCGCTCTCGCTGGGTGTCGGAGCACCCCGCGGCCCCGGCCGCGCTGGAGTCTCTCGCGAATGCCGTTTCGTTCCGTTCTCGCAGGCAACCTCTACGTGGTGCGCTGGCAGGAAGCCACCGTCCCCGACGTCCGGCGCATGGAGCTCGAGGTCGCGAGCCACCGGCGAATCTCCAGGCAGGCGCTGCACGGCCTGGCGATCGTCGGGGAGGACGTCCCGACGCCGGACGACGCCGCGCGCAGCGCGATGGGTCAGTCGATGAAGAACCTGCTCGAGCACCTGGAGACGATGCACGTGGTGATCGAGGGGCGCGGCTTCAAGAACACGATCATGCGCAGCGCGATGACCGGCATGATCTTGTTGGGCGGCAAGCGCGGCAAGGTCCACGTGCACGGGACGGTCTCGGAGGCCGTGTACGCGATCTCCGAGATCACCGATCAGTCGGTCGAGAGCCTGAACCGGCAGCTGCGCGACGCGAACCTGCTCGAAGCGGGCTGAGCTCTCCCCGAGACGAACGAGGCCGCGCCGTGCTCCGAGAGGGGCCGGCGCGGTGCTCGTTTCGGCGGCTGGCATCTCGGCAGGACGGTGTTAGGACTCCGGCCCCCTGAAAGGGGGCGGCATCGCCATGCGGCGGGCCGAACCACAAGCCTCTCTTCCTGCGTGTCGTGTCTCTCCGAAAGCGAGAGCGCGAGCCAGGGCAGGCGCGCCGGTCCTCTCTTTCGATCTTCGGATCGGGCGAGAGGTCGCTCCTGCGGAGGCCCAGAGCCCAACCGGAGACCCCCATGACCGAGACCACGCAAGAGAACGAATTCGCCCCCGAGCTCCCGCTCAGCCTCCGCAACCTGATCGATGCTGGCGTCCACTTCGGACACCAGACCCGTCGCTGGAACCCCAAGATGCGCCCCTTCATCTTCGGCGCGCGCAACGGGATCCACATCATCGACCTCGATCAGACCGCGGTCCTCTTCAAGCGCGCGTACGACTTCGTCGTCGAGGCCGTCGGCCGCGGCGGCAACGTGCTCTTCGTCGGCACCAAGCGTCAGGCCGTCGACGTCATCCGTGAGGAGGCGACCCGCAGCGGTCAGTTCTTCGTCACCGGTCGCTGGCTCGGCGGCACGCTCACCAACTTCCGCACCGTCAAGGGCGCGATCGATCGCCTGCGCGAGCTCGATCGCATGTTCGAGGACGGCAGCGCGGAGAACCTGCTCAAGAAGGAGCAGATGACGCTGCGCCGCGAGCAGGAGCGCCTCGAGAAGTTCATCGGCGGCATCAAGAACATGAACAACCTGCCGTCGGCGCTCTTCGTGGTGGATCCCCACCACGAGCACATCGCGGTCAGCGAGGCCCGCAAGCTCGGCATTCCGATCGTCGCGATCACCGACACGAACTGCGATCCCGACGTGATCGACTTCATCGTGCCGGGCAACGACGACGCCATCCGCTCCATCAAGCTCTTCACCGGCAAGGTCGCCGACGCGTGCGTCGAGGGCCAGCAGCGTCGCCGCGAGTTCGGCGGTCGCGAGGGCGGCGAGCACCGCGGGGGTGGCGACTCGCGCGTCGAGGTCGAGTTCTCGCGCGGTCGTCGTCCTCCGCGTGGTCGTGACGGCGGCGGCGGTCGCGACGGCGGCGGCCCCCGGGGTCCCGGTCGGGATCGCGGTCCCGCGCCCGCTGCGCCCGACGCGTCGGGCGGCGGCGAGCCCAGCGCCTGATCGTCACACGACTACGAGCGAGCGATCGCCGGCCGTCTCTGCATCAGGGACCGGTCGGCGCAGCCGCACCTGGATCCCCCATTTCGTCTCATCGAAGGTCTCAAGGAGAGAACCATGGCCAACGTTTCCGCACAGCAGGTGAAGGCGCTTCGTGATCGCACGGGCGCGGGTATGAACGACTGCCGCCAGGCGCTGATCGAGTCCGAGGGCAACGAGGACAAGGCGTTCGAGGTCATCCAGAAGAAGGGTCTGGCCAAGGCTGCCAAGAAGGCCGGCACGATCGCGACCGAGGGCGTGATCCACAGCTACATCCACAGCAACAAGCGCATCGGCGTGCTCGTCGAGGTCAACTGCCAGACGGACTTCGCGGCGCGCAGCGAGGACTTCACCGGCTTCGCCGACGAGGTCGCGCTGCAGATCGCCAGCTCGAGCCCGCTCTTCGTTCGCCGCGAGGACGTGACCGAGGACGCGAAGGCCAAGCAGATGGATCTGTTCAAGGGCCAGCTCGACGAGGAAGAGGCCAAGACCGGCAAGAAGCGCCCCGAGGTGGCGGTCGCCAAGATCCTCGAGGGCAAGCTCGACAAGTGGTTCAGCGAGGTCTGCCTCGAGGAGCAGGAGCTCGTGACCCGCGAGGACAAGAAGACCGTCAAGGCGATCAGCGACGAGCTCACCGCCAAGACCGGCGAGAAGATGTCGGTCCGCCGCTTCGTCCGCTACGAGCTCGGCGAGGGCTTCGAGAAGGCCGCGGCCAAGGACTTCGCCGCCGAGGTCGCCGAGGCCATCAAGGCCAGCTGAGCGCATCGGCGCCACACCACGAAGGCCGCTCTCCGAAAGGAGGGCGGCCTTTCGTGCTTCACGGGCCCCAAAGGTGCCTCGAAGGGGCGGGCCGTTTCGTGTATGTAGGCCGCGCATGAGCTCTGATTCCCTGCCGCCGCCGGCGCACGAAGGTCTCAAGTACAAGCGGGTGATGCTGAAGCTCTCGGGG
>CAYZQM010000134.1:0-17814 GCA_964480175.1 uncultured Sandaracinaceae bacterium
CGGCGAGCCCGTCCAGAGCACGGGCATCGTGTACGTGTGGGGGATGTAGTAGGGCGTGCCGTTCTCGATCTCGATGCCATCGAGGATCACGACCTGCTCGCGGTGGCGCATGAGCGGCGTGAGGATCGGCGACGGAGTGAAGTCGCGCTCGCCGCCCGTCGGTCGCCAGCGATCCCACACCGTGCCGTGCGGGGTGAAGAAGAGGATGAGCTTGGGGGTGCGCTCTTGGGCGCGGCCCGCGTTGAGCAGCCAGGGGAACGCCGCGAGCGCGCTGCCCGCGAGTCCGGCCTTCAGCATCGTGCGGCGGTTCATGCGCAGGAGGTTCTTGGTCATGGGATCTCCCGGCCGCGACGGAACCAGTCGGAGGTGAGCTCGGCGAGGATCATCTCAGCAAGGCCCGCGGGGCCCGAGAGGTCCTCGCTCAGATCCCGCACCAAGCACTCGGCCGCCGCCGACTCGGGCACGCCGGTGGCGTAGCGGGTCCACTGCCGCGCGATGCAGCGATCGACCGCGACGAGATCCGCGAGCTCGTGCGCCAGCTCGACCGCCCCGTCGACGGCGATCTCCTCGCCATCGATGGCGAAGCTGCTCGCGTCGTCGATCGCGCGGCCCTCCTCGTCGAACGATCGCGAGCGACCGAGCCAGTCGTAGCCCTCGAACGCGAAGCCCAGGCCGTCCATCGATCGGTGGCACGACGCGCACGACGGATTGCTGAAGTGGGCCTCGAGGCGCTGGCGCATCGTGAGCCCGGGCATCGGGGGCGGCAGGGTGATGCTCACGCCGGCGGGCGGTGGATCGGGAGGACGACACAAGAACGACGCGAGCACCGCGTAGCCCCGGCGGGTGGGCGAGGTCTCGTCGGCGTGGGCCAGCGCGGCCTGCACGCCGGGGAGGGTGAGCAGGCCGGCGCGTCGCTCGGGATCGAGCACGGTGCGCTCGTCATCCGTGCTCACGCGGTCCGAGCCGTAGAGCGTGATCAGCTCGGGCGTCACGACCGTCTCGCTCGAGGTGAGCAGCGCGTCGCTCCCTTCCCCCGAGAGCAGGAGCGAACGAAACAGGCGCGGCGCCTCGTGCCGCATCGCGTGCACCACCTCGGGCCCGAGCGCCGCGATGTCGGGGCGGGCGCCGGGGTCGTCGAGCTTGTCGAGCGCGAGCCACTGATCGACGAAGTCGAACAGACCGTTCTCGCTGCGAGGATCCTCGAGCATGCGCATCGCCGCCTCGCGGATGTCCGCCTCGCTCGAGAGGTGGCCTGCCTCGGCGTCTGCGATCAGGTCCGCGTCGGGGTTCTGGCCCCACAACGCGAGCGCGAGGCGGCTCGCCATCGCGTGATCGTCGAGCATCCCGTCGTCGTCGACGACCTCGTCGACGTAGAGGAACGTCGGCGACTGGAGCATCGCCTCGAGCACCCAGCGCGCTCCCTCGATGGGGCCGTTCGTCGCCGCGCCCTCGTCGTAGAGCAGGCGGTAGCGGGCCCGTTCGTCCTCGTCGAGCGCGCGGCGGAAGAGGCGGGGGCCGACGTCGTCGAAGAGCCACGCGGTGCAGGCCGCGTCGTCGGTGCACCCGGATCGATCCGCGCGATCGGCGGCGGCCTCGGCGAAGTCGAGGTAGCCGCGGGCGGTGGTCGCGTCGATCAGGCTCGCGACGTTCGATCGGTAGGTGTAGAGGCGCTCGTCCTCCACCGTGAGCCGGACGTCCACCCCGAGGACGTCGGCGACGGTGCGCTCGATCTGCGCGGCGGTGAGGCGCCGCATCGGTACGGGTGCGCCGGGGATCACGGTGGTGCCGTCGCAGCGCAGCACGTCTGGGTTCACCGCGCCGTCGTCGATCACCCCTTGGCAGCCGAGGATGGCCAGCAGGGTCGCGGGAGCCGCGTGTCGCAGGAGAGCGCGCACTCGGCGAGGATAGTCCCTCGCGCGCTGGGGAAGAAGCGTGGGCGTCGAGCGCGGACGAGTCCGCTCTCGTTCAACTACTTGCCCTCGAGCTCGTCGATCGTCTTGGGCCAGTTGTCCTTGAGCAGCCGCGAGAGTGAGCGGTCCGCGAGGAGCTTGCCGCCCGTCTGGCAGCGCGCGCAGTAGTTCGACTCGTTCTCCGCGTACACGATCCGCTGCACCTTGCTCCCGCAGTCGGGGCAGGGCTGATCGAACTTTCCGTGCACGGCCATCTCGGGACGGAACGCGGTGACCTTGGCGGGGAACGCGGTCTTCGCCTCGGCGCGGAAGCGCTCGGTCCACATCGCGAGCACGGTCTCGACGGATCGCTGGAGGTGCGCGACCTCTTCATCACTCAGGGTGTCGCTTCGCTTCACGGGCGACATCTTCGCGTGGTGGAGGATCTCGTCGGAGTACGCGTTGCCGATACCCGAGAAGATGCGCGGATCGGTGAGCGCGCGCTTGAGCGTGTGTCGCTCGCGCCGAAGCGCTCCGGCGAACGCCTCGAACGACGCGCCCATCGGCTCGAGGCCACCGCGCGAGAACGACGCGAGGTTCTCGCTCCCTGCCACCAAGTGAATGCTCGCGCGCTTCTTGGTGCTCGCCTCGGTCAGCAAGAGCGTGCCCGAGGGCGCTCCGTCCAGGGTGAGATCGAACGCGGCCAGGCCCAAGCGCGCGGGCACCTTGGCGTTGCCCTCGTCTTTCCATTGGAAGCGCCCCGAGACCATCAGGTGGATGACGATGAAGAAGTCGTCCTTCAGCACGAGCACGATGCGCTTGCCGATGCGCTCGAGGCCGACCACCTCACGGGGCAGTACCTCGCTCACGCTGGGGCTCACGCTGCGCAGCACGAAGGGGCTCGCGAAGCGGATCTTCGCGAGCGTGCGCCCGACGATCCGGGTCTGTAGGGCATCGAGGTACGCGCTGAGATCGGGCAGCTCGGGCACGGGCGAACTCTAGCGCATGGCCCTGGTGCTCGGCGCGGCGGCCGTTCACGCTCGCGCCCTCGTGAGCACGGCCATCGCCAAGACGAACGCGGTCAGGGCGCTCGATGCGCTGGGCATCGCGTACACCCTGCATCCCTACGAGGTCGACGAGAGCGACCTGTCTGCGCCGACGGTCGCCGTCAAGGTGGGACTGCCGCTCGAGCAGGTCTTCAAGACGCTGCTGGTCGAGAGCGATCAGCGCGAGCACGCGTTCGCGGTGGTGGCGGGCGGCGCCGAGCTCGATCTCAAGGCCGTCGCGCGCGCGCTGAAGGAGCACGGCAAGGGATGGAAGAGCGCGGCGCTCGTCGCGCTGAAGGAAGTGCAGCCGCTCACCGGCTACATCCGCGGCGGCGTGACCGCGCTCGCCGCGAAGAAGGCGTTCCCCGTGGTGGTCGACGAGTGGATCGAGGTGCACGACGTGATCTCGATCTCGGCCGGCCAGCGAGGCCTGCAGATCTTCTTGGCGCCGTCCGACTACGTGCGCGCGACGGGCGCCATCGTCGCGCCGATCGCGCGCTGAGCCCCAGCGAGCCGGCGCGACGACTGCGCGCCCGCGCGTCGAAGGCAGGTGATCACGCGAGGCGCGTCACGCGCGGACCCCGTCGATCAGCGGGGCGGCGACCAGCAGCATGTAGGCTTCGGCGGCGGCGAGTGAGCGCACGTGGATGCGCCGCGACAGCACGCTCGACGTGTAGCCGTGCGCGAAGCTCCAGATCGCGATGCCCGCGTCGCGGGTGCGGGTGCGCTCGGCGGTCTGCAGGTGCGCGGCCAACGCGGACTGGAGCACGCCGACCACGTCGCTGATCGCCGCCTCGAGCGCGTCGAACCGACCGTCTTCGTTGATCCTCCGGCCGAACATCACCTCGTACTGGGCGGGGTGCTTCCAGCCGAAGCGTAGGTAGGCGCGCAAGATCCCCTCGATCGCGGCGCGGGGATCCTGTGCGCTCTGCACCTGCTTGCGCATGCTCGCGCCGAGCCGCTCGTAGCCGAGACGGCTGAGCTCGGCGAGCAGTGCGTCCTTGTCGGCGAAGTGTCGATATGCGGCGGAGTGGACCACGCCGACCCGCGCGGCCGCCTGCCGGAGCGTGAACGCGGTGCCCACTTCGGCGAGCAGCTCGAGGCCCGCGTCGGTGAGCGCACGCCGGAGATCTCCGTGGTGGTAGCTCTCCTTCTTCGACGCCGCCAAGGTCAGCGAGGTATCGCCGATCGCTCGCGCGTACGCCACACCCAGGTCATCCGAGGACGCAGCGGCGTGCCACCCGCGGCGTCTCGGATCTCGACGTCGATGGTCACTTCACCGTCGGGGTCCTTCTCCATCGCGCGCTGGGTCGCCTCGTCGATGCGCGCGCTCGCGGTCAGGCCGCCCACCATGCGCGCGGTGTAGTCGACCTCCATGCGCTTCATCAGCGGCAGGCGGCCTGGCGGCAGGTGGTAGAAGAGCAAGAGCCCGGACGTCGCCTCTGCGAGGAGCGCGGCCGCGCTCGCATGCACCCCCCGCAGGTGGTTGTGCACCCGGCGTGCGTCGGGGAGCGCGAGGCGCGCGAGCCCGGGCTGCGCGTCGACGAACACGATGCCCGCGCTGCCGAGGAACGGCACCATTCGGCGCAGCGCGAGCGTCTTGAGGTAGCCCGACGCAGGGAGACGATCGAGCTTGGCGAGCTGACGGGCGGTGGCGGTCTGGGTCATGCGATCTCCTCGTGCAGGAAGGTGCGGAGCTCGGTCGCGAAGCGCTCGGGCGCCTCGAGGTCGGGGAAGTGCGCGCAGTCCTCGAAGACCACGAGCTTGCCCCTCGGCGATCGCGGCAAGAGCGCCGAGGGGTTCGTCGGCTTGTGGGTGCGATCGCGCGCGCCCCACACCGACAGCAGCGGGACCTCGATCGGTCGCTCGTCGATCGGAGCGCGACGGAGCGCCTGCAGCGCGGAGGCCAGGCAGTAGTCGGCGCCGCCGTCGTAGGCAGCGAGCGCCACGTCGAGATAACCGTCGATCGCTGCGCCGCGGGGGAGCGCCGCGCGGTACCAGCGCTCGGCGAGCTTGCGTCGTCCGGCGCGCACCAAGAGCTGCCCTGCGATCGGGGTGGCGACGAGCCCTCGGAAGTCCACCCGCTCCGACCACGCGAGCGCATCGGCGAAGCACGGTGTCTGAACGGTCACCACGCCGGCGATCCGATCGGGCGCCCGACGCGCGAGCTCGAGCGCGACGAGGCCGGACAGACACGGCAGCGCCAGCACCACGCGCTCGACGTCGAGCAGTGGGAGGAGCCGCTCGATGCACGCCGCGTTCTCCGCGAGGGTGAAGCGAAAGCCGGGGCTCGGTCGCGAGAAGCCGAAGCCGGGGAGCTCGACGCCGATCACGCGCGCGTGCCGGCTCAGCGCCTCGACGAGCGCCGCGTGGTGCTCCAGCACGTTGGGCGGGTCGGGCACGAAGAGCACGGTGTGGGGGCCCCGTCCGCGATCCCAGACCCGCACGTTCGCGCCATCGACGTCGACGGTGTCGCCGCGGGCTCGCGCAGGGAGACGGATCCGATCGAAGAGCGACGCGTCCATGTGGCCTCCGGTCACTATGTGACCAGCGGTCATATAGGAGGCAGGCGACGCCGGCGCAACGCGGGGACGTCGGTCACCGGAACGCGCGATACCAGTGGCTGACGACGGGCTCGCTGGGCCGGAGGCCGGTGCGCACCCGCGACGCGGCGCGTGCCGCACGGCGCGCGATCGTCTCGAAGCCCTCGGAGGCGTGAAACACCTCCGCGGTCAGGCGCCCGTTCGTGCCGACCGTGACCGTGAGCGTCAGGAAGCCCCGCTCCGCGCCGAGGGTCGCGCGCACGATCGGAGGGCTGGCCCAGAAGGTCGCCTCGAGCGCGTCGAGCTCGCGCGCGTACGGTGTCACGGGGTCGAGCGCTGGTGCGCCGAGGAGCTCCGACGTCAGCGCGACCCGACCGCGGGACGGCACGTCGGCATACGATGTCGGCTCGCGGAACCAGTGGGCGTCGAACCTGTTGGGCGTCGCGACCTCCGGCGGCCGCGCTTCGGTGGGGCCCGGGTCGGCAGACAGGACCCCGAGGATGCCCGTCAGCCCCAGCGTGATCGCCGCGAACAGCGCGCGCTTCAGCATGCGTCGCTGGGCCGGCTCGCACGGGCCGTCCTGGTAGCGACCGTCCGGGCGCACGTGCATTCGAAGGCAGGGCAGGTTCGCGCGGCGCGAGAGGACGAAGGCCTCCACTTCGTCGGGATCCATCGCGGTCAGATCGAAGACCTCGCGGTCGCACGCGCCGCAGTGCCTGACGCGCGCATCGCCGACCATGCTCTCCCAGGACACCTCGCATCCCCGCACCAAGCGCAGTTGCTGCAAGACCGCTCGAGGCGGGGTGATCTGCTCGAGCGACATGCGGACTTCGTCGAGCGCCCTCAGCAGCGCAGCGCGCTCGTCGTCCGCGTCGTCCGCGATCTCGAGCGCCGCGAGCCGGTTCAGGATCACCTCGCGCCGCTCGCGGAGCGGCTCCCTCGCGGATCGATGCGCCATGGGAGCCTTCGAGTCGGCGGCTCGCCGGAAGTTCCGCGTGGTGAGGGGCGGCTGTCGGGGTCGACGCGGCCCGCGCCAGCCGCCTGCGATCACGGATGCGCGAGATCGTGCGCACCCGCTGGCGGACCGGGCGAATCCGCCAGTCGCCCGGGCCGATCGTCAGACCGGATGAAGCCCCGTCGCGAGGGCATGACCGCGCACTCGATCGGCTCGACCTCTCTCTCGTTTCCGGCGATCGTCGCGGCCATGGCGTCCTCCAATCCCCTGATCAGCGATGCGTTCGTCGACTTCGTGCTCGAAGACGTGCACGACGCCGCGGGGCTGATCGCGCTGCCGGCGTTCGCGGAGCACGATGCGGAGACGTTTCGGCAGTTCGTGGACGGAGCGCGGCGCTTCGCGCGGCAGGCGCTCTTTCCCAGCTACCGCCCGATGGACGCTGCGCCGCCGACGTTCGACGGGGGACGGATCGTCACGCACCCCGCGCTGCCGCAGCTCTACCGCGGCGTGGTGGAGCTCGGCGCGCTCGCCGCGACCCGGCCCATGGCCCGCGAAGGGCATGGCCTGCCGCAGCTGGTGGCCGCGATGGGCCACGCGTACTTGATGGCGGGCAACCTGTCCGTCTACGGGCTCGCGGGGCTGACGGCGGGCGCAGCGCACCTCATCGAGGCGTTCGGTGACGACGAGCTCGATCGCCGCTACCGCCTGCCGATGCTCGCAGGTCGCTTCAGCGGCACGATGGCGCTGACCGAGCCGCACGCCGGCTCGAGCCTCGGCGACGTCACCACCCGCGCGACGCCCCAGGACGACGGCACCTTCCGGATCGCGGGCGCCAAGATCTTCATCTCGGGCGGCGATCAGTCGGTCACCGAGAACGTCGTGCACCTGCTGCTCGCGCGCATCGACGGCGCGCCGCCCGGCACGCGGGGCATCAGCCTCTTCGTCGTGCCTCGACTTCGCTTCGAGGACGACGCGTGGGTCGACAACGACGTCGCGGTCAGCGGCCTCATCCACAAGATCGGCTGGAAGGGCCTGCCCAGCGTCGCGCTCTCGCTCGGTGAGCGGGGCGACTGCCACGGATATCTCCTCGGCCCCGCGCACCAGGGGCTCAAGTGCATGTTCCAGATGATGAACGAAGCGCGCTTGATGGTCGGCCTGAACGGCGCGTCCACCGCGTCGGTCGCCTACCACGAGTCGCTCCTCTACGCGGCGAGCCGGCCGCAGGGGCGCACCTCGGCGGGTGGTCCGCAGGTGCCCATCCTCGAGCACGCGGACGTGCGGCGGATGCTCTTGCGCCAGAAGGCGATCGTCGAAGGCGCGCTCTCGCTCTTGGCCGCGACCGCGCGCCTGGCCGACGTCGCGGAGCACGCGGTGACCACGGACGAGCGCGAGCGCGCGCGCCGCATGCTCGACGTGCTCACGCCCATCGCCAAGAGCTTCCCTGCCGAGTGGGGCTTCGAGTCCAACGTGCTCGCGGTGCAGGTGCTCGGCGGCTACGGCTACACCAGCGAGTACCTGCCTGAGGCGTATCTGCGGGATCAGAAGCTCAACTCGATCCACGAGGGCACGTCGGGCATCCAAGGGCTGGACTTGCTGGGCCGCAAGGTGATGCAGGAGGGCGGCGCGGGGCTGATCGCGCTGATCGAAGCGATGCAGCGCACCGCCGCGAGCGCGCGGAGCGCGGGGGTCCCAGCCGACGAGGTCGACGCGTTCGACGCGGCCCTCGCGCGCGCCGCTGCGCTCACGGCCACGCTCGGCGCGCGCGGCGCGGGCGGTGACGTGCCGGGGATGCTGGGGCACAGCGCGGACTACCTGATGCTGATGTCGATCGTCGCGGTCGCGTGGCAGTGGCTCGCGATGCGCACCGCCGCGCGCGGCGGCAAGCGCACCGAGGCGTTCCGAGGCGGCATCGAGCGCGCGGGCGCCTACTGGCTCCGCACCGAGCTCCCCCGGGTGCACACCCTCGCCGATCTCTGCGAGTCGGCGGAGCCTTCGTACCTCGAGGTGCGACCCGCCGAGCTCGGCCTCGCCGAGTGACGAGGTCCATGCAATATGGAAATGCGGGTGTCGGTGGACGACTCAGCCCGCGCAGGATGCGAGGAGGACGTATGGCGGCTCGGCGACTCATCGGGATGGTTCTGGCAGGGGCGCTGGCCGCGGGGTGCAGCGCCTCGCACGACGGGGACGGTGACGGTGGAACCGGCACGTTCGACACCGCCGGTCTGGACGCGCCGGGGCTCCCCATCGACGGCTCGCGCCCTCCTGTCGACGCGCTGAGCGGCACCGACACCCCGCGCGGATGGTCCGATGTCCCGTTCCGCGACGCGGCCATTCCCGACGTGCGGTTGCGCGACATCGGGGTGCTCGGGGACGGCCTCGGCGACGTCTGGGACGGCTACATCGAGTCGTTCGCGCTGCCTTCGGGCTCGGATCACCTGCGCATCGAGTTCGACTCGACCCCCGCGCCCGGAGGTCTGATCACGGGCGTCGTGATCCTCGGCGAAGGGGCGCCGCCGCTGCCCGTCACCGATCCGAGCGTGGGCTATCCACCCGGTGCCGGCGACGCGAGGTTCGGACGGGTCCACGAGGGCTTCCGGTACCGGATCCGGGAGGCGACGGTGACCGCGTCGCGCGTGCTCGTCACCATCGACCTCGGCGAAGTCTGGGAGATCTGGTGTCAGCTCCAGACGCCCTATCCGCTGGGTGAAGGCGCGGAGTCGTTCGCATGCGCGCCCAACTACGGCTTCGGGGTGAGCGACGACGGGTGCGTGCTCTTCGCGCCCGACGGCCCGCAAGTCGTGGACTGCGGCTGGCTCTCGCTCTGCCAGGGCGGCACGTGCCAGTGCACCGCCGGTGGCTGCGTCGCGAGCACGGGCGACACGCTCCGCTTCGACTTCTCCATCGCCGGGGATCGCGGCGACGGCTCGGTGCGCATCGGCGACCTGTACAACATCCATCTCACCCGCGAGTGACCGCCTCCGCGCGTCGGGACCTCGATCAGCGAGACGCATCGATCGAGCTGCTCGCGATGTCGGCCCTAGGCTGTGCCCGGAGGTGGGCCTACCCGGTCGCTCAGTCCGTCCCGCGCGGCGCGCTCATTCGCTTCAGAAAGGCCACCAGCCCCGCTTCTTCGGCACCGGCTCGACGGTGCTCGTCGCTGGGGCGCTCGGTGCGCCGACGTTCGGTGCGGTGACGTTCGGATCACGGGCTGCGAGCTCGGCGAGGAGCTTCGCGGTCAGCGTCCGCTGCAGGTGCGCGGGGCCTCGCTCGGTCGCGGTGAGGAAGGGCAGGTTGAGATCGTACGTCTCGCTGGTGCGCAGCTCGTCGAGCGCCAGCAGATACGCCTGCGCGATGCGCGAGAAGACCACCGGGTCACGCACCACGGACGCGCCGGACTCGCGCTCGAAGTCCCGCGCGAGCGCGAGCGCGATGCGCGCGACCGTATCGGCGCGGCCCGCGATCCCGAGGTGCGCGGCGGACGCAGCGCGAAGCGCATCGAAAGGCGCACGCCCTTCGTTCAGCGCCAGGACGAGCGCCTCCGTGAACGCGGTGATCGCTTGTTTGCGCGCCTCCCACGCCGCATCGGGCGCCTGTGACGTCGCCCCATCCGACGCCGCATTCACGGTGCCGCAGTAGAGGCAGTCGATCATCGCCGGCAAGGCGTCTGGCTTCGTGAGGGGCCCACCACAGTGGCAGCAGAGCAACGGGCGAACGTTCATCGCGCCGAGGCTACCGCATCGGTGGGGGTGCCGCGCGGCACGACCGGCGCAGCGGACAGGCTGTCGAGCGAGGGACCCGAGCTCGCGTGCGTCACGGCAGCCGCCGGGCGACCTCCCGCATCCGAGAGGCGCCCGGCGGCGCACGTGTGTGTCCTTCAGGCGACGACATCGGTCACGATGCCGGCGCCGATGGTGCGGCCGCCTTCGCGAAGGGCGAAGCGCATGCCGCGCTCGAGGGCGACCGCGCGGGCGAAGCGGAGGCGGACGCCGCCGCGATCACCGGGCTTCAGCACCTCCTCGAGGTCGGTCAGCGTCGCGGTGACACTCGTGGCCCCGAAGAAGCAGTGCGGTGCGTAGCCCGCGCCGACGGGGGTCTTGCGACCACCTTCGGCGTGGGTGAGCAGGACGAGCTCGACGTCGGCCTCCCTGCGTGCCTTCACCGAGCCGGGCGCGACGACCGCGCTGCCGCGATCGACGTCACCGCGTGCGACGCCGCGCAAGAGCAGCGCGACGTTGTGACCCGCGCGCGCGAGGGGCACATCGACGTGGAACTCCTGCATGCCGATCACCACGGCCTCGAGCGCGGCGCCGTCACGGAGACCGAGGATCTCGATCTTCGCGCCCGGCTCGAGCGTGCCGCGCTCGACCCGCCCCGTGACCACGGTGCCGCGACCGGGGATCGTGTGGACGCCCTCCACCGGAAGGAAGAAGGCGCCCGCCTCGTCCCGCTCGGGCATCGGGAGTCGGTCGAGCGCCTCGATCAGCTGCTCGATGCAGCGGACCGCGTCCCGATCGACGACCGCGCCCTCACACGCCCGCAGCGCGAGCAGCGCCGAGCCCTCCACGACGGTGACGTCGGGGAAGCCATGGCGAGCGCAGAGCTCCTCGGTCTCCAGGCGCACCAGCGGGACCAGCTCGGGATCGGCCGCGTCGACCTTGTTGATGAACACGACCAGCGCGCGGACGCCGACCTGGCGCGCGAGCAGGATGTGCTCACGCGTCTGGGCCTCGGGGCCCTGGGTGGCGTCCACGAGCAAGATGGCGCCGTCCATCTGGGCGGCGCCCGCGATCATGTTCTTCACGTAGTCGGCGTGACCGGGGCAGTCGACGTGGGCGTAGACGCGAGTCGCCGAGCCGTAGCGGACGTGCGACGCGTTGATGGTGATCCCGCGCTCGCGCTCCTCCTTGGCGTTGTCGATGTCGCCATAGCCCTTCGCCTCGCCACCGAAGCGGCGCGCGGACACGGCGGTGAGCGCCGCCGTGAGCGTGGTCTTGCCGTGGTCGACGTGACCGATGGTGCCGACGTTGAAGTGCTGCTTGTTCTCGAGGGTCATGGTGTGTCTCCGAATCACCTCGTCCCGAGGACGTCGGGCGAGGGCAAGAGACCTCCGGAAGAACGAAACACGCACGAGCGAGCCTGTGCGCACCAGCGCGCCGAGGGCCGTCCGGCGCGCCGGAGGCCTTGCTCGTGGGGAGATCGGAGCCCGTGGGAGCTCGACGATCAGCCGATGGCAGCGCAGCCGGAACGCACGTCGTCACGTGTGCTCGTCCCATCGAGGGACGCGCACCGTGTGACTAGGCTCGTTCGGCGTAGGCAGCGCATGGCGAAGTCGGCAACTGTGGGAGACACCGCGAGACCCGTCAAGTCAGGTGTGCCCGCACACCGCCGAGGCGCGCTATCGTTCCGCGATGCTTCGATGGAAGGAGGTGCGCCCGCTCATCGCCCCGACGGTCGGTGTCCAGCTCGTTGCGCTCGGTTTCAAGAACCCCGGGCGTGCGATGTGGCGCTACCGCGAGCACTTCGTCGACGTCGTGGCGTTTCGCTGCGAGAAGTACGCGCGCGGCTTCGTATACGAGTTCGGCTGCACGCTCCGCGCTGGCGCGCGGATGAACCCCGCGCCGTGGGAATGCGAACTCCGAGGCCCCAGCCCGTCGTTCGCGGAGCGCTCGTACTTCCCATTTCAGAGTGACGCCGCGTCGCAGCGGGCGCAGCTCGAGCGGCTCGCGCCCATCGTGGCAGGCGAGGCCGCAGGCTGGTTCGCGCCATTTCAGACCTTGCAGACGGCGATCGAGTACGTGGAGCACGACGCAGGGATCACCAAGGGACGCCCCGGGAGTCCCGTGCACGTGGAGGTGTTGCACCGCTTGCGGGCTGCGCTCGAAGCGTCGGAGGGCATCGCAACAACCGAGTTGGAGCGAGAGAACACGTGAGCGTGCGATCACTCTTCACTGTCGGGCGGATGCGGCTCAGCGTAGCATCCCGGGGTGTCCGCACGCCGAAACCTCCATCTCCTGCGCATGAGTCGGAGCATGTCTCGTACGCGTGGTGACCGGTGACGCTGCTCGGACTCTCACCGTCGTTGGCAGACGGGTCTATCGGGGGGATGGGCTGGCTGTCCGAGGGAGCATTGGATCTGACGGTCGTGCTCTGGGACGAACGTGTCGTGCACTTGGTCCTCGACCAGGTTCTCGCGTTCGGCTGCATGGGCAGCCATTTGCAATCGCTTCGAGTGCTCGAGATGGGTGAAGACGATCCGATCGGCCTCATGCGTGCGCTGCGTTCGGACGGCGAGGATACCTCGGGCGCGACCGCCATCGTTCTCAGCGGCATCGACGCCCCCGTGTTCGTCGCCGTGGTGGCCGCGGGTGGGACCGCGAAGTGGACGGGCGAGGGCGCGCAATAGCCAGCTGGGATCGGCGACCGCGCCGTGCGTATCGGCGCCCCTCCGACAGCCACCGCGCGATCTCCGTGAGTCGGCCGGAGCCCGTACCTGAAGGCGCGTCTCGCTGAGCCCGTCCTCGCAGACGGTGCAGCACACGGGTGGCTGCTCAGCGCTCGACCAGCGCCACGTCGGCGTCGAGGCGGCGCAGATCGCGTGCGTGAGAGATCGCGATGGCGTGGCCCCTCTCGCTCGGCTGCAGCGGTCCGCCGCGATCAGCGCGTCCGCGTCCAACGTCGGCCCCTTCACGTCTCGCGCTTCACGCCGAGCGCTCGGTCAGCCCAAGCCCGCTCGGCGCGCGTGACGGGACCACGATCTGCTCTTCGAGCATCGCGGCCAGATCATCGCTCTCCGCCTTCTGTGCCAGCGCCTCGGCGACGTACGCGCTGACCGACGCCGCGCGCCCCCGCGGCACCTGCTTGCGGACGTGCGCGACCAGCGGCTCCGGGAGGGTCACGGCGATCTTCAGCACGGTCATACAGCCGAGCATACCCGACGACCCCAAGCGGCCGAGCGACCGGCGCTCGCCGCCAGATGCCATCGCCATCGAGCACGGCCGGTGCGGGGGAGGCTCCCTCACGCTAGAGTCGCGCGGTGTTCGGATGTCGGAGCGTCGTTCTCTCGATGGTGCTGCTCACGGCGCCGACCGCACGCGCGCAGGACGTCTCGGCGCGCGTGACCGTCGTCCGAACCCCATCGGCACCACGGTGCGGCGAGGGCGGCATCGTTGCTGTCGCGTTCGACGTCCGTCTCGAGGAGATGGTCGCGGGCGTGGGCAGCGCGGGGGACATCCTGCGTGTCGCGACGCTGTGCCCTCGGACACCGAGCGCGAGCGAGATCCGTAGAAGCCGCCGTCCCCGCGGCTTCGTTGGCATCTGGCCCAGGGACTCGGTGTGCCTTCAGTTCGAGCCGATGTCCCACCTGCCTCCCTACGACATCTTGGTGGCCGATCCGGGCGAGGCACCGACGCACGGCGTCTCGAGACGTCCCGACGGCGAATGCGTGTGACGCGCGATGGAGAGCGCCGCTGGGCGCTGGCGTTCATCGTGGCGGCCGCGTCGTCGTGTGGCGACGCCAGCGGGGACGCCAATGGAGTCGGAGGCGAGCGGCCGACGGGAGTCGTCGAGGCGGAGGACGTGCGGGTCGAGGAGCGACCGTGCATGTGGGCCGGCGAAGGTCCGCGATCATGGGACTTGGACGAGGGGTTGCGCAGCAGCGAGATGGCGGGTGCTGTCATCGAGTGGGTTCGCGGCATGCACTGCTCCGAGCACGAAGAAGCGCGTCTGATCGAGGCCGTCGAGCAGGTGGGCAGCTACGATGTGAACGACAGCGCGCTGGCGGAGCGGGTGAGGGCGCGGGCGCCAGAGTGTCTCGCCGCCGTGCGTGCGAGCGTCTTGGTCGATCAAGTGGTCGCGTCGCGATTCTGTCCGTTGGCCGACAACGCCTACGTGCCGATCGGAAGACGGTGGAGCCAGTATCTGGGGCTGTGGAACCTGCGTCAGGAGCTCGAGGCCACGACCGTCGTTCTTCCTCCGGACAGCGACGCGAACTACACGCTGGAGGTGCAGTACGTGGTGTGGGCGGTCGCCGCTACGACGCCGTTCTCTTGGGGGACCGGAGGCTTTTCTTCGGCGGAGGCCACGGCGGCGGACTACCTCGTCGCTCTGGATGCTTGGTCGCGGCGCTGGCGCGCACCGGGTGTGACGCCGGAACGGATTCAGGTGATCTGCGACGCGGTGCGCGGACCGGGTGGCCATCGTCCTGGCCGAAGATGGTGGCCTCGGGCTGTCGAGCCCGACCGACGCGCGATCACTGTCGCACCCCGCCGAGTTCGACATGCTGCTGTACGCGAGTGAGATCCGGAATCTCGCATGGACAATCCGGGACTGGACCGAGAACACGCCCGCGACGCGCTGCGACTCGGCGTGTCGCGCCGGCTGGGCCGAAGTTGTCGCGCGGATCGACGGTGACCTGGAGCGACTATGCGGACCGAGCTGAGCCAGTCGAGGTGGCCATGAGGCGGCGGGAAGCCATCGCGGCTTTGTTGCTGGCGGCAGGAGGCACGATGGATGTGGGCCGGCTCGCCGCGCAGTCGCGGGTGTCGGTCATTGCCCGGGTGGTGCGCGACACCGACCGGCCCGCGGCAGGGTGCGGCGTACATACGTACACGCTGACGATCCCGGTCGAGGTCATCGCGTGCGAGCCCGCTTGTGTCGAACCCGGCACGCGCATGGAGCTGCGGTCGGTGTGTGCGCCGCCGCGGCGCGCAGGGGAGTGCGTTCGGTTCTCCGTGACCTGCGCACTCATGCGACGTGCCGCGGTGTCGGGGCGATTGCGGGTGAGGAACCTGAGGGACGCGGAAGCAGCGAGCTGCTCGTTCGGCGCCCACGACGATGGAGCGTGAAGCATGTCGGACGCGGTAGGAGGCCGAGCAGAGCGCGCTCTGCGTCACTACGAGCGAGCCTGGGGTCCATCTGCGGCCTACGAGCAGTGGGAGCTGGGGCCGATGGCGCAGTTCGATCCGAGCTTCGGCGTCGCGATCTTCGCGCCGCGTCCATCGCGCGCTTTGTGGACCTATGCGACGTGCGGGATGGCAGACGAGCGTGAGCGCGGCGGCCCCGAGCTGCATCTCTTCTCGAAGGACGCCTCGCCGCTCTTGGTCGAGCTCCTCACCATCGTCGCGCACTACCACCGAACGGGCGCGTCGTTGGGTCTGCACCACACGGTCGACTTCGGACGCCCGTGGCTGCCTGAGTCGCAGTGCGATCACGGCTTCATCTCGCTCCCGTACCTGGACGGACCGAAGCTCGAGGTGCAGCACCCGTCGGGAGAGACCCGCCACCTCTGGCTCATCCCGGTGACCGCATCGGAGCGAGCCTTCAAACGCACCCACGGCGCAGAAGCGCTAGAGCAACGCTTCGAGTCAGCCCAGTTCGACTACGCCGACCCCCAGCGCCACCCCGTCGCGTGAACCCTCGTCGCGACGCTCATGTCTCGACCCCCGAGCTCGCCCGCCCCGGGAGTAGACCCCGCGAAGCGGCGAGCAAGGCAACAGCAGCTGGCAGACCCAGCTGGCACGGCCGACAGAGTCGAACTCGACGCAAGTGCGCCAAGCCAAAGTGAGCGCGCGAGCAGGAAAGGTCTGGGTCGCCCAACCAACGCGACTACCCACGCACCGCGACGCGCATCTCTTGATCCCGGAGCTCGTTCGCCCCGGGAGTAGACCCCGCGAAGCGGCGAGCAAGACGACAGCAGCTGGCAGTCCCAGCTGGCACGGTCGACGAAGTCGAACCCAACGTCAGTGCGCCAAGCCAAGGCGAGCGCGCGAGCAAGCAAGGGTTCTGGGTCGCCAAACCAACGTCCGTGTGGCCCAAAGGGGGCGGGGTGCGCGAGGGGCGCGACCGTAGGTCCTGCCCCTCGCACTGCAGAGAAACTACCGGCCAGTTCGGCAGAACGCGCGTAGCGAAGATCTGTCGAAGACAGAGGCCATGCGGCCCGAGCTCAATGGAAGTCCCGAGATTTCTCCACGAGACTCGCGTCGATCGACTCGCTCCTTCGCCGCGCGTCGAGTCGCTTCGCTTCCTCGGCGAGCAGCTCCCCGAGATCGAAGAGCTGCTCCGCGATCACGTGCGTCACCCCCTCCTCCGACTGCACCTTGCCCTCGCAGAGCAGGAGACTCGCGGTCTTGCCGACGCGCTCGAAGCGCTCGAACACGTCTCGCCAGATCACCAGGTTCACGAAGCCGGTCTCGTCTTCGAGGGTCATGAAGGTGACGCCCGTCGCGGTGCCGGGGCGCTGCCGGCAGATCACCAAGCCGGCGACGCGAGCATGCTTGCCGTGCGGGAGACTCGAGGCCTCCTTCGCGGTCGGGATGCCCTTGGCCTCCAGCAGGCCCCGTAGCCCCTCGACCGGATGACCACGGGTGCTGTGCAGGCTGCTCGCGTAGTCCCAGCCGATCACCTCGTCACGGCTGAGCGTGCGCAGCCTGGCGCGGCTCGGCTCGCTGTGGGCCTCGAGCGGCAACGCCTCGGTGTCCTCGGGCAACAGCCGCGAGAGCTCCCAGAGCACCTCGCGCCGTGACGCGCTCATCCCATCGAACGCGCCGGACTGCACCAGGCGCTCGATCATGCTGCGGGGCACCCGCACCCTCCGGATGAAGTCGGCGACGGACTGAAACGGTCGATCGGCGCGCGCTGCCTCGAAGGCCGCGCGCTCGCGGACGGTCAGGCCCTTCACGTAGCGCAGGCCCATGCGGATCCCCCAGCCGCGTCGCGCCACCGGCTCGAGCGAGCAGTCCCACGCGCTGTGTCGCACGTCGATCGGCAACGCCACCACGCCGTGGCGCTTGGCGTCGTCGATGAGCGTGGAAGGATGGTAGAAGCCCATCGGCCACGCGTTCAGCATCGCGCAGGTGAAGTGCGCGGGATGATGGCACTTCAGCCAGGCGGTCACGTAGGCCAGGAGCGCGAAGCTCGCGGCGTGGCTCTCGGGAAACCCATACTCGCCGAAGCCTTGGATTTGAGAGAAGACCCGCTCCGCGAAGTCCAGCGATATCCCGTCCTCGACCATGCGCCCCACCAGCTTCTCTCGGTGCCGCTCGATGCGCCCCTTGCTGCGCCAGGCCGCCATGTCGCGCCGCAGCTGATCGGACTCTCCCGGGGTGTAGCCCGCACACAGGATCGCGAGCTTCATCACCTGCTCTTGAAAGATGGGGACCCCCAGCGTCTTGCCGAGCACCCGCTCGAGCTTGGGATGCGGAAAGACCACGTCCTCCTTGCCTGCGCGCCGGCGCAAGTACGGGTGGACCATGTCGCCTTGGATGGGGCCGGGGCGCACGATGGCGACCTCGATCACCAGGTCGTAGAAGGTCCGCGGCGCAAGCCGGGGCAGCATCGACATCTGGGCACGGGACTCGATCTGAAAGACGCCCACGGTGTCGGCG
>CAYZQM010000135.1:0-6305 GCA_964480175.1 uncultured Sandaracinaceae bacterium
CTCGCCCACGTCGTCTTCGGCAGCGTCGCCGAGCGAATCCTCAGGACCTCGAGCCTGCCGGTCGTCCTCGTCTCCAAGGACGTCTCGCTCCGCGCTGCGCCCGACGCGCTCATCCGCACCGTGATGACCCCGATCGAGCTCGTGCCCGGCGATGACCACGGCGAGAAGGCGGCGGCGCACGCGCTCCACCTCGCGCGCCGCTTCGAGGCGCGCTTCGAGCTGGTCCACGCGGTCGATCTCCCCGCGTACGTCCACAACCACGCCGAGCTCGCCAAGGAGACCGAGGGGGTGCTGCAATCGGAGCTGAGCGGCCTGATGCAGCGCATCGGCGCGAGCGCGCCCGAGACCCGCGCGTTCCTGCGGGTGGGCAAGCCCTCCGAGGTCCTCCTCGAGCACGTCGCGTCCGAGGACGTCGACCTCGTCGTCATGCGCACCCACGGCCATGGCGCGGTCGAGCGCTTCTTCCTCGGGAGCATGACCGAGACGATGATCCGCAAGAGCGGCGTCCCCGTGTTGGTGCTGCCGGCCGAGGCGGCGCCGCAGCCCGAGGTCAGCGCGCCGCGCGCCAACCTCGTCCCCGACGACGTGGTGGCCACCGGCTGAAAGAAAGAGGTGCGAGCGAGCGAGGTGGAAGGGGCCCGTGCTTGACCGGCCGAGGATCAACTCCCATACTCCGCGCCCTTCCCACCAGAACCCCTCAAAATCGCGCGAAAACAAGCGAAAACGCGCGACCTTTCGGAAGCATCATGGCCGTCACCGCAGAGCGCCGCACCGAGCTCGTCGAGAAGTTCCAGACCCATCCCACGGACACCGGCTCGCCCGAGGTCCAGATTGCCCTCCTCACCGAGCGCATCACCGGGCTGACCGAGCACTTCAAGACCCACATGAAGGACCACCACAGCCGCCGTGGCCTTCTTCAGCTGGTCAGCCAGCGCCGCCGGTTGCTCGACTACCTCCGCGGCAAGTCCCTCGACCGCTACCGCAAGGTCATCGGCGAGCTGGGCATCCGCAAGTAGCCGCTAGGCAGAGAGCGCGTCCCCCGACCGGGTGACGCGCTCTTTCTGCTTTTCGGGCTGCGATCGCATTCACCTCTTCATCCACCGCGTCCCCCGTCGGACCCCGATTCGAGCGCTTCTCTCCGTGATGGAGATCGAGCGTTGGAACCGAGGACCGAACGAACGGGGCGCCCCAATGGGCCGCCACCTCATCGGCGGCCGGAGTTCGTTCATGGCAACCCAATTGATCCGCGAATCCGTCAAGGTCGGCGACAAGACCATCACCCTCGAGACCGGCCGCATCGCCAAGCAGGCGCAGGGCAGCGTGCTCGTCACCTGCGGTGAGAGGGTCGTGCTCGTCACCGTGTGCGGCACCCAGGAAGCCCGCCCCGGCATCGACTTCCTCCCGCTCAGCGTCGAGTACGTCGAGAAGACGTTCGCGGCGGGCCGCATCCCCGGCGGCTTCTTCAAGCGCGAGGGCAAGCTCCGTGACGCGGAGGTCCTCGTCTCGCGCCTGATCGACCGCCCCTGCCGGCCGCTCTTCCCGGACGGCTACCGCAACGAGATCCAGATCATCGCGACCGTGCTCAGCTACGACCCCGAGGCGCCCACGGACGTGATGGCGCTGCTCGGTGCGTCGGCCGCGTGTCACCTGTCCCCGATCCCGTGGGCCGGCCCCATCGGCGGCCTGCGCGTGGGCCGCGTGGACGGCAAGTGGGTGGCGAACCCCGGCGCCAGCGAGATGGCCAAGTCCGACTGCGAGCTGATCATCGCGGCGAACAAGGACGCCATCGTGATGGTCGAGGGCGAGTGCGACGAGATGAACGAGGGCGACCTCGTCGAGGCGCTCTGGTTCGGCAAGGAGGCCATCCAGCCCGCCATTCGCCTCATCGAGGACATGCGCGCGGCCGTCGGCGCCCAGAAGTGGACCTTCACCCCGCCCGAGAAGACCCCGAACCTCGAGGCGCGCGTCAAGGAAGTCGGCCTCGCCGGCTGCAAGGCCGCGTGCAACGTGGCCGTCAAGCACGAGCGCAGCGCCGCCTTCAAGAAGGTGAAGAAGGAGGTCGTCAGCGCCCTCCTCGCCGAGTTCGGTCCGGAGCGCGAGAAGGAGCTCAAGCAGGCCTACGAAGACCTGAAGTACGACACGATGCGCGAGCAGGTCCTGACGGACAAGCGCCGCGTCGATGGCCGCGACTTCGTCACCGTCCGCCCGATCACGATCGAGAACGGCTTCTTGCCCCGGGTGCACGGCAGCACGCTCTTCACCCGCGGTGAGACCCAGGGCATCGTGACCGTGACCCTCGGCACGACCTCGGACGAGCAGCGCATCGAGTCGCTGAACGCGACCGTCTTCAAGCGCTTCCTCCTTCACTACAACTTCCCCGCCTACTCGGTGGGTGAGGTGAAGCCGATGCGCGGCCCCGGCCGTCGCGAGATCGGCCACGGCAACCTCGCCGAGCGCTCGCTCGAGCTGATGGTCCCGAACAAGGACAAGTTCCCCTACACGATCCGCATCGTCTCCGAGATCACCGAGTCGAACGGTTCGAGCTCGATGGCGACGGTGTGCGGCGGGACGCTGGCGATGATGGACGCGGGCGTGCCGATCGGCGCGCCGGTCGCGGGCATCGCGATGGGCCTCATCGCCGAGGGCGATCGCTGGGCCGTGCTGACCGACATCCTCGGCGACGAGGACGCGCTCGGTGACATGGACTTCAAGGTCTGCGGCACCACCAAGGGCATCACCGGCATCCAGATGGACATCAAGATCCAGGGTCTCGCGCGCGAGATCGTGGAGAAGGCGCTCAGCCAGGCGCGCGATGGTCGCCTCCACATCCTCAAGAAGATGGTGGAGTCGCTCCCGAGCTCGCGCACCGAGCTTTCCAAGTACGCGCCCCGCATCACGTCGATCAAGGTCAAGCCCGACCAGATCCGCCTCGTGATCGGGCCCGGCGGCAAGACCATCAAGGGCATCGTCGAGCAGACCGGCGCGCAGGTGGACATCGACGACGATGGCACCGTGCACATCGCGAGCTCCGATCCCGTCGCGGCCGAGAAGGCCATGGCGATCATCCGGGGCCTCACCGAGGAGCCCGAGGTCGGCAAGAACTACATGGGCGTGGTGAAGCGCGTGGAGCCCTACGGCGCGTTCCTCGAGATCATGCCGGGCAAGGATGGCCTCTGCCACATCTCCGACTTCGCGTGGGAGCGGGTCGAGCGCGTGGAGGACATCATGAACCTGGGCGACACCGTCGAGGTGCAGGTCACCAACATCGACGGCGAGGGCCGCGTGCGGCTGTCGCGCAAGGACACCCTGCCCAAGCCCGAGGGCTACGTGGAGCCGCCGCCGCGCGAGCCGCGCGGCGATCGTGATGGCGGTCGGGATCGCGGCCGCGGCCGGGATCGCGATCGCGGTCCCCGTCGTCGCGATTGATGTGAGCGTGGCGCCGTCTTCACCGCGCCTCCGAGTCCAGCGCCTTCGCTCGTCCGCCACCCTCCCGGTGCGGGCGACCGAGGGCGCTGCCGGTTTGGATCTGTGCGCCGATCTCGACGCCGAGCTGGTGATTCCTTCCCAGGGTCGCGCGCTCGTGCCCACGGGGTTGGCGATCGCGCTGCCCGAGGGCCACGAGGGGCAGGTGCGACCCCGCAGTGGCCTCGCGGCCAAGCACGGGGTCACCGTCCTCAACGCGCCGGGCACCATCGACGAGGACTACCGCGGCGAAGTGATGGTGATCCTGGTCAACCTCGGCTGCGAGCCCTTCACCATCCGTCACGGCGAGCGCATCGCGCAGCTGATCGTCGCGCCGGTGACGAAGGTCGCGATCGACGAGGTGGACTCGCTGGAAGCGACCTCGCGCGGCGAAGGCGGCTTCGGCAGCACCGGGCGCTGACGCGCGCCAGCGGCGCGACTCCGCGCGGCTTCAACATCTCCCACCGACAGGGAGACTCACCGCCATGCTTCGCTACGCGGGGGCCTTGGCTCCGAGCTGGGTCTGCCTCGTGTGCCTCGGGTGCGGGTGGACCGATCCCCCGCCGCCCGCGGGCTTCGACGGCGGGAGCGGCGCACTCGATGACGTCGGCGTCTCGTGCGCGTCCCCGCGGACTGCGTGCGACGGTGCGTGCGTCGAGCTGGGCTCCGACCCCGCGCACTGCGGCGCGTGCGGCAACGCGTGCCCGGCCGAGCAGGTGTGCAGTGAAGGAGCCTGCGGGACCGGGTGCGCCGGCGGGCTCACCGCGTGCGGGGGTCGCTGCGTGGATGCTGCGATCGACGCCGCGAACTGCGGCGCGTGCGGGGTGCGTTGCGGCGCGAACGAGCGCTGCGTCGATGCGGCCTGCGCGTGTCCCGCGCCGAGGATCGCGTGCGCGGGTGCGTGCGTCGATCCGAGCACCGATCCGGCGCACTGCGGCGGCTGTGATCAGCCATGCGGCGGGGGGACGGTGTGCAGCGGCGCTGTGTGCGCGACCTCTTGCCCCGCGGGCGCCGAGCCGTGTGGCAGCGAGTGCGTGATGCTCGCGAGCGATCCGGCGCACTGCGGCGAATGCGATCAGGCGTGCGGCGCGGGCGAAGCCTGCGTGCTCGGCGCGTGCAGCGGCTGCGCGCCGCGCGTGCTCTGCGGCGCGACGTGCATCGACACCAACACGGATGGCGCGAACTGCGGCAGCTGCGGTCGCGCGTGTGGCGCCGGCGAGTCCTGCCGCGGCGGGCTCTGCTGCCGAGGACCGGTGTGTCGATGAAGCGCACGATCGTCTCGGCGCCGATGGGAGCGCGGGCGTGGATGGTGTTCGCCGCGCTGAGCGCGGGCGGCTGCGCGGTCGATCCCGGAGGCTGCGACGAGCTCGCGGCGCGCGAGGTCTACTACGACGAGGAGGGCTTCCCTGCGTACGCGGGGCAAGCGCTGCTCGAGGTGAGCTGCGGGCAGGCGCGCTACTGCCACGCGACCGACATCCCGGCCGAAGCGCGCTTCGGCGTGCCGGTCGGGCTCGAGCTGGACGTGGGCATCGCGGTGGATGCGTCCGAGCTGCCTCGCTTGGCGCACGCGCGCCGCGTCGCGTGGAACCTGCGCGGTGAGATCCTGCATCAAGTCGACGTCGGCGCGATGCCGCCAGGGCCTCCGTCGGGCGACGAGGCGCTCGCCGGCGCGCCTCGCTACCGAACGCGGATCGGGACGCCCGAGGAGCACGGGCTGCCCGCGATCGACGATCCTGCGGCGCGCGAGATGCTCCGGAACTGGCTCGCGTGCGGCGCGCACGTCGTCGAGGCGGACACCGGGAGCTCGACTGGGATCGGCGACATCGTCCCGTCGATCGAGGTCCTGCGCTGCGCGCCCGGGGAGCTGGGCTGCGACGGAAGCTGCATCGACGTCACCTCGAACCCCGCCTCGTGCGGCGCGTGCGGCCGCGCGTGCGGCCCCGCGCAGGACTGCGTCGCGGGCGCGTGCGTGTGCGCGAGCGGGCTCACGGCGTGCGGCGCCGACTGCGCGGATCTGTCGAGCGACGTCGCGCACTGCGGCGCATGCGACGTCGACTGCGGTCTCACGTTCTGCGCGGACGCTGCGTGCGTCGCGAGCTGCCCCGCGGGTCGCACGGATTGCGGCGGCTCGTGCGTGGATCTGTCGAGCAGCGCGAGCAGCTGCGGCGCGTGCGGCAACGCCTGCCGCCCCGGAGAGAGCTGCGCGGGCGGGAGCTGCTCGTGCGCCGAGGGGCTCACCCGCTGCGGCGCGCAGTGCGTCGCGCTCACGAGCGACGTCGCGCACTGCGGCGCGTGCGACGCCGGGTGCGCCGACGGGGCGAGCTGCACGGGGGGTGCGTGCACCTGCGCCGCCGGCACGACGGCGTGCGGAGACGGCTGCGCCGATCTGTCGACCGACCCGCAGAACTGCGGCGCGTGCGGCAACGCGTGCGGCGCGGGTGGCGGATGCACCGCGGGCTCGTGCGTGAGCTGCGGGCCCGACGTGTCGTACGCCCGCGACATCGAGCCGATCTTCACGCGCGCGTGTCTCGACAGCGGCTGCCACGGCGGCGCGCGGCCCGCGGCGGGCATCTCGCTGGAGCTCGGGCGCTCGTTCGCCGAGCTGACCGGCAGCAGCTCGATGTGCGGCGGCGCGCTCGTCGTGCCCGCGATGCCGGAGCGCAGCTACCTGATGAACAAGCTCACCGACGTCGACATCTGCTCGGGGACGCTGATGCCCAAGCGAGGTCAGTCGCTGCCGGCCGCCGACATCGCGCTCATCCGATCGTGGATCTGCCAGGGCGCCTCGAACGACTGAGCCCGATCGTTCAGCTGCCGCGGCGTACGTAGTCGAGGCGGTAGCG
>CAYZQM010000135.1:6315-17731 GCA_964480175.1 uncultured Sandaracinaceae bacterium
GTCGATCGCTGGTCACCGTGTAGTCGACGTGCAGGCGGCTTCCGTCGGGCTCGGTGGAGAAGAGCTGCAGCATGTCGCCCTCGCCCGCGTAGCGGAGCTCGAGCCACCCGCCGGACAGGCCGCTGCGGACGGTCGTGCTCTCGTCGATGCCAGTGGTGCTCGCCTCGGCGCCGAGTGCGCCTTCGATCACCTTGGTGGTGTCGCCCGCGAGCGAGATGCGGAAGCGGGTGCCGGTCACCGTGATCGCGACGCGACGTGCCGGCGCCATGTTCGCGCGCACCCGATCGCGCGCGATGCCTTGGAAGAGCTCGGGCAGCGTGGCGATGCCGGGCGCGAACGCGGCCTCGACGATCTGCATCCCGCGCGCGGCGGTCCCATCGAAGACGAACGTGCCGGGGAGGGTGGCGGGGATCGCCCCTCCCTGCGCGCTCGAGGCGCGCGGCGCGATCGCTCCGAGCGCGAGCGCCATCGCTGCCGCGAGCACGAGCCCGATCGCACGCCGCCCCGTCGTTCGTTCATCGCCTCGATCTCGCGTCTCTCGCATCGCTCCTCCGTGTCGGCTCGGCCTGCTTGCTGACGCGAAGCCTACCGGCTCGCGTGCGCGACGGGGAGCGGGGATCGTTCAGTCGCGCTCGGGGTGTGGACCCCGAGGCCACAGGACGGCGCTGCGCCCTCGGTGTTCTGCACGGCCTGGTACGTGCTGAGAAGGGGGGATGGCCACCCGCGTCGCCTCGCTCGCCTTCGCCTTTGCCTTCGTGCTCAGCTCCGTCGGGGGGCGCGCCGCAGCGCAGGCCGCGTGTGATGCGGGCTGTGATCGCGTCATCGAGCCCGCGGAGCGGTCGATCGACGGGGCGGACGTCGCCCCCGGCGAGGTGGTGTGCGTGCGCGGCGGCGAGACCGCGACGCTGACGATCCGCGACGTCCACGGCAGCGCCGACGCGCCGGTGGTGATCCGCGCGTGCGACGCGCCGCTCTCCATCGGCGGTGGCGGCGCGACGAATGGCATCGCCGTGCAGCGCTCGAGCCACCTGCGGATCACCGGCGGCGACGAGCGCGCGATCCGGATCGTGGGCGGCCCGACCTACTCCGTGGGCGTCTCGGTGCAGAGCTGCACGGAGCACCTCGAGGTCGATGGCCTCGAGGTGAGCGGCACCAGCTACACGGCCTACCGGAACCTCTCGGAGAGCGACACGTGCCCCGTGCGCACCGGCTTCTCGCTCCATCACTGGTTCATCCACGACGTGGGCGGCGAGGGGATGTTCTTCGGGGCGAACCTCGCGTCGAGCCCCTACCGCCTGCTGAACGTGGAGGTCTACGCCAACCGCATCGAGCGGACCGGCATGCAGGGCATCAAGATCGGCACGACGGTCGATGACGCGTACGTCCACCACAACTGGGTGATCGAGGCGGGCACGCGCGCGATCGGAGGTGAGGACACGGGCATCACCGGCTCCGCCAGCACCTTCCGCATCGAGCAGAACATCGTCCTCCGCCCGACGCGCAGCTGCATCTTCGCGGGCGGCCCCGACCTGCACGTGATCGACAACCTGCTGATCGGCTGCGGGGACGCGGCGATGTCGACCAACGGGAGCGCGACGACCCGGACCCGCGTGCTGCACAACACGATGGTCGGGATGGCCGGACCGGCGCTCAACATGTGGGCGTCGGATCCGAGCGACTGCGCGTTCGCGAACAACCTCGTCGTCGATCTCGCCGAGGGGCGCACCCTCGGCATCCGCGACGGAGAGCGCTGGCGGGTGACGGGCAACCTGATGCTCACCACCGACGAGGCGGGCTTCGCAGACGTGATCGACGTCGTCCGCGCCGACTTCGCCGCGCTCGACGTCGCGCCGTTCGCGCTCGCAGCGGGCTCGGTCGCGATCGACGCGGGGAGCACGGACTTCGCGGACGAGGTGCCCTCCGACATCCTCGGGGAGGATCGCGACGCGCAGCCCGATGTCGGCGCGCACGAGTGGCGCGCGCCGGAGCCGGACGCGGGCGCGACGCCGGATGCGGGCGCCGCGATCGACGCGGCGATCGATCGAGACGTCGGCGAGCCGGCACCGGACGCGGGGGGCGCGGCGGTCCCGCCAGCCAGCAGCGCGGGCTGCGCGGTCAGCCCACGCACCGGCGGCGGCGCCCGCATCCTGCTCCTGCTCCTGCTCGCGTTCGGCGGGCGACGTGCGCGGTCCCGCGCGCAGCGTGAGGCCTCCGAGGACTCACCCACGCCGGGCGCGCGGCGGCGGGTGTGACCCGTCAGGCCACAGGGGCGCTGCGATCACGTCGGATCGCGCCGCCCGCCGCGGGCACGCCGCATGCGAAGGCCCCCGCATGGCCGAGACCTCATGCACCCCCGCCCGTCCGATCGCCGCAGGCGCCCTGTGGCTCGCGAGCGCGCTCGTCGTCGGGTGCACCGGCAGCATCGATGGCGGGCCGGCGCCCGGTGGGCTGGGCCCCGATCCCACCGCGTGCGAGGTCGGCCCGCCGGTCGCGCTGCCGCTCTCCCGGCTGACGCGCGCGGAGTACGACCGCACGGTGGCGGACCTCACCGGAGAGCGCCGCGGCCTCGGGGCCACGCTCCCCGACGACGACAGCAGCGATGGGCTCGAGCGCGGCGGTCCGCTGTCGGCGCTCGTCACCGATCAGCTCATCGCCGCGGCCGACACCGTCGCCGACGGGATGGACCTGTCGACGGTCGTGTCGTGCGATCCGATCGCGATCGGTGAGGAGGCGTGCGCGCGAGAGACCATCGTGCGCTTCGCGCGCCGCGCGTACCGGAGGCCCGCGGACGAGGTGGAGGTCGAGGCGCTGATGAACCTCTACCGCGCCGGCGCCTCCGACCCCTCGCTCGACGTCGGCTTCGAAGACGGCATCCGCTGGATGATCGCGGGCGCGCTCTCGGCGCCGCAGTTCCTCTACCACGAGTGGGGCGCGCTCGGCGGGGCGCACGCGCCGGGCGACGCGCTCTACGGCTACGCGATCGGCGCGCGTCTCTCGTACTTCCTCTGGGGCACGATGCCCGACGACGTCCTGCTCGACGCGGCGCAGGCCGGCGCGCTCGACACCCGCGACGGCGTCGTCGAAGAGGCGCGGCGCATGCTGGACGATCCTCGCGCCCGGGAGGGCGTGCAGTCGTTCTTCCGCCAGTGGCTCCGCATCGACCGCGTGGGCGGACTCGCGAAGGACGACGCGCTCTTCTCGGGCTTCGACACGTCGATCGCCGAGTCGCTCGAGGCCTCGCTCGTCGCGTTCACCGATCACGCGTTCTGGGAGGGCGGCTACCACGAGCTGAGCGAGAGCCCGAACGTGTGGATGAACGGCCGGATGAGCGCGCTCTATGGCGCGAGCGACGGACCGAGCGGCGCGATGCTCGAGCCCTTCGCGCTCGATCCCGGCCATCGCGCAGGTCTGCTCGGTCAGCCCGCGCTGCTCGCGATGCTCGCCACCGCCGAGCAAGGGCATCCCATTCGCCGCGGCGTGTTCGTGCGCGAGCACCTCTTGTGTCAGGACCTGAGGCCGCCGCCGTCCGACGTCGCCACCCCCATCCCGTCGCTGGAGGAGGCGCCCACCACGCGCGCGCGCTTCACCGCCCACGTGAACGCCGTCAGCTGCCGGGACTGTCACCAGCTCATCGACGGCATCGGGTTCTCGCTCGAGCGCTTCGATGCGATCGGCCGCACCCGCGAGACCGAGGGCGGCATGCCGATCGACGACAGCGGCACCGTGTGCTCGTACCCCCACTGCACCTCGAGCGTCGAGGTCCACGGCGCGGTCGAGCTCGCGGAGCACCTCGCGTCGAGCTCGCTGCAGCGCGACTGCATCACCCGCGAGTGGATGCGCTACGCCGTGCACGCCGAGCCGAGCGCGGTGGATGCGTGCGAGCTCGCGCGCATCTCGAACGCGCTCCGCACGAGCGACGATCTGGCCGAGCTGCTCGTGGCGATCGCCTCGAGTCAGCTCTTGGGCAACGCGCCCGAGACCCTCGAGGGCAGCCTCGAAGAAGGTGGTGAGTGATGACCCGATTTTCACGCCGACTCTTCGCGGGCGGAGCCCTGAGCCTCGCGGCGATGTCCCCTTGGCTGCGCGCGTCGCGCGCGCTGGCCGGTGGCGCCACCGCGCCGAAGCGCTTGGTCATCTGGCACACGCCGGCCGGGACGGTGGAGACCGCGTTCCGACCGCGGGCGGGCGCGACCGAGCGCGACTTCACTCTCCCCTCGATCCTCGAGCCGCTCGATCCCTTCCGTGATCGCTTGCTGCTCTTCGGGCCGAGCGACGTCGGGGATCCCACCTCGACCCGCTACGACTGGCGCCAGCCCAAGGGCATCAGCATCAAGACGGGCACGGCGATGCACACGCTCGCGACGATGCTCACCGGCTCCAACCGCATGGACACCACCGAGGGCTGGGCGTCGTCGATCTCGATCGATCAGCTGGTCGCGCAGCGCATCGGGGACGCGACGCCGTTCCGCTCGCTCGAGCTCGCCGCGCACGACGTGTGGGCGGGCTCGGGGCACCACTCGCGCATGTGCTACGCGGGCGCGGGCCTGCCGATGCCGCCCGAGCAGAACCCGCGGGCGACCTTCGATCGCATCTTCGCGGGCGTCGGGAGCGACGTCGATCCGGTGCTCGAGCGGGCCCGCCGTCGTCGGCGCAGCGTGCTCGACTTCGGCGCGGGCGAGCTGTCGCGGGCGCGCGCGGCGCTGGGGACCGAGGAGCAGCGCTACCTCGACGCGCACGCGGACTCGGTGCGCGAGCTCGAGCGTCGGCTCGACGCGCTGCCGGCCGCCACCTGCGTGGTGCCCGCCGCGCCGAGCGCCGATCTGCGCAGCACGACGGTGTACAACGTGCGCCCGCCCGAGTTCGTGCACGCGCAGGTCGATCTCATGGCGAGCGCGCTGGGCTGCGATCTCACGCGCGTGGCGTCGATCTCGTTCGGCCGCAGCGACAGTCACATGCTCCTGCCGCAGGTCGAGGGCCTCGCCGCGACGCTCTCGCACCACGATCTGTCGCACACCGACCCCCGCTTCGCGGTGCCCGGCGTCATCGCGGATCCCGAGGTCACCGGGCACGCGCGCCTCAACGCGTTCGCGGCGGTGAACCGCTGGTACATGCAGGAGCTCGCGCGCTTCATGGGTCGGCTCGACGCGATGCCCGAGGGCGAGGGAACCGTGCTCGACCACACGCTCATCGTCGTGGTCAGCGAGCACTCCGAGGGCAACTTCCACACGCAGGAGAACATGCCGTTCTTCTTCGCGGGGGGCGCGAGCGGCTACTTCCGCACGGGCCGCTACGTGCAGTTCGGCGACGAGACCCACAACGACATGCTGGTCTCGATCGCGCACGCGATGGGGCTCGAGGACGTCACCACGTTTGGCGATCCGGAGTTCTGCACGGGTCCGCTGCCCGGCCTCACCTGAGGGCGATCAGGGCGACTCCACCGGGATCACCAAGCGGCTGGTCTCGCCTGCGCTCACCCGCACCCGGCGCCGCAGTCGCTCGCCGCGTCCGAACGGCTGGACCTCGAGGGTGTGCGCGCCCGCCGGGAGCGAGAAGGTCCCCGGGGCATCGCCGATGCGGGTACCCGACTCGTACACCACGGCCCACCCACCCGGCGTCGCGACGCTGACCGTTCCGGGGCCGGTGGCCACGGGCTCGCGATCGCGACGCGGCCTTCGCACCGCGCGCTCGTCGTCGTCGGGCTCGGCGGAACCGTCGTCCTCCGAGCCGGCCTCCGCGATCGCTCCGCTCGCGTCCTCGCCTTCTGCGTCCTCGCCTGCTGTGTCCTCGCCTTCTGCGTCCTCGGCGCTCGCGGCCTCGGTGCTCGCGGCCTCGGTGCTCGCGGCCTCGGCGCTCACGCCTTCGGGCGCGCCTCCCTCGTCGGCGTTCGGGGGCGCGGCGGCGATCGATGGCGCTTCGTCGGGCGATCGGTCGCCGTCGTCGCCTTCGCGCGGGCCTGCTCCGTCCTCCGACGCGCTCGCCGCCGAATCGCTCGGCCCGTCCTGCCCGGCCCACAGCGCGTAGCCACCGACCGCGCCGCCGATCAGCACGATCACCGCGATCGACGCCAGCAGCGCGGAGCTCGATCGACCGCGCGCCTGCGCGCCAGGGTTGGCGACGGTAACCATCGAGCGCTCGGGCTCGGGCTGGCTCACCTCGTCGATCACCCGGCTCTGGCGGCGCTCTTCCATCTCGAGGCGCCGCCGCTCGAGCGCGCCGGGGAACAGCGTCGTCATCGCATCCGCGATGTCGCCGACGCCGACGCTGCGGCGCACTTCGGTCAGCGCGAGGGACAGATCGCGTGCGAGCGCGCGCGCGGTCGGATGCCGCCTCGCCGGATCCCGCGCGAGCGCCTTGCTCACCACTTCTTCGAGCTCGATCGGGGCGCCCGGCCACGCGTCGCTCAGCGCAGGCACGGGCTCGGAGAGGACGGCCTTCACGGTCTCGCTCATCGTCTCGCGCGCGAAGAGGCGCCTGCCCGTCAGCGTCTCCCACAGCACCACGCCCATCGCGAACACGTCGGCCCGTCGATCGAGCGACTTCCCGTCGAGCTGCTCGGGCGCCATGTACGCGAACTTGCCTTTGACCTCGCCGGTCGCGGTGGTGACGAGGCGCTGGCGCGCGGTCGCGACGCCGAAGTCCAGCACGTGCACCGAGCCGTCGTAGCCGACGTGCAGGTTCTGGGGGCTGATGTCGCGGTGCACGACCTCGAGCGGCTTGCCGGTCTCGTCGCGCAGCTCGTGGGCAGCGTGCAGTCCCTCGCACGCCATCTCGACGATGCGCGCTGCGAGGAACGGGAACGTGTCGCGCAGCGGCGAGTCCTTGGCGTACGCGGTGCGGCGCACCCGCTGCAGCGACTCGCCGAACAGGTACGGCATCACCAACCAGTGCCCCTCGGCGCCGGCACCGTAGTCCAGCAGCCCGCACACGTTCGGGTGATCGATGCGGCTGACGATGCGCGCCTCGTCCTGGAACATGCCGACGAACTTCGCGTCGCTCGCGAGGTGCGGGTGCACTCGCTTGATCGCGACCCAGCGATCGAAGCCCATCGGTCCCTCTGCGAAGGCGAGATAGACCGTGCCCATCCCGCCGCTCGCGATCGGCTGCACCACGCGGTAGCGCCCGATCCGGCTCGGCATTCCGTCCGCGCTGGGCACCACCGTCGCAGAGGACAGGGAGTCCGACGTTCCAGCCTGTCCAGACATCGATGAGGGGCATCATACGTCAAGAGCGCAGCGCCCATGTGGTACTCTCTCGCTCGCATGGCGGTCGACGAAGGCCTCACGGAGCTGGTCCAACGACCGGTGCTCGGCGGCGACGAAGCGCAGCGCGCTCCAGGCTTCGTGCTGACGCTGCTCGGCGCCACGGACGGGCAGGGCGCCGCCGACGCGAGCGCCACCCGATGGCAGGGCGCCGAGCGCTGCACGCTCGGCTCGCACCCCTCGAACGCGCTCGTGATCGACGATCGATCCGTCTCGCGCTTTCACGCCGAGGTGATCGCCGATGCCTCCGGTGTGCGCGTGATCGACACGGGCAGCACGAACGGCACCACCGTCGACGGCGTGCGCGTGGTCTCCGCGTTCCTGCGCGACGGCAGCGACATCACGCTCGGGCGCATCAGCGTCGCGGTGTCGCTCACCGGCGACCGGGTGACGCTCCCGCTCTCGAGAAGCCACCGCTTCGGCTCCGTGGTGGGCAGCTCGCCCGGCATGCGCGCGCTCTTCGCGCTCCTCGAGCGCGCGGCGGGCTCCGACACGACCGTCCTCATCGAGGGCGAGACGGGCACGGGCAAAGAAGCGATCGCCGAGTCGCTCCACCTCGCGAGCGCACGGGCCAGCGGTCCGTTCGTGGTCGTCGATCTGGGATCGGTCCCCGCCGCGCTGATGGAGAGCGAGCTCTTCGGTCACGAGCGCGGCGCGTTCACCGGGGCGCACGCGCGACGCATCGGCGCGTTCGAGGCGGCGCGCGGCGGCACCATCTTCCTCGACGAGCTCGGTGAGCTCGCGGCGGATCTGCAGCCCAAGCTCCTCAGGGTGCTCGAGCAGCGCACCATCCGGCGCATCGGCAGCAACGAGCGCATCCCGATCGACGTCCGCGTCGTGGCCGCCACCCACCGTCCGCTGCGGCGCATGGTGAACGACGGCAGCTTCCGCTCGGACCTCTACTTCCGTCTCGCCGTGCTGCGCGCGGAGGTGCCGCCGCTGCGCACCCGGCCGGGTGATCTTCCGGGCCTCGTGGCCGCGCTGCTCGACGGGCTCGGGGCGTCCGAGGCGGGACGTGCGCGCTTGCTCGAGCCCGCGTTCATCGATCGGCTCGCCACGGGCGCGTGGCCCGGCAACGTGCGTGAGCTGCGCAACCACCTCGAGCGGTGCCTGGTGATGGAGCTCGATCTGCCCGTGGAGGGCGCGGCGCCGCCCTCGAGCGTGCCCCAGCCGATCGATGCATCGCTCTCGTATGCGCGCGCCCGTGAGCTGGCGATCGCGAGCTTCGAGCGCGAGTACCTGCCTGCGCTCGTGCAGCGGCACGGGGGCAACATCAGCCAGGCGGCGCGGCACGCGGGGATCGATCGCGCGTACCTCCACCGCTTGATGCGCCGGCACGGCTTGGGGCGGGACACGTGAGCCCGTCCGTCGGCCATCCGTCGAGATCGCGTTCGATCGCTGCGCTGTCGCTCTTGTCGCTCGTGTCGCTGCCGACGCTCGCCTTCGCGCAGGACGATCTGTCGGTCGCGCAGCGACACTACGAGCGCGCGGAGTTCGATCGTGCGGTGGGCGCCTTCGATCGCGCGGAGCAGAGCGAGCACCTCACGCACGAGGAGCTCGAGGCGATCCTGCGCGGGCGCGGCCTCGCACATCACGCGGCCGGCGACGTCGGGGCCGCGGAGGAGGATCTGTCGCGCCTGCTCTCGATCGCGCCGAGCGCCAGCCTCGACGAGACGACGCCGCCCGCGGTGCGCCGGCTGCTCGAGCGCCTGCGCGAAGAGGTGGTGCCGATCGCCGTCGAGGGCGTGGTGATGCCGAGCACCACGGGCTACGTGGTCTCGCTCCGGGTGACGGGCGACGTCGGCGCGCTGCAGCGCGGCGCGCGCATCCACTACGCGAGCGACGCGGGCCCCGAGCAGATCGACGCGCCGCGCGCCGAGGTGCTCACCGACGAGGCGACGCTCCGCTATTGGCTCGAGGTGCTCGGCCCGGGCGGCGCGGTGATCGCGAGCGCGGGCTCCGAAACCGATCCGCTCACCTACGCGCGCGAGACCGCGCTGGCCGCCGCCAGCGAGTCGAGCGTCATGCCGGCCCCGAGCGACGACACCGGGCTGATCGTCGGCGTGACCATCGGCGTGGCGGTCGCGGTCGCCGCGGTCGCGGTCGTCTTGGCGATCGTGCTCGCACCGCCGCCCGACACGACCCTGAGCGGCCCCATGCGCGTGGAGATGCCGTGATGCGCCGAGCCCCCCGATTCCTCGTCCGCCACGCGGCGCTCTCGTCCGCGCTGCTCGTGGTTCCGCTCGTCGCAGGCTGCGGTCGCGCGATGCGCTGGGAGTACAGCATGCCGAGCAGCTTCGATGGCTCGGCGATGGTGGCGCGGGTGCGGGTCGGCTCCTGCGCGGGCACCGAGGTGCGCTACGAGCGCGCGTTCACCGACGGAGAGAGCGCGGGGGATGGCCCCGTCCTTCCGGAGGGCACCTATGGCGTCGAGATCGAGGTGCTCGGGACCGACTGCGACGTCGTCGCGCGGGGCTGCGAAGAGGTGACGCTGCCGGGCGGCGACGTCGTGCACGTCGCCATCACCCCGATCACGCCGGTCGCGGCGTGCAGTCCCGATCGCTGCATGGACGGGGTCTGTGTGACGCCCGACGCAGGCACGGACGCGGGCATGGACGCCGCAGGCGCGGACGACGTGGGGGTGACGGACGACGTGCCCAACGACGGGCCTCCGCCCGACGTCGGGGTCGGCGACGAGTGCAGCGACAGCACGGAGTGTCCATGCGCCGGAGACACCTGCGAGGCTGGCCGCTGCGTCCCCCTGCGCCCCGCGTCCATCGTCGAGGCGGGCTACGAGCACGTGTGCGCGATCGCCGGCGGGCGCCTCTTCTGTTGGGGCAGCTCGGGCGTCGGCGAAGTGGGCATCGCGTGGAACACCGTCGCGCCGCTCCCGACCCGCATCGGGGCAGCGAGCGACTGGACCGACGTGTCGAGCTTCGGGGATCACACGTGCGGGATCCAAGGCGGCGCCGTCCGCTGCTGGGGCAGCAACTACACCGGGCAGTGCGGCATCGACCCCGGCACGTCGGAGAACGTCTTGAACGGTCCCGTCGCGATCGCGGTCCCCATCACGCCGAGCCGGATCGCGGTCGGCTCACTGCACTCGTTCGCGCTCGATGCGGCGGGCGCGCTCGCGGGCTGGGGGCGCAACAGCCAGGCGCAGGTGGGCGGCTCCGCGAACACCATGAGCCCGCTGCCTCCCACCACGCTGCCGGAGACGTGGCTCGACGTCTCGGGAGGCGAGTTCTTCTCGTGCAGCGTCGACACGGATCACCGGCTGTGGTGTCGGGGCGCGAACTTCGACGGGAGCCTGGGAACCGGCGGAGGCTGCACCGACTGCGGACCGCGCGAGGTGCTCGACCCGACGCCCGGCCTCGCCGGTCCGGAGTGGGCGCACGCGGAGCTCGGTCGCAGGCACGCCTGCGCGTGGGACACCGCTGGTGCGCTCTACTGCTGGGGGCGCGGCAACGGCGCGTCGCTCGGCGCGCTCGGTGCGGGCGAGCCCGCGCCAGCGTCCGTGTCGGCGCCCACCCGCGTGCCGGGGCTCACCGTCGCTCGCGCCAGCCTCGGTCTGCACACCTGCGTGGTCGAGACCACCGGTGCGCTGTGGTGCTTCGGGCCGAACGAGTCGGGGCAGCTGGGGGTCGGCGATCTCGACACCCGCTTCGATCCCGCGCGGGTCGCCGGCAGCGAGTGGACCGACGTGACGACCGGCAGCGACTTCACCTGCGGGCTCCGCGCGTCGGGCGCGATCTTCTGCTGGGGCGACGGCGACGCCGAGGTGCTCGGCCAGGACGATGGGCAGATGGACCACAGCACCCCTGCGCGCGTCTGCGTGCCGTGATCGCCTGGCTCCTTTGCAGGGGCGGCTCGCCGGGTGCGTGATAGCCTCGCCGGCTCCGCGACATGGCGTCCAGCGACTCGACGATGGTGACCGGCTCTCCGGGTCGCTTGCCCCGCACCGGCGACGTGCTCGGCGAGCGCTGGGAGATCCGCACCACCATCTCCAGCGACGCGCTCTACGCGACGTACCGCGGCACCGATCAGGAGACCGATCAGAGCGTGCTCGTGCGGGTCGTGGGCCCGGGTCGCCTGGGCGAGCGCGACGCGCAGCGCATGGCCGCGCGCTTGCGGCTCCTCATCGGCATGGGCGGACC
>CAYZQM010000136.1:0-17722 GCA_964480175.1 uncultured Sandaracinaceae bacterium
CGCCGAAGGGCTCCTTGGCGACCGACGGGAGCCAAATACGGGTCTCCGAGGTCGAGGTTTGGCTCGAAGAGAGTCGGCGGCGTTGCGGTGATTCTGGACAACTCCAACGCGGCCTCCGGCCAAGAACAATCAACGTCGTTGCTAGGTCCAGTCGGGTCTCTTTGACGCACACGTCTACATCTGCGGGCTCTCGAAGATGGCCGCCGAGGTGCGCCAGGTGCTCCGCGAGTACCTCGGGCTAGATCGCCGACATGTACCCAGCGAGCCCTAGACTGAGCCTCGTTCGGGGCCGCGCGGCAATCAGAGCACGGACAGCATCGCCAAGGCGGCCTCGGCGCCGCGGCGCAGGTCGAGGCGGGCGTGCGGATCCGCCGCGAGTGTCGTCAGCGCCGTGCGCGCCGCAGCGATCGACTCTCCGTCGTCCTCGCGCGCATCGAGCGCGGCGCGCGTGAGCGCACGCGTGATCGTGAGCAGCGCCCGCATCGCCGCCGGCGACAGATCGGGATCGCGCGACCCCGCGAGCTCGGCGAGCAGACCGAGCGCCTGCTCTGGCGCGTGAAGGAACGGCGTCGCGCGCACCGCGAGCGAGCGGACCGCCAGCGGATGCGCCTCGCCCAGCCGGTCGAGGATGGCCCCATCTCCCAGGCGCTCCACCACCGCAGCGAGCAAGAGCGGATCCCCGTCGTGCACCTGCAGCAGCGGGTCGATCGACTGCGCGCCTGCCGCTGGAGCGACCAGGGCCGTACCGAGCACGCAGGTCACGGCGAGGAGTCGGAACATCCAACGCACGCGTACCTTCCGTCGCGCTCACGCGCCAGCGCGTGACTCGAGCGACTCCCAGCGCTCGAGCAGCAACTCGAGCTCCGCCTTGCCTTCGGCCTGCGACGCGAGCTTGCCAGCGACCTCGCCGCCTCGCTCCGCGTAGAGCGTGGGATCGGCGAGCTCCGCCTCGAGCGCCTGAAGAAGCGTCTCCAGCGCCTCGATCTTGGGCATGAGCCCCTCGAGCTCGCGCTTCTCCGCGAACGTCAGTCCCTTGCTCGTCTTGTTCGTCGCCCGCTCGGGCGCAGAAGCCTTCACCGGCCCTTCCTTGGCGACCTCCTGCTCCTTCGCCTTCGAGAGCGCGCGCCACGTCGAGTAGTTGCCCTGCCACAACCGCACCCGACCGTTGCCCTCGAACGCCAAGATGGCCGTCGCCACCCGCTCGAGGAACCAGCGGTCGTGCGTGACCACGAGCGCGGTCCCCGTGAACTCCTCGAGCATCTCCTCGAGCGCAGCGAGCGTCGGCGCGTCGAGGTCGTTCGTCGGCTCGTCGAGCACCAAGAGGTTCGCCGGCTGGAGCAAGAGCTTCGCGAGCAGCACCCGCGCGCGCTCGCCCCCCGACAGCGAGCGAACCGGCTGCCGCTGCTGGTGGGTGTCGAAGAGCATGCGCTCGAGGTAGCCGATGAGCTCGATGCTCCGCCCCGCCCACTCGACGCGGGTCGCGCTGGGCGAGACGTTCTCGGCGACGGTGCGCTCGAGGTCCAACCCCGTGCGGTGCTGATCGAGGTACGCGATCTGGGTGTTCTGTCCGAGTGTGATGGAGCCGCCCGCCGGCTTCAGCGTACCGAGCAGCGCGGCGAGCAAGCTGCTCTTGCCGCAGCCGTTCGGCCCGACGATGCCGATGCGCGAGCCCGGCGCGACCGAGAGCGTCAGGTCCTCGATCAGCGTGCGCTCTCCACGCGCGAGCGTGAGGTGATCGAGCTCCAGGACGGTGCGACCACTGCGGGTCGCGTCCATCTTCAGCTCGACGTCGCGCCCCTTGGCGGCGGGACGATCGTCGATGATCGCCTCGGCGCGATGGATGCGGGCCTTCTGCTTTCCCGTGCGCGCCGCGGGCGTGCGCCGCAGCCACGCGAGCTCGCGACGCAGCACGTTCTGTCGGTTCTTCTCGGTGCGATCGGCCAGCGCCATCCGCTCGGCCTTCGCCTCGAGGTACTCCTCCCAGCCACCGTCGAACGAAAAGATCTCGCCCGCCGAGAGCTCGAGCGTGCGCGAGACCACCTGGTTCAAGAACCACCGGTCGTGGGTGATGAGCAAGATCGCGCCGCGGTGCTCCGTCGAGAGGTAGCGCTCGAGCCACTCGATCGCATCGACGTCGAGGTGGTTGGTGGGCTCGTCCAAGATCGCCAGCTCGGGACGCGCGACGAGCACCCGCGCGAGCGCGACGCGACGTCGCTCGCCGCCCGACATGCTCGAGACGCTCTGGGACAGATCGCGGATGCCCAGGCTGCGCAAGAGGCGCTCGGCCTCGTGCGATCGCTCCCAGCCGCCCAGACGCTCGACGTCGGCCGCGGCCTCTTCCATCCGCTCGAGCCAGCGCGCCTGCGCGTCGCCCTCGCTCACGCCCACCTGCTCGGTCGCCTCCGTGTGCCGCGCGAGCGCGTCGCGCCAGCCCGAGAGCCCCTCGAGCGCGCCGCTCAGCGCGTTGGGATCGCCCTGGAACGTCGGCTCCTGGTCGAGGTAGAGCACGCGCGCGTCGCGCCGCACCGCGATGGCGCCGCCGTCGGGCGCATCGATCCCGGCGAGGATGCGCGCGAGCGTGGACTTGCCGCAGCCGTTCGCGCCGACCAACCCGATGCGCTCGCCGTCCTCGATGGTGAACGTCACGCCGCCGAGCAGCGTGCGCACCCCGAGTGACTTCTTCAGATCTTGAGCATCGAGCACCGACATGGGGGCGCGAGGATGGACCGAAGCAGCGGCGTGCACCACGTGCGCGTTCGCGACGCCCACGCTCTGGCACTACAATCCCTCGGCATTGCGTCCGGGCGTCGTCCTCACCCTGCTCGTCCTGTCCATCGCGGCCCTCGCAGCCGCGCAGCCGGTCCTGCACGAGTACGTGCCGAACATCGCGGCGGGCGAAGGCAGCGCGCTCGTCACCTCCGACAGCGAGCCGATGCCCTCGGCGATCTTGAGCGACGGCGAGCTCTTGCCCGCGCCCGAGGGCGGACCGCGCGAAGCCGACGAGGCGCCTCTGCGGGCTCAGCCAGGCGACAGCGCGATGCGCGAAGAGGCCGGTCGGCGCTCTCCTTCCTTTCGTCCCGATCGGGTCACCGCGCTCGAGAGCGGGGTCGACTACTTCGAGGTCTTCTCGCCGGCGATCCGCCCCTACAAGCGCATGACCGCGCTCGACGAGGTGAGCCTCGCGCCGGATCGCACCCCGGTGCTCCTTCCTCGCGGCGGCGCGCGCACCGTCGTCCCCGTCGAGGCGCCTGCGGCGCCTGCGCCCGACGGCCGAGCGCGCGATCGCTTCTGGGGCTCGGTGGTGATCGACTTCCGCACTGGGACCGAGGTGCCCTTCCCTTCGGTCTCCCCCGAGTCGCGCATCCTCGGAGTGCGCACCGAGCCCGACACCGCGCTCCACTTCGAGCGCGACGGCGCGGACAACTTCTACGCGGTGCTCGATCAGCCGAGCGCCGAGGAGGTCCGCGTCGTGTTCCTGACCGACGCGCCGCGCACGTACTTCGGCTTCGAGGAGGGCGTCGCGCTGCCCACCGCGCCGGCCAACTCACTCGCCGCGGAGACGAGGCCGCTGCCGCCCTCCGTCGCCGCAGACGCCGAGGTGATCCTGCGCGAGCTCGCGCTCTCGCCGGAGCAGCCCTTCGATCAAGTCCTCGGACACTTGGTCGAGCACTTCCGCAGCTTCGTCGAGTCCTCCGAGCCACCGACCGACACCGGGCACATCTACCTCGATCTGACCCGCGGCGGCCGCGGCGTGTGCCGGCACCGGGCGTACGCGTTCGTGATCACCGCGCTCGCGCTCGGCATCCCCGCGCGCTTCGTGCAGAACGAAGCGCACGCGTGGGTGGAGGTGCACATGCCTGAGAGCCGCGGGTGGCTCCGGGTCGATCTCGGCGGCTCGGCGCAAGGCGTGCGCAGCCACGGCGCCGCCGAGGACGCGCCGCCCTATCGCCCGCAGGTGACCGATCCGCTGCCCCAGCCGGACGCGTACCGCGCCGCGCTGGAAGAAGCGGCGCGCGCGAGCCTGAGCCGTGAGGGCGGCAGCGGACCGCGCACGTCGGGGGGCTCCGGCAACGATGGCTGGACGTCGGTGGGCGACGAAGTCCGCGAGACCGAGGGCCCCGACGAGCCCCCGCCCACCCCAAGCACGACCCCAGCGCGCACGCCGCTCGTGCTCACCGTCGATCAAGACACGTTCTCCGTTCGTCGCGGCCTCACCCTCGAGGTGAGCGGCACCGCGAGCAGCCTCGGCGCGCCGGTCGCGGGCCTGCGCGTCGAGCTGGTGCTCTTCGATCCGGAGCGCGCGCGGGAGCGCCTGCTCGGCGTGACGGTCACCGACGAGCACGGCCTCTACCGCGCGATGCTCGGCGTGCCCACCGAGACGCCGACGGGTCACTACGTGCTCGACGTTCGCTCGCCGGGCGACGCGCACGTCGGTCCCGGCTCCGCCCTGTGAAGACGCTGGCAGGCGCGGCGCTCGTGCTCGCGCTCGTCGCGGCGTCGTCGTCGGTGTGCGCGCAGGACGATCCCTTCGTGCGCGTCGATGGCACGGCCTTCACGCTCGGCGGCGCGCCGCTCTCGTTCGTGGGCGCGAACATCGCGGTCATGCACGGGCCCGTGCACCGCGCGAGCATGGAGGCGAGCCTGGACGCCGTCGCCGCGGATGGCGCGCGTGTCGTCCGCGTGTGGGCCCTCGGCGAGTACGACGCGGCCGCGCCCGAGTGGGCAGACCTCTACGCGTTCCGGCGGGGCAGCGAGCTCTTCGTCGACGGCGCGCTCGCGCACCTCGATCGGGTGCTGGTCGCCTGCGCCGAGCGCGACCTGCGCGTCATCGTCGTGCTCGCCAACCGGTGGGGCGACTACGGCGGACTGCCCCAGTACCTGCGCTGGGCCGACGTCGTGTTCCAGCCGACGGACGGCGGGATCGGCGAGCTCGCGCTGCCGCTCTTCTTCGCGTCGAGCCGAGCGCGCGCGCTCTATCGCTCGCACGTGCGCGAGGTCGTGCAGCGCACCAACGCGATCACCGGGGTCGCCTACCGCGACGATCCCACGATCTTCTCGTGGGAGCTCTTCAACGAGATCTCGTCTCCGCCTCGAGCGCGGGGCGAGCTCGTCTCCCTGCTCGAGGAGAGCGCCGCGCTGATCCGCTCGATCGATCCCAACCACCTCGTCTCCGCGGGGCACATCGGCTACTCGCTCGAGCGCGATCGACGCACCTGGGCGGCGGCGATCGGCGCGCGCGGCATCGACTACGCCGACGCCCACGCGTACCCGACACGCTACGGCCACGTGCGCAGTCTGCGGGCGCTCGATCGCTGGGTCGCCGACCGGGTGCGGGTGGCGCGCGCCGCATCGAGGCCGGTGATCTTCGGCGAGGTGGGCTTCCATCGCCGCCCCTTCGACGTGCCCCGCGCCCGCTGGCTCGATCGCTTCTTTCGCTCGGCGCGCGCCCACGGCGCGAGCGGCGTCTTGCCGTGGATCTACGCGCCCAGCGGGGACCATCCGCGCGAGTACACGATCTACTTCGATGGCGAGGAGCACAGCGACGATCTACGGCGGGTGATCGCCCGCGAGGCGCGGCGCATCGATGGCTTCGATCCCCGGCTCGCTCCGATGCCCGAAGAGCGCGGCGCTCGCAGCACGCTCGTGGGCACGGGGCGGGTGCATGGCGACTGGCGCCGCGAGGCGAGCGAGGCGCGCCTGTCGATCGCGCCCGAGGCGTTCCACCGCGCGCGCTTCGAGGCGGGCGGCCGCGCCGAGGGCCCTCGCTCGGCGCACGTGTTCGGGATGGGCAACGGCTGGGTGCGCTATCGCTTCGCCACGCCGCCGGGAGCGCGAGCCCTCGCCGCGATCACGGTTCGTCTGCGCGCATCGAGTGAGCTGCCGGGCATGGGCATCGGCGCGACGGAGCACGACACGTCGGAGGTGGTCCTCCGCATCGACGACGTCGAGCTCGGAAGAGCGCGTCTGCCGGTCGACGATGGCCTGGGCGCGGTCATCGAGATCACCAGCGACGATGCGGCGGTGATCGGATCGTTGCGCCGGGGCACCCACGTGCTGGAGCTCGCGATCGAAGACGAGGACGCCCCGGGCCTGTGCATCTACGGCGAGCCGGTCGAGCCCGCGATCGAAGACGCGCTCGCGTCCATCGAGCTCATGGTGCGCTGAGCGTCGGCCCGATCACTGGTTGCAGGAGATGCTGTAGCTGCAGCGGCACGCGCTGCAGTTCCGGGGCGCGCAGTTGAAGTTGATCCACGTGCCGTCACGACAGACCTGGCTCGTGGGGCCGCCGCACACCGACGTGGTCACACAGCGCCACGTCTCGGCCGGGACGCCCGCGCACGAGCTGCCGCCGGTGCCGCTGCCCAAGTGCCCGTAGCGGCAGTCGCTGCAGGCCGAACACGTCTCGCCCGACTCGCACGTGCCGTTACCGCACACGGGACCGCACGTCGGGCAGGTGCTCCAGCTTCCCCAGCCTCCCCACGTGCAGCTGGTGCTGCTGCAGCTTCGGGTGCGGGTCTGGTTCGCGCATCCGCCGGGGCAGGCGCGTGACTCCGAGTCGGTCGCGCCCGCGGCGCACTCCGTGCTGGCGCCCGCGCACGCCGTCCAGTCGGACCACGCGCCCCAGCCGCAACCGCTGTCGCACGTGCGCGTCCGACTGCGATGGCCAGTGCCGCACGCGCCGCAGGCTTCCTCCTGCATCTCCTCGCCGCCGGGCGTGCACTCGCCTTCTTCGGCGCAGGTCCAGGCGCCCCAGGTGCAGCTCACGCCGCACGTCCGGGCCTGCACACCGCAGCGACCGCACGTCGCCCCCATCTCGACGTCGCCCATCGGGCAGGTGCCGCCGCCGCTGCACGCGCCGTCGTCGCGCCACGTCCCGCCTTCACACACCTGCCGCTGCATCCCGCAGTGCATGCACGAGACCATGCGAGGCGCGGTGCCGTCGGTGCAGTCGCAGTCGGTCGGCGCGGTGCAGGGATCCCAGCGACCGTCGATGCAGCGCTCGACGCCCGCGCTGCATGCGGAGCTGCACGGACGCTCCGCCATGCGACCCACGCTCGCGCTCGCGTCGTCGCAGTCCACGTCGGAAGGGACTCCGTCGCCGTCGACGTCGCTCGCGGGGACGCACTCGCCGTCGCGGCAGGCGTAGTCCTCGGGGCACTCGGGATCGCACGTCGCGCTCGGCGGGACGTCGAGCAGCTCGCTGCCGCCATCGATGCGCTCGGCGTCGCCCTGACGTCGGATGTCGCCGCCTTCGGCGCAGCCCCACGCGAGCAACCCGGAGGCGCAGAGGAGCAAGAGCGACGAGACAGTCCGCACGAGCGGCAATTGAACACGATCGAGGCGCCCTCGCGCAAGCCGGCGACGGTGACGGACTCGCCGCGGCCCGTGGAGGCATCCGAGAGAAGAGGAAGTTGCCCAAGGATCCGGCGTAGACTCGCTCTGATCGGCGCCTCCGAAAAAACTCGGAACCTTTCGGTCCGAGCGCTGTCGTAGCCCAGCCAAGCCCTGATGGAGATCAAGCTCAACCTCGGCATCCTCGTCGTCCTCGGCGCCATTTGGGGGTCGCTGACCATCGTCGAGGCCGAGGCGGAGCGTCCCGTGGGGAGCCGAGCGACCCGGGAGCTGATGGCGCTCGAGGACGACTTCGCCACCGATCGGAGCGATCCGGCGCTCGCGGAGGATCTGGCCCGGCACTACCTCGAGGACGATCGCCCCGAGCTCGCGGTCGCCGCGCTCTCGAGCGCGACCGCCGAGGTGCTCGACGATCCCGCCGTGGGCCATCACCTCTCGCGCGCCTACGAGCGCAGCGGGCGCCTCGACGACGCGCTCTCGACCGCGCGTACCGCGCTCGCGCGCTGCGCCCGATCGCTCGGCACCAGCGACAGCAACGCGGTGACCCGGGTGCCCGAGCGCCGCTGCAGCGAGCGGACGTACTCGGCCCTCGACATGCACCGCAACGCGCTCGCGCGGATGAGCGAGTGGGGCGTGACCGATCCCCGCAACGATCCCCGGGTGCCCCGCGCCTACGGCCTCTCGGTCCGCGCCGCCCGTATCGTCTCCGCCTCGCGCTGAAACCGGCGCAGAACCGACGCGAGCCCGCCCCTCAGGCCCCGAGCCCGAGCCCGCTCAGAATCGAAGCGACGCCGCTCAGGATCCGCGCCCGAGCCCGCGCCCGAGCCCGCGCCCGCTCAGGATCGACGCGACCGACCGACCCATCCCGCCCGCTGAGGCCCACTCCGCGAGAGCCATAACAGTCACCTCAACCAAAACGGTCACCCGACCCCGATCCGTTGAGCTCAACTCAACCAAAACGGTCACCCAACGCCGATCCGTTGAGCTCAACTCAACCAAACCTATGGCAGTGACCATGCACCGTTGAGGTCACCTCAACCAAACCGGTCACCCAACCCCGATCCGCTGAGGTCACCTCAACCAAAACGGTCACCCAACCCCGATCCGTTGAGGTCAGCTCAGCCAAACCTATGGCAGTGACCATTCACCGCTGAGGTCACCTCAACCAAGACGGTCACCCAACCCGATCCGTTGAGGTCGACTCAGCCGAACCCGTGCGGCGACGACGGTCGACGCTATTCGTCGGGGATGCAGGTGTAGGCGACCTGCACTTCGGACAGCACGGGGGCGCGAAGGCGATCGGCCGACGAGTTCAGCACCGCGTGGACGCGGAGGAAGTAGAGGCGGGTCCGCGCACCGACACCGGCCAGCGTCGTCGTCACGTTGCGGCTGCCGCTGCCCGCCGAGGGGACGTTGACGGTCGCGAGGGGCGTCGCGGTCGGGAGCGCCGCGGCGGTGTCGGCCGTGCGCAGCTCGAAGCGGACGCTGGTGCCGCTCGGAAGATCCGGCACGGTCCAGCGCAGATCACCCCAGACCGGGCGCTCGTTGATCGCGCAGCGCATCGTCGCGTCGTAGTCGCGCGTGTAGGTGCCGCTCGGGGGATAGGCGGGGACGGCAGGGGGCACGACGATCCGCACCGGCACCCGCTCGAGGATGATCGTGCCGTCGCCGATGACCTCGATGAAGAAGTCGAAGACCTGCGCCACCGTCGTCGGCATCACGGACGTGTTCCGGAACGACACGTTGAAGCGCACGCTCGTGCCGGGCGTGCACTGCATGAACGTGGTGCCGCCGCTGATGCCCGTGCAGTTGCCAGGCCCCCACGAGACCGCGGTGATCGGGAGCACCGTGAACCCGTTCACGTCACCGACCGCGCGGGCCGAGATGTTCATCCGGGTGTAGTTCGCCAGGCCGACGACCGCGTTGACGATCGCGGCGGAGAGACCGCTTCCGTCGGCGTTGCCTCGGAACACGTAGGGCGAGCCGCTGCCGTTCACCGAGTTGGTGGCATACGCGAGCGACTGCGCGTGGCTCTCGCCTTCCAAGCAGTAGCTGTTGCCCCACGATCCGCAGGTCTGCAGCGTGATCACCCGGATGTCGCGCGCCGAGAGCGCCGCGACCGTCTCCGACCACGTGACCGCCGACGTGGGCGCCGGCGTCGTGGGCGCTGCGGTCCCGAGCCCGAGTCGGTAGCTCCCCGAGCTGGTCCCGTTGCCCTCGACGCCCACGTAGTACGTGCCTGCGGTGAGCGTCTGGGTGAGCAGCGAGCTGGTGTAGCCCGTCTCGTCGTTGTTGCAGGTCAGGTACGACGCGACCGTGGTGAGCCCGCTGGTGAAGTTGAGGACGTAGTTGCCGCTGTTGCTGCTGTAGCCCTCGACGACGATGTAGTAGGTGCCCGCCGCCAGTGTCGTGCTGATGCGCGAGAGGGTGCCGCTCCCGCTGTCGTCATCGCACGTGATGAGGGCCATCGAGTTGTTGTAGAGACCGAGCAGCGTGTCGTAGCCCGAGCCCTCGGTGTCGAAGGTGACCGTGGTCGTGCTCGGCAGCGTGAAGCGGAAGAACGCGTCGGGGGCGGTCGAGGAACCGCAGCCGCTGTTGACGTCGTTCGCCATCCCCGCCGTGCTGCCGGTGAAGGTCTGATCGCTCCCCGTCACCGCCGCCATCACCCGGGCGCTGCCGAAGTTCTCGTTGCCGCTGACCGCCGTCGTGGTCGGCGGCATCGCGCGATACAGCGTGAGCACGGTGTCGTAGCCCGCGCCGCGCGTCGTCATGGTGACGGTCTGGGTCCCGGTGACGGTGAACTCGTAGAGCGCGTCGCGCGAGGTGGTCGAGCCGCAGCCGGGGTTGCTGTAGTCGTTGGCCATGCTGGCCGTCGTCCCGGTGAACTCACGCCAGCCGGTGATCGCCCCCACGGCGCGGGCGCTCGCGAAGTTCTCGTTGCCGGTGACGTTCGTCGCCCCGCTGCCCCAGCTGAGCGAGTAGGGGTACGCGTTGCTCGGACCGTTGTGGAACGGAGCGTCGGTGATGTGGATGACGATCGGGATCGTCCCGTCGCGGAAGCAGGGGTAGCCCCAGCGCGATCCCGAGCACGCGCCGCGCGACGACAGGTAGGGCCCGAGCGATCCTCCGGTCGCGATCGCCCAGAGCGCTTGGGTGTTGCCCTCGGGACCGTCGTTGCCCCAGTGGATGCCCAGCGTGTTGATCGCCGTCTGGGTCGCCGACAGCGAGCTGGTGATGTCGAGCACGTGACCGAACACGTCGTCGCCCGAGCCGCCGTAGGGGCTGACGGGGTAGTCGTCGAAGTAGCCGACCCCGAACCACGCATCGGGGATGGCGCAGCGGATCGCGCCGACGACGCCGTTGCCGCAGCCCGCGATGAAGCTGCCCGTCGTCAGATCGGTGCGCAGCCGCGCGAGCTCGCCGCCCATCGAGCCGGTCGTGTCCATCAGGAAGTAGACGTCGGCGGTGCGGATCTGGACCGAGATGTTCAGCGGGTCGAACACCGCCGGGCTCCCGTACGGGAGCATGTGATAGAAGAACGTGTCGCCGTAGCAACCGCCGGACGCGTCGACGAACGCACCGGGACCCACGCAGGAGTCGGCCACGTCGGGGATCCCGTCGCCGTCGCTGTCGGTGAGCGGCGGGGTCACGGGCATCGAGGGCGTGAGCGAGATGCCGCCGCGGCCGGTGTCGTAGCTGATGTTCGACGAGTTGCCGGGCGTGATGTCGGTCGGGCCGGGCCGATCGACGTAGCCGAAGCAGCGCGGGTCACAGGGGTTGCATGGCGTGGGTCCCGAGAGCAGCGCCTCACCGACCCCGCCGAGGGTGTAGTCGACGATCGACTCGCACGCGGTCCACGCGCCGTCGCGGCAGTAGCGGGTGCCGGCGCGGCAGGTGATCTGATCTTCGATGGTGATCGGATCGAGGTAGCAGTCGATCGACTCGGTCCCCGGCTCGCACGCGCAGCCTTCGGTGGGCGCGCCGCAGAACGTCGCGCCGTCGCGCGGGTTGCCTGCGTCGCCGCCGATCGGGTGGGGATCGAACGGTGCGGGCCCGACGTCGGTGCAGCCGGAGAGAACGACGAGCGCGGAGACCAGCCCGGCGAGCGCCACCGATCCTGCCGACCACGGGCGCGCTGCCATCGTCTGAAGTCTCCGTCGGGTCATCGAGCGCACGGCCTCGCGGGGCGAATAGCAATGATCGAACCGACGCTGCGGACCGAAGAAAGCGCCATCATTTGGCCATCGCGCGCCACCACCCACCGCGCTGCGTTGCGGAGACTTGAAAACTTTGCGGGGTCGAGCCGGCTCACAGCGGCAGCGACCGGGTCAGGCACGTGGGCGGCCCACCCGCAGCCGGTGTGCCGCAGATGCCGGTCGGGCAGTCGGCCGTGGTGGTGCAGGTCCCGCCGGAGTCCACGCACTCGCGCTCACCGTCGCCCCAGAGGTCGACGCAGAGCTGACCGCTGGCGCAGTCGGCGGCGGTCGCGCACGCGCCGTAGCGATCGCACGCCGCGAAGACCTCGCCGGGAAGGGTCATGCAGCTCTGATCACCGGGACACATCGCGCTGCTGGTGCAGGTGCCGGCCGCGATGCACTCGCCGCTGCCGTCGCCGTCGACGTCGCGGCAGATCCCGGTGGGACACCCGCCGTCGTTCGCGCAGGGTCGAAGGAGCCTCAGGCAGAACGCGGGGCCGCTGCTCTGGCAGTAGAAGTTGTTGGGGCAGAGGTCCTCGGGGCCGCAGCCGACGCGACGATCGCTGCACGCGCCCGCGATGCACGCGAAGCCGAGGGGACACTCGCGCGAGTCGGCGCAGCCCGTCGTCGTCGAGCTGCAGTTGCGCGTGGTGCCGTTGAACTTGCAGAGGCTGCCCGCGGGGCAGTCCGCGGGCGTCTCGCACGGCGCGCCGCGGGGCACGCAGGTGTCCATGCAGCCGTCGTCGATGCAGGTGAGCTCCTCGCTCTCGCTGCAGGCGCCCGCCACACAGGCCGGGGCGTGCATCACGCAGGCGCACACGTCGCCGCCCGGTCCGCATGGGCCCGCGTCGCGGATCATCAGCGTCACGTCCTCGGGCGGCCCCGCGTCGATGGGCGCGTCGGGCAGCGGCGCGTCGAGACCGGGTGCGTCGAGGCCGGGCACGTCCTCGCCCGGCGCATCGAGCCCTGGGGCGTCGTCGGGGACCGGAGCGTCCATCGCGGGGACGTCCAATCCGGTCGCGTCGAAGCTCGCGTCCAGCGGCACGTCGGTCGTGCCCACGTCGCGCCGCGGCACGTCGCTCGGCGGCGTCGGGGGCGCGTCGTCCGGGCAGCCCGCGAGCATCGCGACCACGGCGACCATGGCGACCACGACGACGGCGCGGATCGGCTCGAGCTGGAGCGCACTCATTCGCATACCACCCTCGCCGCGCGGATGCGGGTGCCCGCGACGCCCGCGTCTGCCCAGGTCACCAGCACCCGGCCCTCCGTCGTGACCCGGACCGTGGTCCGACCGCCGCCTACCGCGGCGTCCGCGAGGTCGTACTCGTCGATGAAGACGCCTTGGGCATCGAGCAGCGCGAGCCGGATCACCGGCACGGGATCGGCCGAGCGGTAGGAGACGAGATAGCCTCCGCCGAAGCTCGCGATCGACGCGTCGCGACCCGCGCTCGCCGTCACCGCGCGCTCCGCCTCCACCGGCGCGCCCGTCTCGTCGAGCAGGCGAATGCGCACTTCGGGTCGCACGATCACGGTCGCGCCGAACACGATGGCGCCGCCGAAGCGATCCATCACGAGATCCGCCGTGCCGTCAGCGTTGCCCTCGGTGCTCGCCACGGCCGGTGTGCCCGAGCTCGCGCCCGCTGCGTCGAGGGAGAGCACGCGCGCGGCAGGAGGAGCGGAGGACGCTTCGCCCCACGCGAGCACCGCGCCCGCGCTGCGCGCCCCGAGCGTCGGCTGCACGACCTCGTTCGCGCTCGTGGTGATGACGCGCTCCGCGGCGGTCGGCGTGCCGGATGCCGCGAGCACGCGGGTGACGGCGAGGTTGCTGGTCATGCCGCCGCGCACCCACGCGACCAGCATGCCGCTCGTGGGGAGCGCGACGAGCGTCGGGGAGCCGTCGCCGTCCGCGAAGTTGCTCAGGCGCGTGGGCGCGGCGGTCGGCGCCAGATCGGGCCCGATCGGCTGCGCGTAGAGCTCGTAGTTCAGATCCATGTGGTTGCCCGACCACGCGAGCAGCCAGCCGGTGTCGGTGGCGACGATCGCGGGATCGCGCTCGATGCGAGACAGCGACGTGATCTGGTTCACCGTCGCTTCGCCCGTCACCCCGACTGCCGCGACGAAGATCTCGTCGAAGCCCTTCACGTTCTGGTGCCAGGCGAGGCCCCAGCCGGTGTCGCCCGCGGCCAGGCCCACGACGCGATCGGCCATGCGCACGTCGCTCGCGATCTCGAGCACCTCCGCTGCGCCGAGCGCACACGCGGACATCCCGGCGTCGGGGGTGTCGGGCACTTCTCCGTCCGCCAGAGGCGCGTCGACCGGCGGCACATCCGGAGGCGTGGGCGTGTCGCGGACGCCGACGTCGCGCGGTCCGACGTCGATCGGAGCGGGCGGCGGGATCGGATCACACGCGCACGCCAGCAAGCCGACCACCCCCAGAGACGACAGGCGCGAGCGAAGCGGAGCAAGCATCGCGCAAGCATAGCGGAGCGGATGCGCGCACGAAAAGAACGGCACGGCGAAGAGCCGCAGATCCAGTGGTACGGTCCACGCACGCATGACCGATCCGCTGCTGCCCTCGCCGCTCCGCTACTTCTTGGCGATCGCCGAGCACGGGAGCTTCACGGGCGCGGCGCGCGCGCTGCGGATGGGGCAACCCGCGCTGTCCGCCGCCATCGCCGCGCTCGAGAAGGAGCTCGGCACCACGCTCTTTCTCCGGACCTCGCGCGGCGCGACGCTCACGGCGACGGGGAGCGAGCTGGTCGTGCACGCGCGCGGGCTCGCGCAGCGAGCGAGCGAGCTGCGGCACGCGATCTCGGATCTCGAGGGCACGCCGAAGGGTCGCTTCGTGATCGGCTGCCACGAGAGCTTGGGCGCGTACTTCTTGCCCGGCTTCGCGCGCCGCTTCTTGCCCGAGCATCCTGCGATCGAGATCTCGCTCTGGAACGGCAACTCGCGCGACGTGATGAGCGCGGTCGTGAGCCGCGTCGTCGACCTCGGCGTCGTGGTGAACCCGGAGCCGCACCCCGACTGCGTGATCGTGCCGCTCTTCTCCGATCGGGTGGAGCTCCTGGCGCTCGCGTCGCTGGTGAAGAAGGGGCAGGTCCCGTCCAACGTCCCGCTCCTCTACGTGCCGGTGCTGCGGCAGACCCAGTGGATCCTCGAGCGCCTGCCGCCCGATTTGGCGAGCCGGCGGCACCTGGCGTGCTCGTCGATGGAGCTGGTGAAGAGCCTGGTCGCGGACGGCGCGGGCATCGGGATCTTGCCGCGACGGGTCGCGAGCCACGGGCTACCCAAAGATCGCCTGAAGCCGCTCGCGCACGCGCCCGGCTTCGACGATCGCATCGCGCTCGTTCGCCGCGCCGATCTGCACGAGACCCGCGCCGCCCGCCTGGTGATCGACGCGCTGAAGTCGCAGGGCAAAGCCCTCGGGTAGGGTGCAAAGCGGGGCTGGGGCCCCGCGCGCAGCGCAGCGCAGGGCGAAGCCCGCTCGCGCTGCGGCCGGGTCTGGGGCGGAGCCCCAGGATCAATAGCTGAACTTGCCGAGCTTCACTTTGCCTCGGAACACGTAGTGGACGATCAGCGTGTACGCGATGATGAGCGGCGCGCCGATCATCGCGACGACCGACATCGTCCACAGCGTCCGCTCGGAGCTGCTCGAGGCCCAGAGGTCCAGGCTCGCGGCCTCCGAGTGGGTGCTGAAGAGCAAGTGGGGAAACATCGCGAGCCCGAACAGAACGCAGAGCGCCGCGATGGTGAGCGAGGTCGAAGCGAGCGCGACGCGCGCCTGACGCAGCACCATCGCGCGCAGGGCGGAGAGCGTGGACAGCGAGCCGATCACCGGGATCACCCAGACGATCGGCGCCTCGTCGAAGTGCCGGGTGGCGCGCGGCAGCACGACGAGCGTCGCGACGGTGATGCCCAAGACCAAGAGGAGAAAGAGCGCGAGCGCGACGAGTCCGAGCCGCCGCGCTCGCTCGAAGCCGTCGCCCTCGAGCTTGAGCATGAGGAACGCGGCGCCGTGCATCGCCGCGCCGGCGACCGCGAGGACACCGACGAGCAGCGGGTACGGACCGAAGAGCGCGAGCACCGAGACGTGGATGAAGCCGTCTTCGTCCACCGGGATGCCGTAGAACAGGTTCCCCGCGAAGACGCCGAACATGAAGACGGTCAGCGTGCTCGACAGCGCGAAGCTCACGTCCCAGTACGTGCGCCACGCACCGCTCGCGTGCTTGCTTCGGAGCTCGATCGAGACCGCGCGCCCGATCAAGAAGAACAAGAGCAGCATGAACGGCAAATAAAGCGTCGAGAGGATGGTCGCGTACGCCTCGGGGAACGCCGCGAAGAGCGCGCCCCCGAACGTGACGAGCCACACCTCGTTGCCGTCCCAGAGGGGACCTATCGCGTTCAGGCTCACGCGCCGCGCTTCGTCGCCTCGAAAGAAGAGGTGCAGCGTGCCGACACCGAAGTCGAAGCCGTCGAGCATCGCGTACACCGTGAGCAGGATCCCCAAGCCCACGTACCAAGCGAGCGCGAGGTCCACTCAGCCCATCCCTTCTTCTTCGGCGAGCGCAGCCTTGTCGACCGGCGGCAGGGACGCGCGCTCCTCGAGCGAGGCCGCCGTCTCGGGGCCGTGCTGCACCTTCTCGTTCATCACGAAGAGCCACACGGCCATCAGGCCCGCGTACACGAGCGAGAAGAGGACGATCGAGATCAACACCTGCTCGCCCGGCACCGTCGCCGACACTGCGTCGCGGGTGCGGAGCAGACCATAGACCACCCACGGCTGACGACCGACCTCCGAGGCGACCCAGCCGGCTTGGTTGGCGACGTAGGGGAAGAAGACCGAGATCACGAACGCCTTGAGCAGCCAGCGCTGCTCGGTGAGCGTGCCTCGCCACCAGTAGAACGCGCCCACGACAGCGAGCCCGAGCATCGCCATCCCGAGCGCGACCATCAGATGGTAGGTGACGAAGGGAACGACCACCGGAGGTCGATCCTCTTCGGGCACCGCATCGAGGCCCTCGATGGGAGTGCTGAAGTCGTCGTGCACCAGGAAGCTCAGGAGCGCGGGGATCTCGAGCCCGAAGCGCACGGTCTCGGCCTCTTCGTCGGGCCAGCCGAAGAGGTAGAGCCCCGTGGGTCCCTCCTCGGAGTGGAAGAGGCCCTCGAACGCGGCGAGCTTCGCGGGCTGGTGGGTGTGCACCATCCGCGCCTGTCCGTGGCCGGAGAGCAGGATCGCGAGCGAGGTGATCAGCGCGAGCGCGATGCCGATCTTCAGGCCGCGGCTCGCGACCTCCTCGTGCTTCTTCTTCAAGAGGTAGAACGCCGCGATGCTGGCGACGAAGAACGCGCCGACCAAGAAGCACCCGAGCAGCACGTGGTGGAGGCGATGCATCGCGGACGGGTTGAAGACCATCGTCCAGAAGTCGGTGATGCGCGCCCGCGCAGCCTCACCCTCCCCTTCGATCACGAAGCCCGTCGGCGTGTGCTGCCACGAGTTGGCCACCACGATCCACGCCGCCGAGAACATCGATCCGAGGAAGACCATGCACGTGGAGAAGAAGTGCATCTTCGGGCTCACGCGCTCCCAGCCAAAGACGAGGATCGCCAAGAACCCGGACTCCAGGAAGAACGCGAAGATCCCCTCCGCGGCCAAGGCCGAGCCGAAGATGTCGCCGACGAAGCGCGAGTACGTCGCCCAGTTCGTCCCGAACTGGAACTCCATCACGATGCCGGTCGCCACCCCGATCGCGAAGTTCACCGCGTAGAGCTTGGTGAGGAAGCGAACGAGCGACTCGTAGTGGCGATCGCCGGTGCGCAGGAACGTCGCCTCCGCGATCACCATCACCAGCCCCAGGCCGATCGAGAGCGGCGGGAACAAGTAGTGGAACATGATCGTCAGCGCGAACTGGGCGCGCGAGAGCATGACCACGTCGAGGTCCATGCCGCGGCTCTACCCCCGACGCCCGCATCCGTCACGCGGCTCGTCGTCGCACGCAGTTGCGGCTCGCACCCGGGACGTCGTGTGCCGGGCGCTGGCATTCCGTGTCGACCGCGCGCCCACGACGGCCACGTTCGATGCGGCTCGCGCCGCCAGCGACGGGTCGCGAGACGCGAGACGCGAGACGCGAGACGCGAGACGCGAGACGCGAGGCGCGAGACGCGAGATGCGA
>CAYZQM010000137.1:0-17690 GCA_964480175.1 uncultured Sandaracinaceae bacterium
TTGCCCTGCTCGTCGGGGTTGGGCTCGTCGAGATCGATGTCCATCTCGGCGGAGAGCAACGTCGCAGGGGCTTTGGCAGGCGCGAGATCCTCGCCGAGCGTGCTGCCGCCGACGATGTTGCCCTCGACGTCGACCGGGGGCGGGATGGAGGCGCCGCTCGGCACCGACCGCCGCTCGTCGGGTGAGGCCGCTCGGGGGGCTGGCGCTGCGGCGGGGACATCGCTCGCTGCGCGCTCGCTCGCGTCGTCGCGCGTCGCTCCGTCGCGCGTCTCGCTGCTCGTGCGGGGCTCGGAGCGAGCGAGGATCGACAGACCCACGGCGAGCAGCCCGAGCGCGACGACGACGGCGACGATCCACACCGGATCCATGAGGGCCGCCGGAGGGTATCAGAGAGCCTCGCCCGGCGAGCATCCGATCGCGTCGCGGCCAAGGTCGATCCGGGCGGCCGGGTCTGCCACCTCGTCCGCGCCGTTGACACGCGCGGCCCGGAGCGAACAAACTTCCCCCCGCCGGAGCACCTTCGGCCGGGTACACGCGAGTCGGACCATCGTGGCAAGCATGTTCAAGCTGGTGATCGCGGACGACGAGGGAAAGACCACCGTCGTCCCCCTCGTTCGCGAGGAGATCAGCATCGGGCGCAAAGAGGGCAACACCATCCGCCTCACGGAGCGGAACGTGTCGCGCAAGCACGCCCGCCTCCGACGCGCGAACGGCGCGTTCCTGATCGAGGACCTCTCGTCGTTCAACGGCGTGAAGGTCAACGGTCGCAAGATCGGCGGCGAGCTCGAGCTCAACGCGGGCGATCAGATCACCATCGGGGACTACCAGCTCGCGCTCCAGGTCGAGGCGACCGACAACAGCGCGACGATGCCCGAGACCAGCGCGCCGGTGATGGGATCGGACGCGGTCACCGCGATGATCGCCGCGCCGCAGATGGGGCAGGTCACGCCCGCGCGCCTGGTGATGCTCTCGCCGCCCGCGCCCGGTCAGGAGTTCGCGCTCAACCGGCCCAACATGAAGCTCGGCCGCGCCGAGGACCTCGACATCTGGGTCAACCACCGCTCGATCTCGCGCGAGCACGCGGAGTTCGTGCTCGAGGGCGATCGCTACCGTGTGCTCGATCTGGGCAGCGCGAACGGGATGCGGATCAACGGCGTCGAGACGAAGAGCCACCAGCTCTCGTCGGGCGACGTCGTCGAGATCGGTCAGGTCAAGCTCCGCTACGTCGAGCCCGGCGAGGGCTTCGTGTTCGACGAAGGTCGCACCATGCAGATGGACGCGATCTCGGACCTCGGCCCGGCGCCGGCCAACCGAACGCCGATGTACGTGGGCGGCGCGATCATCGGCGTCGCGCTGCTCGGCGGTCTCGCGGTCGCGATGAGCGGCGGCACCCCCGACCCCGAGCCGACGGTCACCCCGATCGCGACCGTCATCCCCTCCGATCCCGTGGCGGGCGGCCCGGGCGTCACCATCGGCGGGACGGTCTCGGGCAGCGCGATCCCGCCCGGCACCGCGGCCGCGCCTCCCGCCGCTGGGGGCGTCGACGTGCTCGCCGCGGTCGCGAGCTGCCGCACCGCGCTGAACTCGGGTGACTTCGAGGCCGCGCTGACGCAAGCGAACCTCGCGCTCAGCGCGGCGCCGAGCGACGCGGGCGCGATCGCCTGCCGCGACGCGGTCACCAACCAGCGCGCCGAGTCGGACGCGTTCGCGACCGGGCTCGCGGCGCTGCACAACGGCGATCTGCAGGGCGCGTACATCGCGTTCGAGTCGCTCCCCGAGGGCAGCAGCTACCGCAACCGCGCCGAGTTCACCCAGGCCATGCGCGACTTCGCCGAGCAGAGCCTGCGCAGCGCGGAGAACCTGGTCGAAGACGATCCGACCGAGGCCAGCCGCTTGGCGCAGATGGTCTTGACGATGTCGGTGATCGAGCCGAGCGCGCGCGCTCGCGCCGACGCGGTGATCCGCCGCGCGCGTCCTCGCGTCGCCAGCGGTCATCGTGGAAGCGGCGGCGGCGGTCCAGTGCGCGTTCCCACGGGCAGCGGCGGCGGCAGCGATCGCACCGGCGGCGGCGGCGGCTCGGTCGCAGCGGCCGGCAGCGGCGGCGGCTCCGGCGGTTCGACTGGCGGCGGCGGCTCCAGTGGTTCGGGCGGCTCCAGCGGCTCGGGCGGGTCCGGCGGTTCGAGCGCGGCGGCCTCCGAGGGCGGCGCGTCCCGCTACGACGCCGCGCGCGCGTGCGCGATCTCGGGCGACCATGCGTGCGTCATCGCCCAGCTCCGGGGTCACTCGACGACCGCGCGCGAGTTCGAGCTCCTCATCGCGTCGCTGCGCCACACGGCGGGCTACGACCGCGACGTCGAGTCCAACATGCGGACCTACCTCTCGCGCTTCCCCACCGGCCGTCAGGCCGCGGCGTACCGCCAGTACCTCGTCGCCCACACCGGCGGCTGACCGCTCGATCGCGCTGAGCGGTTCGGCGCGGTGCAGTCGGTGCGGTGCAGGAGAAAGCACCGGGCCTCTCCGCCGGTCGGCGCCCCTGCGCAGCCCGAGCAGACTCGCGACGCGTCCGCTGGGGGCGGAGCGAACGGCGCCCGACAGCGTTGCGGGCGCAAGCATATGCGCATCGGCGAGCACGGCCTGGGCGGCGCGCGTGCGATCTACTTTGACAGGGCTAGCGATCGGGCGATAATCGCGCCGTTTTCCGCGGGTCGGCGTCCCTTCGTCACCCGTTGGCTCAGGAGAAGAAATGTCTCGCCTTCGCTCCCTCGGGCTCGCGCTCGCCACGCTCCTCACCGTCATGGGCCTTGCCGCTTCCGCGGGCACCGGCACTGCGCACGCGCAGCTCTCGCCCGGTCGCCTGTCGCTCTCCGGCATGGACCTGCACCTCTTCCGGCCCGCGATGGACAGCAAGGGGTACCTCTCGGTGAACGGCACGGACGTGCTCGGTCACCTCGACATCTCGTTCGGCCTGATCGTCGACGGCGGCTTCGGTCTGCTCCCCTACGACTCGTTCGTGAACGATCAGGGCGTGATGCGGAGCGAGGTCGACGGCCAGCGCTGCGGCAGCGGCTTTCTCTGCGGGCGCGTGGTCGACTACCTCTTCACCGGCACGCTGCACGCGAACCTCGGCCTCTTCAACATCATGGAGGTCGGTCTCCAGATCCCGGTGGCGTTCTCCGCCGGCGCGAACCGCACCATCCCCGGCATCTTCAACGACTTCGATCCGGCGACGGGCAGCAGCGGTCGCGGCGCCGACTACCAGGGCCTCGCGGGCATCGTGATCCACGCGAAGGCGCGCATCCTGCGCGCGGAGCGCAACGGCGGCTTCGGCCTCGGCGTCGGCCTGCAGTTCGAGATCGAGTCGCCCGGCGCCTCCGCGTTCGTCGGCGACAACACGGTCAGCCTCTGGCCCATGGTCTTCGCGGAGTACCGCGTCGATCGCTACGTCCGCTTCGGCCTGAACGTCGGCAGCCGCCTGATGTTCGGCGCGACGCCGACGATCGCGGTCGGCGGTCGCAGCGAGATCGACGCCGCCAACCCGACCACCGCGGCGACGTGCGGCTCCTTCAGCACGACCCCGATGGGCTCGCTCATGTCGGGCTGCGTGAACACGGGCGGAAGCCCGGTGCACTACGGCCCGATGCTCACCTACGGCTTCGGCGCCGGCTTCCGCCTCGGTGACTCGCCGATCGAGCTCACCGCCGAGATCTTCGGCGCGAGCATCTTCGAGGCGTTCGCGTCCACCGGCGGCACCTCGCTCGAGGCGATGGGCGGCCTGAAGATCTTCGTCGAGCGCAACAGCTACCTCGTGCTCTCCGGCGGCGCGGGCATCCCCGTCGGCGGTCTCTTGCAGGCCGACGCGCGCGGCATGGTCGGCTTCATCTTCGAGCCCTCGATCGGCGACCGCGACGGCGACGGCTACCGCGACGACACCGACGAGTGCCCCGACGATCCGGAGGACTTCGACGACTTCGCGGACGAGGACGGCTGCCCCGAGCCCGACAACGATCGCGACGGCATCCTCGACATCGAGGACGAGTGCCCGATGGTCCCCGAGGATCGCGACGGCGACAGCGACGAAGACGGCTGCCCCGAGGGCAACGAAGGCGATCGCGACGGTGACGGCATCCTCGATGCGGACGACCAGTGCCCCGACGATCCGGAAGACCGCGACGGCTTCGAGGACGAGGACGGCTGCCCCGATCCCGACAACGATCGCGACGGCATCCTGGATACCGACGACCTCTGCCCCAACGATCCCGAGGATCGCGACGACTGGCAGGATGAAGACGGCTGCCCCGATCCGGACAACGACTCGGATCGCATCCTGGACAACGACGACACCTGCCCGAACGACCCCGAGACCTACAACGGGACCGAGGACGAGGACGGCTGCCCCGATCGCGGCTCGGTCATCGTGACCGACGACTCGATCATCATCCTCGACAAGATCTACTTCGAGACCGACAGCGCCGAGATCCAGGCGCGCAGCTTCCCGATTATCGATCAGGTCGCGGCCACCCTGATCGGCAACCCGCAGATCACGCTGATCGAGATCCAAGGTCACGCCGACGAGCGGAGCAGCGACGAGTACAACATCCGCCTCACCACCGACCGCGCCGCGGCCGTGCTCGAGGCGCTCGTCGCGCGCGGCGTCGCCCGCGATCGGCTGCGCAGCGCGGGCTACGGCGAGCGCTGCCCCGAGGATCCGCGGCACACGGCGGAGGCGTGGGAGACCAACCGCCGCGTCGAGTTCAAGATCCTCACGACCACCGACGGCCCGACCGGGGTCGAGGTCGCCTGCCCCGCGGGCCGCGATCTCATCCCGCGCTGATCGCGTCGACCCCGACACGACGAGGCCTCCGCATCCGAGCGATGCGGGGGCCTTCGTCGTTTCAGGGTTCACCAAGTCGAACCCGATGCCCTCGTTCGGAGCCCGCCGGAATCCAAGTAGGCGCGCCGATCCCCCTGAGAAATGGGCTCCGAGCAAATCCAAGCAGGTGTTTACACCTTTACAGGATCGGTTGACGGTCCTTGACCAACGTGGGAACACGGCGCGATGTCCTCGCCGCCCAAGGAGCAGCCCTCGACCCCGAGCCGGGGCATGCCGAGCGACGAGGCGATGGGCCGGCGCCTGCGCGAGGAGCGCTTGGCCCGCGGGCTGTCGCAGACCGAAGTGGCGGACGCGCTCGGGGTCTCGCCCGCGTACCTGTCGCTGATCGAGACCGGCAAGCGCGCGATGCAGCTGCCGCTGCTCTTGCGCGCGCTCGAGCACCTCGAGGTGCCGGTCGAGGCGTTCATGCAGCAGGTCGGCGAGCGCCGGGTCGACGAGGGACTCGCGAAGCTCCTCGACGAGCCGCTCTTCCGGACGCTGGGGATGGGCGAGGACGATCTCGCCGCGCTCTCGGGCGAGCCGCGCGCGGCCGCGACGATCACCGCGCTCTTCAACCTCTACAAGAACACCCGCTCGCAGCTCGATCACTTGCTCGCGCAAGTCACCACCAAGGAGCGCGCGGTGCGCGACGTGAGCGGGCACGGCCAGCACCTGCCCGTCGACGTCGAGCCGGGCGAGCTCGCGTTCGACTACAGCCCCTACGACGAGGTCTCGGATTTCCTGGAAGCGCGCGGCAACTGGTTCGGCGAGCTCGAGGCGCGCGCCGAGGCGTTCCGCGAAGAGCACGCGCTGCGCGCGCTGGTGCGCCTCGACGATCTGGTGCACGCGCTGCGCTCGCTGGATGTGCGCGTGCAGCTCGAGGCCGAGGGGGAGAGCTCGGTGATTCGAAGGCTCGATCCCTCGGGCGGGGTGCTCACGCTCAGTCGCGACGTCCCCGAGCACCGGCGGCTCTTTCAGCTCGCGCACACGATCGCGCTGCGGCTCTTCGATCGGGAGAAGCTGCACGAGCAGGTGACCAAGGGGCACACGCCGCAGCACGCGGAGGTGCCGCGCCTGCTGAAGATCCACTTGGCGAACTACTTTGCTGGTGCGCTGCTCTTGCCCTACGGGCCGCTCTTCTCGGACGTGCAGCGGACCCGCTACGACGTCGAGCTGCTCGCGCGCATCTGGCAGTCCAGCTACGAGACGGTCGCGCATCGGCTCTGCAACCTCAGCGATCCCAAGCGTCGCGGCGTGCCCTTTCACTTCCAGCGGGTCGACGTCGCGGGGAACATCAGCAAGCGCTACGCGGCGACCGGGCTGCGCTTCCCTCACGGCACCGGCAGCTGCCCCAAGTGGATCGTCCACCAGGCGTTCCTCACGCCGCACGCCATCTCGCGGCAGTACTCGATCTTCCCGGACGGGCGCTCGTTCTTCTGCTTCGCGAAGGTGCAGAGCGAGCCCATCGCGGGCAGCGCGGCGCGCGGGACGATCTACGCGATCGGCCTGGGCACCCACGCCGAAGACGCCAAGCACTTGGTGTACGCGGACGAGATGCCCTTCGTGGATCCCGAGCGCATGGCGGTGCCGGTCGGCACGACGTGCCGCTTCTGCGAGCGCACCGACTGCAACCAGCGCGCAGCGCCGAGCTACAAGTTCGCGTTCCGCGTGGACGAGTACGTCAAGAAGGACAACTTCTTCTCCCCGCTGCTCGAGACGGAGCAGCATCCCAAGCGCCCCGACGTGGCGGCGACCTCACTCCGCAAGAAGCGCTGACGCACCCGGAGCGCGACGCCGGAGGTCGATCGGCGCGGCGGCGCCGATCGTCCTACGATGCGGGGGTGAGCGAGACCGGTGCCGGTGCGTTTCGAGAGTCGGCGGACGAGGACCCGCGCGGCACCCGCGCCCTCGCGATGCGGCTGACGCCCGCGGGGCGCGAGCTGCTCTCGCGACCGGCAGCGGCGCTGTGGCCTCGGGTGGTGTTCGCGTTGGGGAGCGTCGCGCTGCTGGCGATGATCGCCTCGCCCGCGATTGCGGTGAGCGCGTCGGTCGTCGCGCTGCTGTTCATCGCGTTCGCCACCGGCGAGCGCCTCACCCCGCGCTTTCTCATCGATGACGAAGCTCTGACGGTGGTGAGCGCCCGGGGCCACCAGACGCGCCACCGCTGGCGCGACGTCGAGCGCTTCACGCTGGGACGCGACGCCGCGCGCGCGACGATCGGGAGCGCGACCTTCGAGGCGCGGGCGGTGCGGCGCCAGGGGGAGGCTTGGCTCGGGCTCGACCAGGCCGTGGCCGACGCGGACTGGCTGATCGAGCGCGGGATGCACCGGATGTTCCTCACCTGCTGCGCGTTCGCGAGCGTGATGCTCGCGGCGGTGATGCTCGGTTGGATCACGCTCGCGTGGGGCTTCGCCGCGTCGATCCTCGCGCTCGTGGTGGTGAACCTCGCGATCCGCGCGCCCGACGCGGTGCTGAGCGCGGACGGGATCGACACGGGCTTCGATGTCTTGCCGTGGTCGCGGATCCAGAGCGGCGCGCGGCGCAACCGCCTGCTCGGGCACACGCTCGAGGTGCAGCTGGACGACGGGAGCCAGCGCACGTTCGTCGTGCCGGAGCGGGCGCGCGCGGAGGCGCTGGTGATCGAGCTGCACCGGCGCAAGGCCGCAGCGCAGCTGGCCGCGGAGAGCGCGAATCGACCGGCGCCGAACGAAATGCCGAAACGAAGGCTGCGGCGCGCGGGTTAGCCTCGCTCCGTGGATGACGAAGGACAGGGTGGGTTTCGGGCATCGGCCAACGACGATCCGCACGGCACGCGCGCGATCGCGACGACGCTGAGCGCCCAAGACAAGACCAACCTCGCGGCGGATCGCACGCCGGAGCGCTGGGTCGGTGCGCTCGGGCTCGCGATGGTGGTGGCGCTCTTTTCGTGGTTGATGCTGACCAACGTCGAGGCGCTCCGTGCCCTCGAGCTCGCGCTCGTGCCGGTCCCCGCAATCGGCGGGCTGGTGGCGGCCGGCTTCGTGACCCGAAGGCAGCACCGAATGATGCCGGAGAAGACAGGGCTGAAGGTCACCGACGGAAGGGGACGCGAGCGCACGCTGCGCTGGGCGCAGATCGAGTCGTTCGAGATCAGCCGCATGACGAGAGTGACCGTGCGCGCTCGGATCGATGGCGCGACGGAGGTGCTGGTCGGAACGACCGCGCCCGTCGCCGGCAGTCTCGTCGCTCGAGAGGCCGCGCTACTCATTCCGAGCACCGAGCGCGAGCTCGCGCGCAACGCGCGGGCCACCATCGCCGTCGTGCTCGGCGGGGCCGGCATCGCGTTCTTCGCGATCGCCGCGCTGATCGCGCGTACGGAGTTCGGGGGCCGGAGCGCCTTGGGCGGCATCCTGCTCGCCGCGTTGCTCTATGCGGTGATCACCGCATGGTGGATCCTCCGCACTCGGCTCACGGCGAAGCGCGATGGCCTGCACCTGCCGGGGCGGGTCATCCCGTGGCACACCATCGAGGGCGCCGCGCCGCGCGCGCGCTCGGCCAACCAGCAGGTGCGCATCTACCTCGAGGGCAACGACGAGGTCTCGGTCTTCTGCGGGGACGCCGACCGCGCGGTCGCAGAGATCATGGAGCGCCGCGACGTCGCGCGGCGCATGCGCGCGGAGAAGAAGTGAGCGAGCGCGAGCGACCGACGTCGTACCGCGAGCTCGCGAGCGACGACCCACACGGGACGCGAGCGATCGCGATGGCGCTGCCGCAGAAGGTCAGAGAGCAGCTCGCGCTCGCGAGCGACCGACCGCGCGCGTCGTTCACCCTCGCCGCGATCACCGCCGTCGTGCTGGCCATTCCGTTGGCCGTAGCGCAGCAGTCCTGGCTGCTGGGCTGTACCGGGTGGGGGACGGCGCTGCTCTTGGTCGGCCACCGGCTCCTCACCTACGCCACGCGCCTGCACGTCACCGAGTCGCACTTGGTGATCACCCGAGGCAAGGAGCGCGAGGCCTTCGAGTGGGCGCAGGTGGAGTCGATCGAGCGCACGCTGCTCGGAGTGCGCGCTCGGGTCCGGCGCGGTGATGCGGTGATGACGCGATACGTGCTGCGAAACCTCTCCGACGAGGCGCTCGACGGCGACACGATCCTCGTGCCGAGCGAGGTACGCGAGCTCGCAGGCCGAGCGCAGCGCAGCGTGGCGACGTTGTTCGGAAGCGTGGGCGTCGTGGTCGGCACGGTCACGCTCGGTAGCGCCATCGCGATGCACGCGAGCACGATCGCCTGGCTCGCGATCGCGGCCGGCGCGGGCCTCTACCTTCTGCTCGCCGCCACCGCCACGTTCCGCAACCAGCTCACCGCAAGGCCCGACGGCCTCCACCTTCCTCGACGACGCATCCCCTGGGACGAGATCGAGGAGGTCAGCGCCAGTGGTTCGGGCCGAAAGTCAGAAGTGCGCATCCGGGTCGCGGGCGAAGACCCGTTCACGGTCTTCTGCGGCGACGCGGACCGCGCGGTCGCGGAGATCACGGAGCGCCGCAACATCGCGCGGCGCATGCGCGCGGAGCAGAAGTGAGCGAGCCCGACGACATCGTCGAGCGCGAAGGCGGCGCCTTCCGAACGTCGGCCAACGAGGACCCGCACGGGACGCGCGCCACCGCGATGGCGCTTCCGTCCGCAGTGCAGCGCATGGTCAGCGAGAAGCGGCCCGTGCTGAGCCTCCTCGTGCTCGGCGCAACCACGGCGCCGCACGCGCTCGCAATGCTGGGGAGCGTTCTCATCGGCGCGAGTTCTCCGTGGGCACTCATCCTCTTCGCCGTTTGGTTTGGGTTTCTGTTCTTCATTGCGCGGTGGGTGCGCGGCGGCCTCTGCCTCGAGTTCACCAGCCGCTCGCTCCGGGTGGTCGAGAGGACGAGGACTCGCGACATTCCTTGGCGGGACGTGGAGCAGTTGGAGCTCAGCGCGATGAATGTCCGCGCTTCCATCCGATCGGGGCGAGCGCGCGAAGAGGTCATCGTGCGACTCCCGCAGGTGAGCCCCAAGGCCGCCGCGCGCCTCGCTCGGATGGCGGCGCCGGTGTTCGTCGGGGGGCCCGACGTCGAGCTCGCGCGTGGGTCTCGCATCGCCATCGCCGTCGCGGCCGCCAGCGTCGGGGCGATCCTCGCGGCGTTCGGGACGTGGGTCGGCGTGGCGATCGGGCACGACGCGATCGGTTGGATCGTGGGGCTCGCGCTCCTGTACCTAGCGATGACCGCGTGGACGTTGGCGCGCTCGCGCGTCATCGCGCGGTCTTCCGGACTGTGGGTCAACGGCAAGCTCATCCCCTGGCCGGCCATCGAAGACGCGCAGGCCGGCAACGCACAGGGGAAGGAGCGCAGCTCGCAGGTCCGCGTTCGCATCGCGGACGCCGACGAGCTCACCGTGTCGGTCGGCGCCGATGCGGAGCGCGCGGTCGAGGAGATCCGGCGGCGACGCGACCTCGCGCGGGACGAGGTCGCGCGCCAGAAGCACCCCGAGCGCGCCCAATCCACGCCGCGGTAGCCGTTGACCGGCGCTCGCCCCCGCTGGTAGCGTCGCGCCGTGCTTGGCTGCTTGCGGTCTGTCCGCGTTCTTGCGACGTGCGCCCTCGTAGGGTGGCTCTCGGGCTGTGGCCCGTTCCTCTACACGGTGGACTCCATCGGAGCGGGCTCCGCGGTCGCGGAGGCCGAGACGGCGGGCGCCGCGGAGCGCGCGCCGTACGAGTACTACGCGGCGCTCTCGTACCTCGAGAAGGCGCGCGAAGAGAACGGCGAGGGCCACTACGACGCGGCCATTCGCTATGCGCAGCGGGCCCACGATCTGGGCAACCGCGCCCTGCGTCGCGCGCGTGAGGCGGGCAGCGCCGGCGGTGAGCGCGAATGATGACGCGCATCGTGGTCCTCTCGTGCGTGGTGCTCACGGCGCTCGCGGGCTGCGGGCGCGCGGATCTCTTGCGCGGCCGCCTCGATGGCACCCGCGCGGTCCTCGACGAGGCCATCGAGCACGGCGCCCAGAACTGCGCGCCGCGCGAGGTCGCGATCGCCGAGACCAACCTCGTCTTCGCGGACGACGAGCTCCAGCAGGGCGATCCCGATCGCGCCGAGCAGCACTTCGTGCTCGCCGACGCCGCGGCCCGCGCCGCGCTGCACATGTCGCCCGCGGATCGCTGCCTCGACGGAGCGCCGCCCCCGCCTCCTCCCCCGCCGGGCGATCGCGACGGCGACGGCATCATCGACGAAGAGGATCGCTGCCCCGACGAGCCCGAGGACATCGACGGCAACGCCGACGAGGACGGCTGCCCCGAGTCCGAGGACACCGACGGCGACGGCCTCGACGACATCCGCGACACCTGCCCCCTCGAGCCCGAGGACATGGACGGATTCGCGGACGAGGACGGCTGCCCCGAGCCCGACAACGATCTCGATCGGGTGCTCGACGGCGGCGACCGCTGCCCGCTCGAGCCCGAGGATCGCGACGGCTTCCAGGACGACGACGGCTGCCCCGAGCCGGACAACGACAACGACACGTTCCCCGACGTGACCGACGCGTGCCCCAACGAGCCGGGCATCGCCGAGGAGAACGGCTGCCCGCGGGTCTACGAAGACGTCGAGGTGACGAGCGAAGGCATCGTCATCCACCAGCAGATCTTCTTCGAGACCAACCGCGCGGTGATCCGGTCCGAGAGCTTCCACATCCTCGACACGGTTGCGCGGGTGATGGCGGACTTCGCCGACATCACGATCGAGATCCAGGGCCACACCGACAGCCGCGGCAGCGACCGCAGCAACCTCCGTCTGTCGGATGCGCGCGCGGCCTCGGTGCGCGAGTACCTGATCCGCGCGGGCGTCGCCGCGAGCCGCCTGACGTCGCGCGGCTACGGCGAGACCGTGCCGATCGAGACGAACGCGACGCCCGAAGGCCGCGCCGCGAACCGCCGCGTCGAGTTCCACCGCACGGACGCGGGCGCTCGCCCACGCTGAGTGGACGACGACCGCGGCGGCGCCGTGCGTGGACGTGGACGACGACCGCGGCGGCGCCGTGCGTGGACGTGGACGATGACCGGTGTCGGGATGTAGGGGCACCCCTCGTGGGTGCCCTGCACGTCGACGATGCCGGCCGACCGGGCGGCCACAAGGGCCGCCCCTACATCCCGGCTTGCATGGCATGGCGCGAGCTCAGTCTTCGCCGCGCTCGAGGAGCAGGAGCGCGTCCTCGATCGCGTGGATCGCGGCGAGGTCCTTCGGGCGGCCTGCGGTGCGCTTGCTGTGCAGGATCCGATCGAGCGGGAGCACGGGGAGATCGATCCCGTCCACCGACTCGTGACGAACGCGTACGTACTCCTCGGCGAACGATCCGAGGCCGCTCAGGTGCACGACGACGTCGAGCCTCTCGCTCAGCTCATCCCCACCGATGCGGGGTGGTCCGAGTCCGAATGATCCCGCTTGGCGCACCGCATCGGCGATCCGCTGATCGGTCGGATCCTCGAACCACAGATCGATGTCCTCGGTCGCACCGCGGGCCCCCTGCAAGAGCGCAGCGCTCATGCCGACCACCAGGTAGCGGATGCCCTGGTGGGCGAGCTCAGCGAAGAGCTTGCGCTCGGCGTCGGTGAGGGTGGAGCTGGCCATGGCGGAGTCCGAGGGCGAGTCGTTGGGCCGGGGTGCGCTCGAGCTGTCGCAGCGCCCGGTAGAGATCGTCCGCATCACGACCGAGCTCGGCGGCGAGCCTTCGCGCGCGCGCTCGGAGCGCATCGTCGCGCTCGATCCACTGGGCCTCTTCGGTCGACGACACGAGGTGCGAAGTATGCCACGGGCCGCTGGCGGTGCGCCGCGTCTGCTTTCTGTCACGCTCGCGCCCATGACCGAGAACGTCGTCTGGCATGCGGGCAGCGTGACCACCGAGGATCGCAGCGAGCTCTTGGGCCACGGCAGCGCGCTGGTGTGGCTCACGGGGCTCTCGGGCTCGGGCAAGAGCACCATCGCGCGCGAGGTCGAGGGCGCGCTGCACCAGCGCGGCGTCCTCTCGTACGTCCTCGACGGCGACAACCTCCGCCACGGCCTGAACGCGGATCTCGGCTTCTCGATGGCCGACCGCGCAGAGAACATCCGCCGCACCGGCGAGGTCGCGCGCCTCTTGGTCGACGCGGGGGCCGTCGTGCTCAGCGCGCTCATCTCGCCCTTGCGCGCCGATCGCGATCGGCTTCGCGCGGCGCTGACCGATCGCTTCCTCGAGGTGCACGTCGCGACGCCGCTCGAGGTGTGCGAGGCCCGCGATCCCAAGGGCCTCTGGAAGAAGGCGCGCGCGGGACAGATCAGCGACTTCACCGGGCTCGACTCGCCCTACGAGGCGCCCGAGCGCCCCGAGCTGAAGATCGGCGAGCGCGAGGCGCCGGTCGAAGACCACGCGGCCAAGGTCATCGAGCTGTTGATCGCGCGCGGCGTGATCCCGCCCACGTGATCGGGTCCCCGATCACGGCGGGTTGAAGCGCGTCGTCAGCCCGTTCTTGCCGATCTTGCCGTCTTCCATTCCGTCGCGGAGCTTCTTCATCTCGGCGACCTCGGCGAGCACGATCAACACCGTGTCCTTGGTGAGGCGGAACGTCGGCTCGGGGTTGTACTCGTAGCTCCCGTCGGTCCCGCGCACCGCGATGACGATCGCCTTGGTGGCCTGCCGGATGTTCGTGTCGCGCAGCTGCGCGCCGACCAGCGTGCTCGTCGGCGGGATGAGCACCTCCTCGATGCGGAGGTTCTTCTTGGGATCGCGCAGCATCAGATCGAGGAACTCGGTGACCATCGGACGGATGGCCTCGGACGCCAGGCGCATGCCGCCGATCTGCGTCGGCGAGATCACCGACTTGGCGCCAGCGCGCAGCAGCTTGGCGCGCGCGCTCACCTCGACGGCCTTGGCGACGATGCGCGCCTTGGGGTTGAGCGCGGAGACCGTGACGGTGACGAAGAGGTTGTCCTTGTCCTCGTGCAGCGCCGCGACCACGCACTTGGCGTGCTCGACGCCCGCCGCGTGCAGCACGTCGTCGTCCGCGGCGTCGCCCACCACGTAGAGGAACTTGTCGGCGCCGAAGCGCTCCGCGAGCTCGAGCAGGCGCTGTTCGCTGGTGTCGATCACGCAGAAGGGTGTGTGGGTGTGCACCAGCTCCTCGATCACGTGGATGCCGGTGCTGCCTGCGCCGCAGACGATGATGTGGGATCGGAGCGCGTTCATGGCTTGGCGCATGCGATTTCTCCGGAGCGTGCCGCCGAGGTCGCCCTCGACGATGAACGCGGTGAGCGTGGAGATGAAGTAGAGGAGCGTGCCCGAGCCGAGCACGATGAGGACCACCGTCCAGAGCCGGGTGTACTCGACGTCGTCGAAGTGCGGGAGCGTCTCGCCGAAGCCGACGGTCGAGAGCGTGATGACGGTGAAGTAGATGCAGTCGGTCCAGCTCCAGAGACCGTCTCCGAGCGTGTGAAAGCCCGTCGCGCCCGCCGCCACCACGCCCAGCAGCCAGAGCGACGCGACCAAGAGCCGGGTGCGCAGGATCGAAGACTGTTCGAGCCGGGCCAATGCGCGGCCGATTGTGCCCAAGGAAGGCGCCCCCTGCGAAGGAAACGACGCCTGTGGTGCAGCTAGGTGGTGCAGCTAGGCCGTGCGCTCGAGCGCGCGGGCGCGCCGCGCATCCAGCCACGCGCGCAGCTGCGGCAGCTCCATGCAGTTGAGCACGTCGTCCGGGCCCAGCCCCGCCCGACGCGCCACCGACAGCCCGTGCTCCAGGTTGTCGAGCTCGCTCACGTGGTGCGCGTCGGCCGCGATGGAGACGAGCACCCCGCGCTCCTTCGCCATCGCGGCGTGGCGCGCGCTCAGATCGAGGCGCTGCGGGTTCGCGTTCAGCTCGATCGCACAGCCGCTCTCGGCGCACGCATCGAGCAGCGCTTCGACGTCGAAGTCCATCGGCGCGCGGCCCAAGAGCAGGCGCCCGGTCGGGTGCCCGAGCAGCGTGGTCCACGGCGAGCGCGCGGCCGCCATCATGCGCGCGGTCGCCGCCTCCCGACCGTGCCCGTGCCGCTTGTGCACCGACGCCACGACGACCTCGAGCGGATGACCTCCCTGCGCGAGCTCGACGAAGAGCGCGTTCGGATAGTCGAGCGCGCCGCTCTCGAGGATGTCGCTCTCGACGCCAGACAAGAGCACGCAGCCCGGCGTCTCGTTCAAGGCCTCGATCTGCGCGAGCTGCGTGCGCAGGCGCGCGGCATCGAGCCCGTGCGCATAGAACGCGCTGACGCTGTGCTCGGAGATCCCGAAGTAGCTCAACCCCCACGCGCTCGCCGCGGCACGCATCTCCTCGAGCGTGTGCGATCCGTCCGATGCGTCGGTGTGGTTGTGCAGGGCGCCCCGCAAATCCTCGCGGCGCACCAAGCGCTTGGCCGGGTGCTTACGCTCGGGCTCCTCGGCGCGGAGCTCGGGGGGCACGAAGTCGATCCCGAGCGCAGTGAAGAGCGCTTCTTCGGTGGGCGCAGCGATCGCCTCGAGCGGCTGGCCCGCGCGCGCGCGCAGCGCCTGCACGAACGCGTCCGGTCCCGTCGCGATCACCTGCGCCGCGCCCGCCTCGGCCTCGCTCGCACGGTGCACCGTGACCCGCTCGTCGAGGCCGCTGCCGTCCACGTCGCCGACCGCGACCACCGCGAGGTGATCGACGAGCTCGGCGCCCAGCCGCACGTCGCCGCCGAGCAGCGCCGCGCGCGCGCCGCGCCGCAACAGCTCGCTCATGACCGCCTCCGAGCGACGTAGCGCCTCGTCGCGCCGCATCCGGCCGCGCTCTTCTCGCAGCGTGGGGATCTGCTCGAGCACGCTCGCTTGGGTCTTGGCGCCGAAGCCCTTCAGATCGGTGAGGCGGTTCTCGCGGCACGCCTGCTCCAGCTCGGCGAGCGAGGTGATCTCGAGATCCTTCCAGAGGGTCGCGACCTTCTTGGGGCCGAGCCCTCGGATCCTGCGGATCTCGAAGAGGCCCTCGGGCAAGCGCGCTTTGAGCTCCAGCAGCGAAGCGGGCTCACGGCCCGCGCCGAGATCGGCGATCACCTGGATGGCCTTGGGCCCGAGCCCGGGCACCTCGCCGAGCGTGCCCGCCTGCAGCCGCTCGGCCACGTCGCCGTCCAGCTGCCGCAGCGCGAGGCTCGCTCGGCCCCACGCGCGCGCGCTCGGCTCCTCGAGGAGCTCGGCTGCGAAGGCGCAGCGATCGAGCGCTTGCTGTGCATCACGCCGTAGACCCATGGGCCGTGATGTAGTCCCGAGCGCCCCGGGTGCCAGCCGCGACACGAAGCGCGGCGAGCTCGTGTAGAGTGGCGCCGCTTGGGACAGCGCCTCCAGGTTCGCTACACCGACAACCGCGGCCGCTCGAACATCGGCGCGGTGGGCCTGCCGCGCGCGCGCCTGCGCGATCTCTACCACTCGGTCCTCACCACCAAGTGGCGCTGGTTCTTCCTGCTCGCGACCGTGTGGTACGCGTCGGTCAACGCGATCTTCGCGGGCCTCTACTTGCTCGAGCCGGGATCGATCGTGGGCGCGCGCGAGGGCTCGTTCCTCGACGCGTACTTCTTCAGCGTGCAGACGCTGATGACGATCGGCTACGGCGTGATGAGCCCGGGGAGCACGTACGCGAACGTGCTGGTGACCCTCGAGGCGTACTTCGGGATGCTCACCGCGGCGATCCTCACGGGCCTCGTCTTCGCGAAGTTCAGCCGTCCGCTCGCGAACGTCCTCATCTCGGACGTGTGCTGCATCTGCCCCTACGACGGAGTGCCGACGCTCATGTTCCGGATGGCCAACGCGCGCGGCAACCGGATGGTCGAGGCGAGCCTCGGGGTCAGCCTGGGCCGCATGGTGACCACCAAGGAAGGCGAGCGCTTTCGCCGCGTCTTCGATCTGCAGCTCGTCCGGAGCCACAACCCGATGTTCTTCGTGGGCTGGACCGCGATGCACCCGATCGATCGCGAGAGCCCGCTCTTCGGGCTGACCCGCGCCCAGCTCGAGGCCGACAACGCGGAGATCCTCGCGGTGCTCACGGGCATCGCCGAGGACATCGGCGCGACGGTGCACGCGCGCAAGGCGTGGGGCCCAGAGGACATCCGCTGGGGCGAGCGCTTCGTCGACATCGTCTCCGCGACCACGGACGCCGAGGGGATCCGCGTCTTCGACTACAGCCGCTTCCACGAGACCCAGCCCATCGACGCGGGCTGAAGGGCCCGTCAGCTGCGCGGCAGCGGCACGAAGGGCGGCTCGGCGCGCACGACGCCGGGCGCGCGATCGGGCACCTCGATCTCGTCGTCCACCACGAACGCCGGCGCATCGACGCAGAGGATCGAGGCCCACGCGTCCGTCGGGTTGTGCCAGGTGTGCGGCAGATCGTGCGGCCAGCGGAACGCGGTGCACGCGGCCACCGGCGCGCCGTTCAAGAGCAGGCCATCGCCCAGCGTGAGCTCGGCTTCCTCCATCACCCGGTGCACGTGCAGCGGGATCGCCTGCCGAGGCGCGACGTTGAGCCGGTAGATCCCGTGATCACGGATCTCGTGCAGCACGTCGACCGTGCCCCACGCCTTGGTCTCGGTCTCGAGCGTCATCTCGGAGGCCTCGCGGTGGATCTCGAGCGACGGCACGCCGCGGCCGTGGAGCGCGTGCGGCTTGGTGAGGCGGAGGCTGACCGCCGCGATGGGCGCACGCTCTTCGCCGAGCGCGGGCGGCGCGAGCAAGAAGCGGCTCAGCGCGTGCGCCGCGGTCTCGAGCAGGTGAAAGCGCGCGTGCTGCAAGAGGAACGTGAGCTGGCTGGCGACGGCCG
>CAYZQM010000138.1:0-17202 GCA_964480175.1 uncultured Sandaracinaceae bacterium
GGCGGCACCTGGACCGAGGGGATCTGCTGCCCGACGACGTGCGGCCAGTTCTGCGAGGCCGACTGCGTCGCCCCCGCGTGCGTGTGCGGACCGCTCGAGACGTTCGATCCCGTTCGCGGCTGCGTCGACGACGTCCTCTGCCACACCCGCAGCGCCGGTCAGACGTGCACGCCCGATCGCGACTACCTGCGCTGCGAGGACGGGCTCATCTGCTGCCAGGACTGCGGCGGTGCGGGCTGCGATCCCGACGCCCACTGCCGCGCCCCGCTCTGCGACGGCGACCCGACCATCGACGAGTGCGGCAACCACCTGCTGGCGCCTTGAGGCGCGAAGCTCGCGCACGCTGTCTGCACCGTGCGCTTCAGTCGGTCGCGCAGTCCTCGGATGGTGCGCCGATCACGTCGCGGATCCGGGTGCGCACGTCCAGCTCCACCTCGACGTGACCCGGTGAGCGCGGCAGCTCGCCATCCAGCCGCAGGTGCAGCGCCGCGCCGAGCTCGGGATCGAACGGATCGATCCGCACGGTGCCACGACCGCCCGCGACGGGACCTGCCTCCGCGCGGCCGAACGAGTTGCGCTCGATCAGGGCGCTGGCGCCCGCGCCCAGCGCGACCTCCATGACCGCGTCCCTGCTGGTGGCGGGGAGACGCACCGTGAGGTGGTGGCGCGTGCGGCGCGCGAGCGGCTGAGGCAGCGCTTCACCGACCTCGAGCGTCGGAGTGCACCCATCCCAGCGCAGGATCGCGCCGCGCTCGTTGCCGGAGAGGTCTTCCTCGATCGGTGGCTCGCGATCGTGGTGGCTCGCCATGTCGACCACCCGCACGGCGCGCAGCGACACGTCGATCGTCAGCGCACGCTCTTCGATCGCGTCGCCGACCAGCGGGCTCAGCGCGTCGAACTCCGCGCGGCAGTCGTCGGTCGAGGGGACGTCACCCCGCATGCAGCGATCGGCGCCGCGTCCCAACAGCGCCTCGCAGAGCGCTCGGTGGGCGAGCGGCACCGAGCCACAGAGCGACGCGCGCCTCGAGGCGAGGGCGAGACAGAGCGCGTCGTGTCCGTCTTCGTCGCCGTGGCACTCGAGCGGGGTGTGCTGCGCGATCGCCACCCGGTCGCGGCAGTGCTCGCGCAGCGCACGCACCGAGAGCGCGTCGCACGCCGTCGGATCGCCGCTGCGCCGCGCGGCGTCCGTCGCACAGGCGTCGGTGTACACGGCGCTCCAGCCCAGACCGAAGAGCGCGTCGCGGAGCGCCTCGGGCGTCTGGGCCCGCAGATCGTCCGCGCACGCGTCGCCCTCCGCGAGCGGCGCCGAGGCGCTCGATCCGGGATCGCGCTCGGTCTCGTCCGCGGTCTCGCGATCGACCTCTCGCTCGGTCTCGCGATCGCCTTCGTGCTCCGTCTCGCCGCGCTCGCGGGGGGAGCCGCAGCCGAGCGCGGCGCACAGCGCCATCGCGAACACGACCCTCATCAGCGGTGCGCGGTGACCGTGATCTCGTCGCGGTCGTGATAGAGCTGCCGGGTGCGCACGCGCTTCCATCCGCCGCCGTGCAGGATCTCGCGGAGCTCGCGCACCATGTCCGCCTTCGTCTTCATCGGGAGCTTGAGGTTGGCGACGAGGGTGCGGGCCCAGCCGCGGCGAGCCCACTTCGCGAGCATCTGCGCCGCCTCGCGGGGGCGCCACGCCATGTCGCAGAAGAGCCAGTCCACCGTCTCTTCGGGCGCGAACTGAAACGCGCTCGCCTTGAAGTGCTTCATGCGCGGGTGGCGCGCCACGTCGGGACGGAGCTCGGCGGGATCGACCGCGATGACGCGCGCGCGCCGCTCGAGCAGGGCCCAAGACCATCCGCCCGGCGCCGCCCCGAGGTCGACGCACGTCTCGCCGGGGCCCGGACCGAGGCCGAGCCAGTCGAGCGCCTCCTCCACCTTGCGCGCAGCGCGCGACGGACGATCGCCGGTCACCTTCATGCGCGCACGTCCCTGCGGATGCAGCGTGAGCGCGAGCTGCGCGTCGAGCTCGCCGATCGCGACCTTCTCACGCGAGAGCGCGATCACGTCGATCAGCCGTGCGCCGTGCTCTCGCGCCCGATCGCGAGCGACGAGCGGGATCCCTCTCGATTCGATCAGCTCGCGGACCTGCTCGTCGAGCTCGACGGACCACGGGGCGAGGCGGTTGCCCTCGTCCGAGTCGGGGACGATGACGTCGAACGCGATCGGGCCGTCGGTGGCGAGCGCGGCGACGCGGCGCGCCACCTCGTGCGCGTCGAACGCGGCCTCGCTCCGAACGCGCACGCCGTGCCGCGCGAACGTGGCGTCGAGCGTTCCATCTTCGAACGTCGGCGCCAGCTCCGAGCGCAAGAGGCCCGGTCCGACCTCGCGCACCTTGGCCGCCGCGCCGAGCGCGAGGCGCAGCTCCGAGGCGAGATCCCCTTCGGCGCCCGCGCGCGTGAGCCAGAGCCACGCACCCGGAAGCGGCCTCCCCGCGCGGATCGGCACGCGGGGCGACGTCGTCTCGCTCCCGCGCAGCGCGGGCGATCGCGGACCCGGACGCGGCCCGTGCGCGTGCACCTTCGGCTTGGGCATGCCCTTGGGGATCTTCGGGCCCGCGTCGCGCTCGCCGCTGCTCGAGCGACTGCGCTTGGGCTTGCGCGCGTGCGACGACGGGGCCGCGCCCTCCGCGCGCCCCGCGCCGCGAGGCGTCCCGCGCGTGCCCGACGTGGAGGCCGCGCCCTCCGCGCGTCCCGCTCCGCGCTTAGGGGCGCCGCGATCCGCTCCGCGCGGGCCGCCCTTGCTGGTCGCGCTGCGATCGCCGCGCTCGCGTCGCTCGGCGCCGCCTTGGGTGGGGGACGGGCCGTCGTTCCGACGCGGCTTGGGCGCACCGCGTCCTGCGGGCGCGGCGGCGCCGCGTCCGCCGCGAGGTCCAGAGGGAGGCGATCGACGCACGGGCGCTTCGTACCACGCGCGGCCGACTCGGCTCGATCTGCGGGGTGAGCCCTGCGAAGTGTCGTCCCGGGCCGGCAGCGCAGCGGCTTGGGCCTCGGTTTTCTCGTCGACTCCGCTCGGCATCGAACCTGCTTGGCGCGCGAGCGCAGTGCCCGATTCAGTGCTCTTCCGCTCCGTCCACCGTCGGGCGGGTTCCTCATGATGCCGTCCGCGGCGAACCTGGGCGCGTACCGCTTGGTACGCGCGCTCGGGACGGGCGGCATGGCGACCGTCTACGAGGCCGAGCACATCGGCCTGCAGAAGCGCGTGGCCGTGAAGGTGCTCCGGCCCGAGCTCGCCGCGAGCGCCGACATGCGCGCGCGTTTCTTGCGCGAGGGCATCGCGGCGTCGCGGATTCGTCACCCCCACGTCGTCGACATCACGGACGTCGGGGAGCACGAGGGAACGCCGTTCTTGGTCATGGAGCTGCTCGACGGCGAGCCACTCACCGACGTCACCGCGCGCGCTGGACGTCTGCCGACGCGCCGCGCGGTGGACATCCTTCTCCCCTTGCTCGCCGCGCTCGGCGACGCGCACCGCGCCGGCGTCGTTCATCGCGACCTGAAGCCCGACAACATCTTCCTCTCGCGCACCGCGCAAGGGCATGCACTCCCGAAGATCTTGGACTTCGGGATCTCGCGGCTGTTCGGCCGCTCTGCCGCACAGCTCACCGCGCAGTCCCAGATCCTCGGCACACCCGACTTCATGTCCCCCGAGCAAGCGCGCGGGGAAGAGAAGGTCGGGCCGGCATCGGACCAGTTCTCGATCGCGGTGGTGCTCTTCGAGTGCCTCACCGGCGCGCTCCCGCATCCGCCCGATCCGTCGATCGTGCGGGTGCTCCGCTCGGTCGCGTTCGGCGACGTGATCGCGCCGAGCCACTACGACCCCGACTTCGATCCGGATCTCGAGGACGTGTTGATGCGCGCCCTCGCGCCGCTTCCCGAGGCGCGCTTCCCCACCATCGAAGACTTCGGTGCGGCGCTCCTGCCTTGGGCGACGCCGCGGGGACGCGCCGCGTTCGTCGCGCTCACGCAAGGTCACGAAGACGCACTGGACCCCGAGCCCGTCAGCGGCGGGATCTTCTTGCCTGACCCGTCGATGCGCACCCCGCGAGCCGGCGGTGTCCGCATGCCAGAGGACGTGCCGACGCTGGCGCCGGGGGACCTCACCGCGCCCGTGGTCGATCCGATCGACGTGCGTGCGACGACGATTCGTCCGCCCGCAGCGCCCGAGCTTCGGGCGTCGGACCGTGGGACGGCGGCATCCGCCACGGCCCCTGCGGCCGCACCGACCATCGCGAGGCCGATGCACATCGCGCCGTTCGGTGCCGCGTCGCGCGCCGCGCAGTGGGCCGTGGTGCTCGGTGCGCTCACGCTCGCGTCCGTCGTCGTCGCGTCGTGGCTGTCGCGATCGGAGCATGCCGACGCCGCGGAGGCAGTCGCGGTCGCGTCCTCGATCCGCGCGCCCGAGCCCACCGCGCCCGATCTCGCGCCGGGTCCCGCGTCCGTCACGCACGACGTGGTCATCGCCGTGACGCCCACCTCCGCGATCATCGAGCTCGGCGGCATTCCCGCCGCCGTGGGTCGCTACGACGGAGCGGCCCCGAGCGAGCCGACCTTGGTGACCGTGCACGCGCCCGGCTTCGTCCGGCACCAGTTCGTCCTCGACGGGCCCACCGAGCGCACGATCACGCTGCGCGCCGAGTGACGCGGAATGGGGCGCCGTGCGCTGCGTTGACTGCGCTCCCCAGCACGCGAGGAGCAGATGACCCAAGGAGCCAGCCCCTACCGCGTCGGCGTCGAGCCGACCCGCAACCTGATCGTCACCACCGGCAACGAGGTGAGCGGCCACCGGATCGCCAGCTACCTCGGCGTGGTGCGCGGCGTGATCGTGCGGAGCCCGAGCATCGGAAGCGGTCTCTTGGGCTCGCTCAAGTCCATCGCGGGCGGCAACATCGCCGAGTTCGCCGAGGTGTGCGAGGCGGCGCGTCACGACGCGTACGAGCAGATGCTGGAGCACGCGCGCTCACTGAAGGCCGACGCGATCATCGCGATGCGCTACGACGCGACCGAGTTCATGCAGGGCGCGACGGAGGTGCTCGCCTACGGCACCGCGGTCCGCATCACGCCAGAGCCTCGACGCGCCGAGTGACCCGGGTCATCCCGCTTGCCACTGACGGATCGCGTCGATGGGGTAGGCGAGCATGATCACGTTGATCGCCAAGCTGTCGCGGATCGTGAGGATGAGGCCCAGCTCGCAGACCAGCACCACGCCCCACCACCACAGCCAGAAGCGGTCCTTGGGCAAGCGCGACGTCACCACGAAGCCCAGCGCGGCGAAGAGCACGTCGCTCACCGAGTTCAGCATGCTGTCGCCGTAGTAGTCGAGCGAGATGGTCGCCGCGCGGTAGCGATCGATGATGAAGCTCGAGTTCTCGAGGATCTCCCATCCACACTCGAGGCCGGCGGCCGCCACCAAGCGCCACGCGAGCGAGAGGCGCGCGCGGAAGAGCCACAAGAACACGAAGAAGAAGAGCCCGTGCTCGAAGTGGCTCACCGAGTAGGGGTCGACGAAGTGCTGCGAGTTGTGCGAGCCGTTGATCTCGGTCGACCACGGGATCGCGCTGCCGCAGGCGCACCACCAGTGCCTGCCGAACGACGCGAGGATCGCGAGCGTGACCGCCAAGAGGCCAGCTGCGGCGAGCGCGTGCTTGGGCTCGAGCTGGTAGCGCTCGGAGGTCGGCGAGGTCATGCGCGCGTCGGTGTCTCACGACGCGCGCGCAGAGACAACGTCACTCGCCGAGCACGAACACCAGCGGGTAGGTGAAGCGCGCGACGCCGTCCGAAGGGCCCGGCGTGAAGCGCCGCATCCCGCGGAACACCCGGACCACGCACTCCGCCATGCGCGGGCTGCCCACGGTGTCCTCGGCGATCCGCACCTCGTTCACCTCGCCCGTCATCTGCACGGCGAACGAGACCTCGAGGCGGCCGCCCGCGGTCGGGTCGACGCGCAGCTCCTGGTTGTAGCAGTTGCGGATCGCGCCCATGCGCTCGCGCACCCGTCCGTTCACGGTGCGCGGATCGAGCAGGCCAGGCGAAGGCTCCTCGATGAGGCCGGGCGGGCGAACGACGCCGACGGGTTCGTGCTCTGCGATGGCGCTGCCCTCCGTCACTGGTCCCGACTCGAGCGTCCCCGCGAGGCGACCGAGGCCCCCTGGATCGACGGTGCCTCCGCCGCTGCGCGTGGCGAGCGTCGAGCCAGGGACGCTCGTGGTGGGGACCTCGCCTGCGCTCTCCATGATCGCGCCAGCCCCAGGTGCGGCGGTCGCGCTGGGATCGAGCGCGCCGAGGAGCCCGCGCGAGATCCCGGTAGCGACGTCGGCGAGCAAGCGCGCGGTGTCCTCGGGCGCGACGCTGGGACCGCGGGGCTCCGTCGGGCGCGACGGATGGCTCGGGCGGGATGGCGTGGTGCTCGTCGTCGTGCTCGTCGCGATCTCTTCTCCTTCGTCCGGCCGCTCGATCGGAGGTCGCTCGTCGGGCGGGAGCACCGGTCGCTCCGGCGCGTCCATCATGAACTCGACGGCGCGCGCGGGGAGCACCGACGCCGAGACGTAGGGCGGGTCGAGGTTCTCGAGGACCACGACGAACATGAAGTGCGCGAGCAGCGACGCCATCGCGATCGCCGTGAAGCGAGCGTCGAGCGTCGCGCCGCTCCGGAGCGACGCGGGCAAGCCCTGGGGCCTGCGCTCGGCGGGCGGCTCGATCACCTGGAAGAGCCAGACCGCGCCGTCCACCTCGAGGCGCCCCTGATCGTGCAGCGACAGATCCAGCGCGTCGGTCTCGATGCGCTGCAACGATCCGCGCTGCTGGAGCGTCCCGCACAGCCGGCCCCGCAGCTCGGCGCGCGCACCCACGATCGCGATCGTGATCGCGCCCACGCCCGCGCCCACCTCCATCGCGCCATCGCGCAGCGCACCGCGATCACGGATGACGTGCTCGCCGATCACGCGGCCATCGGAGATCGACGCGAGGCGAAGCGCGACGGACGCAGGTCGGCCTTCGGCCGGGGACGGACGCTGGGACATGATCCTCCATCACCCCGGGCGATGCGGAGCGTGGGGGCATGGACAAGCGCGAGCTCGAGAAGTTCCGGACGGGCGCTACGGGATCTCCACGACCGCTCGCGCCCGCGCCCGATCTCGGACGCGGATCCGTGGCCTCTCTATGGGGGCTGCTTCAGGCGTGCAGGATCGCCCACACCGCGATGCCCACTCCCATCAGGCTCTCGCCGGCGATCACGCCAGCGGCGGCGGGCGTGAGGAACTTCTTGGACCAGTCCGGGGCCCAGCGGCGCAGGGCCCAGCCGATCAGCGAGCCGACGAAGAGGCTGATGCACGTCCACGCCTGCACCGTGAACGAGAGCCCGAGGCTCGCGGGGCTCGGGATGAACTGCGCGATCTTCTCAGGCAGCACCTTCTCGAGGACGGCGAGCAGGATCCCCGCGCTGCCTGCGATCAGCATCGCCATCGCGGCACCCTCGGGCATCGCCTCGATGCCGGTCGCGAAGAGCTCGGCGACCGCGCGCCACGTCGCGACGGCCGGCGCGGGCCACTCATCCGTCAGCAGCATGTTCTGCGGGTCGGGGATCAAGACGAGGTACGCCGCGCTGCCCACGATCGCGCCGCCCAGCACGCCCGCGCTCTGCGCGATGGCCTGCGCGCGCGGCGAAGCGCCCAAGATCGCGCCGGCCTTCAGGTCGTGCAGGAGATCCGCGGCTTGGCTCGCCGCGCCGCCGGTGACGTTGGCGGTCATCAGGTTCGCGGTCGCATCGCCGGGGCGGAGGATGCCGAACATCAGCTGCGTGACCTTGCCCATCGCGCCGACGGGTGTGATCGTCGTCTCGCCCGAGACGCGCCCCGCGACGGTCGCGAGCGCGAACGTGAGCAGCGTCGAGAGCACGCCGACCCAGATCGGGATGTCGAAGAGCAGGAACTGCCCCGCGGTGGACGCGAGCGTCACGACGCCGAGCAAGATCCAGCGCGCGCGGGTGGGCACATCGGGGCCCTGGGGGCGAAGCGAGGGAGGCGCCTCGCCGCCGTCCGCGACGGCGACCTTCGGTGCAGCGCTCGCCACCTCGCCGCCTGCGCTCGCGACCTTCGCCGCATCGTCGCCCTTCGGCTTCTCGCCCGCCTTCGAGTCGAGCTGGCCGCCCGTGAACGCGCGCACGATCGAGCGCCAAGAGAACGCCACCGACGTGAGCGACGCGGTCACCATCATCGCGACGCCGGGCCACAGCATCCAGCGCACGACGGGCCCGAACCACGCGACGTCCGGATCATCGGCGCCCATCTCCGCGTAGCCCTGCCGGATGGCCCACGGCGCGAGCACGCCCCAAGAGAACAGCCCGCCGAGCAGGATGGTCACGCCGGTGCGCAGCGAGCCGAGCGCGCCGACCGCGATCATCAGCGGCGAGGCGTCGAGGCTCAGCGTCAGGTTGTGCAGGCTCGCGCTCCGTCCGCCCGTCATCGCGATGCGCCCGGGGAGCTTGAGCTGATCGAGGTGTCCGATGTGCAGCCCGAGCTTGAGGGCGCCCGCGCTCACGAGCGTACCGAGCAGCGTGAAGAGCTTGGCGCGCGCCTCCCCGCCGCCGCCGCCGTGGATCTTGTCGAGGGTCTCGGCCGAGGCGATCCCGTTCGCGAACGGCAAGCGATCGACCTCGACCATCTGCCTGCGGAGGCTGATGCCGACCGTGACGCCGACCATCCCGATGCAGAGCAGCCACACCGCGAGCGCGGGCCAGCTCAGGGTCTGCCCGGTGCGCATCGTCCACGCGGGGATCGCCGAGACGAGGCCCGCAGACGAGATCGAGGCGCCGGCGCTGGCGGCGGTCTGGTTGATGTTGTTCTCCAGCTTGGAGAAGCGCGCGTGCGGCCTGCCCGCGGCGATGGCCGACCAGATCCCCCAGCCGAGCAGCGCGGCGGTGATCGACATGTTGAAGCCCCAGCCGATCCGCAGGCCGCTGTAGATGTTGCAGAGCGAGAGGATGCCGCCGAGCAGCGCGCCCGTGACGACCGCGCGGATCGTCAGCTCGCGCTGCGGCGTCGCAGCAAGGGTCGTGTCCGACATCGGCCCGACTCTACACGGGCCTGCGCGCTTTCTGCGTCGCGCTCGTCAGCGCTTGTACGTGAAGCGCGCGTCGCCGACTCGATCACGCAGGTACGGCTCGATGAGATCCTCGCGCACGACTTTGGTGCCCGGGCACACCGCGAGCGCGCCGGTGAAGCGCAGCACCGCGGTGCGTTTCTCTTCGTCGACGTCGAGCAGCTCGAGGCCGCCGCCATCGGCTTCGAGCAGCGCGGCGAGCTCGTCGTTCAGTGCGGCTTGGAGGGACGCCCTCAGCGAACGTTGGCTCATGGGGTGAACGTGATCTCCAGGGTCGCGGTGCCGCTCGCCGCGGGGCGATGCGGGGCGCGCTCGAGCCGCTGGGTGACGCAGCGCGCGGCGGTGGGATCGGAGACCGTCACCTCGCCTGCGGTCGCGTCGGCGGCGCGACCTGCGCGCATCCGAAGGGTGAACGTGAGCGTGCCCGAAGGATCCCGACCGCGGCGGCTCGCGCGCCGACGGCAGTCGAGCAGGCCCGCGATCTGCGAGCGCGCGAGCCGGTAGGCCTCCGCGATCACCTCGTCGCTCGTGTCGGCCGCGCCGCGCACGGTCCAGCGCACCAAGCCCTCGCGTGCCTCGCCGGTCGCGCTCGGAGTGCCACCCTCGCGGCTGATGCTGACCGTGTCGGCCTCGGCGGCCGCGACCGCGGTCGCCTCGTGGGCGCGCGAGGCGGTGTTCGAGAAGCGGAGCACCGCGAACGCGCCCGAGGGCCGGTGCAGATCGTCGGTCGGCACTCCGTCGAGCACCCGCCGCACGCAGCGCACCAGCTCGGCGTCGTTCACACCGTCCTCGCTCACCTCGACGCGCACCCCGCCGCGCCCCTCGGGCAGCGTCATCAGCATGCGAAGCGTGCCTTCGACGGTGGGCCGGCCCGCGACGACCTCTTCGTAGCAGGTGCGGATCGCCGCCATGCGCCCGCCCATCGCGGTGCCCCACGCGGCGATGCGCGCGGCGCCCGTGCCTGGCGCGCTCTCGAGCGACAGCGCCACGTCGGTGCGGGTGGTGACGGACGCCGCGCCGTCGGTCATCCCCGAGCCCGCGACGCCGCCGTGCCCCTGCGCCTGGGCGACGCCGACGGACGAGACGAGCAGCAGGCCGCAATAGAGGGCGAGGAGGGGCGTGCGCATCGGGCCACCTTAGCAGAGGCGGCCGCACGCACGACGATCCCGGTGACGCGCTCGCTCAGCGGAACGTGGATGAACGATCCGCCGACGCGGGGTATGGTCGGCGCCTTGGCCGCCACCTCCACCCGCCTGAAGAGCGCGATCGCGTGCGATGCATGCGGCGTCGCGCTGCCCCATGCCGTGCCGAAGGAGCAGCGTGGCCTCTACCTCGAGACCCGAGGCGATCGGGTGCATCGCGAGGAGCCGCCGCTCTGCGAGCGATGCGCGGTGTCGATCGGTGTGACCTTCTGGGTGCGCGTGGCCGCCGAGGAAGACGAGGGCTGAGTGCGTCCGGGGGACGAGCACACCCGCCGTGATGAGGATCGTCGCCGGTCTTCGCCCCCGATGGAGGCGCCGGCGAGCGTGCCGCCTGCGGGCCTCGCCGAGCTCTTCGACCGGTTCGGGGATCGCATGGTGCGCTTCGCCGAGGATCGCCTGGGCGACGAGCTCGACGCGCGCCTCGCGCGCATCCACACCCGGCCCAACGAGGCGGGCGTCGATCCCTTCGGCTTCGATCCGGCGACGGCGCGCTACGCGCTCGCGGCCGCGGCGTTCCTTCATCGCTTCTACTTCCGCACGGAGGTCTTCGGGATCGATCAGCTGCCCGAGGGGCGCGCGCTGGTGATCGCGAACCACAGCGGCCAAGTGCCGATCGACGGCCTCTTGCTCGGCAGCGCGCTGATGCTCGACGCCGAGCCGCCGCGCTTTCCCCGCGCGATGGTCGAGCGCTGGTCGGCCGAGCTGCCCTTCGTCTCGATCTTCTTTCCGCGCTGCGGGCAGGTCGTCGGCGCGCCCGACAACGCGCGCCGCCTGCTCACCCAGGACGAGACGCTCGTGGTCTTCCCCGAGGGCAGCAAGGGGATCTCCAAGACGTTCGATCGGCGCTACCAGCTCGAGAACTTCGGCCTCGGCTTCATGCGCCTGGCGCTGGAGACCAACACGCCCATCGTCCCCGTCGCGGTGGTCGGCGGCGAAGAGCAGTATCCGTCGCTCTTCAACGTGCGCCCGCTCGCCAAGCTCCTCGGCATGCCGGCGTTCCCGATCATCCCGCAGGTCTTCGTCGGGATGCTCGCGCCTCTGCCGACGCGCTATCGCCTCCACTTCGGTGAGCCGCTGCACTTCACCGGCGATCCCGACGACGACGACGCGGTGATCGAGCAGAAGGTGCACGTCGTGCAGAAGACCATCCAGAGCATGCTGCACCGCGGGCTGCGGCAGCGTCGCTCCGTCTTCTTCTGAGCGTGTCCGCTCCGCGCGCGAAGGCGCTCAGCCCTTGAGCTTCGCGAGCACGTCGCTCAGGGCGGCCTCGATCATCGGGTTGCCCGGATCGGCGTTCTTCGCGAGCGTGAGGTTCAGCTTCGCGGCCTTGAGATCCCCCGCCTTGATCGAGTCCTGCGCCTTCTGCCAGAAGGGGCGCGCCTTGGGGTTCTTGATCGAGGTCACCGCGGCGGGCGGCGGCCGGCCTCCGGTCTCCACCGGCGCAGGCCCGAGCCGCACCTCGCCCCGCAACAGACCCGCGTCGTAGCGAGCGCGCTCGGCGGGGTCCATGAGCACGCGGTAGGCCTCGGCCGCGCGGCGGTAGATCGCGCCCGCCTTGCTGCGCTCCGCTTCGGGGTGCGCGGCCCATCGGTCGGGATGGTAGCGGCGCGCCAGATCGTGGAACGCGGCGCGCACGCGATCGGCCGGCGCGCCGTTCTCGACTCCGAGCAGCGTGTAGTAGTCGGGCTCCGCCATCAGCTGCTCCCGAGGAGCTGTTGTTGTCTCGCGGTCATCGCGGCCACGTCGGCGTCGCTCACCGCGCCGACGAGCTGCACCCGGATCGCCTGCTCGCGTCCCGTCTCGAGATCGGCGGCTTTCACGCCGAGCGTTCCGTCCGTCGCCATCACGAAGGTCACGCCGATCTTCACCGCGCCGCGCCGCGCGCGCCGCAGACCCGTGAGCTCGATCTGCCCGAGCGCTTGGTTCTCTTCGATGCGCCGCGACTCCCCCTGCACCACCTTCACGAGCACGGCCTCCTGATCGTCGGAGCCCGTCGTGAACACGCGGGTCTGCTCCACCGGGATCGCGGCGTTGCGCTTGATCACCGACTCGCAGAACCCGTTGACCATCTCGACGCCGAGGGACTGCGGGGTCACGTCGAGCAAGAGCGGCGCGGGCGCCTGCGGCATCGCGAACGCGTCGATGACCGGCGCTTGCTGAGGCATGCCCGGCAGCGGCAAGTCGGAGAAGAAGTTCGGCTGCTGTCCGGCCGGCGGCGCGGCGTGCGCGGCTTGCGCGGGCGGAGGCGGCGGCGGCGGCGCTTGCGGCGCGGGCTGCCACGCGGAGGTCGGCTGATCCCACGCGGCGGGTCCGACGTCCCAAGCCTCCGGCGCCGCAGGCTCGGGCGCGCGGGGCGGCAGCGGCGGCGGCGCGCTCTGCCGCGGCGCGGGCACGCCGACGGCGACGACGGCTTGGCGCTGCACCGCGACGGGCGGCGGACGCGGCGGCAGCCCGCGCGAGGGTGGCACCGGCGGCGGGCGCAGCGGCGGCATGCCCGCGGGCTTGGCGCTCAGCGAGGTCGTGTCGTCGGCGGCCTCGTCGAAGATCCCCATCGACGCCATCGCGGGCGCGCGCGGCGGCGCGAGCGGACGCGAGGGAGGCGCCTGGGGCGCGAACGCGGGACCGGCCGGACGCGCCGCGTTCTCCTCTTGGATCACCAAGCGGCGCTGGGCTTGCGCGCCGGTGAGCGTCTGCTTGCGGAGCGCGACGCGCCCGATCGCCTTCGGTGGCGGCTGGCTCGCGCGCGCGCCGCCGGCCTTGAGCGCGAAGCCGTGCAGCGCGGCGCCCTGCGAGACCACGACGTCCGGATCGATCGTCGAGAGCGGCTCGCGCCCGAAGTGCTCGGCGACGCGCTTGCGCACCAGCGGCACCCGGGTGGAGCCGCCGACCAAGATCACGTTGTCGAGCTGCGCCGGGTGGAGCTTGGCGATGCCGAGCGCCTCCTCGCACACGTCGATGGTGCGATCGGTCAGCGGCTTCAGCATCGCGTCGAGCTCGGCGCGGCTCAGCTGAAAGACGAGATCGAGCGAGCCGCCGCCCGCGCCGTACGCGAGCTCTTCGACCCGCAGCTGCACGTCGGCCTCCACCGAGAGCTGGCACTTGGCCCACTCGGCCGCGGCGCGCAGGCGCTCGAACGCCTGGGGATCGGATCGCAGATCGAAGCGGTGCTGCTTGAGGAACGCCTCCGCCATGCGCTCGGCGATCATCAAATCCACGTCGTCGCCGCCGAGGAAGGTGTCCCCCGCGGTGGCGAGCACCTCGAACACGTCGCCCGCGAGCTCGAGGAGCGTGACGTCGAAGGTGCCCCCGCCGAGATCGTAGATGGCGATGCGCTCGCGCCCCGTCTGCCCGCCGTAGCCGTACGCGAGCGCCGCTGCGGTCGGCTCGTTGAGCACCCGGAGCACCTCGAGCCCGGCGACCTTGCCCGCCGCCTTGGTCGCGGCGCGCTGCAGCTCGTTGAAGTTCGCGGGGCACGTGATGACGGCTTCGGAGACCTCGTGTCCGAGCGCTTGCTCGGCGACGCGGCGCACCTCGCGCAGCACGAACGCGCTGATCTCCGGCAGCGTGAACGTCTCGTTGCGCGCCGCGACGAGCACGCCTTGGTTCGGCCCCTCGCGCAGCTCGAAGCCGAAGCGCTCCTTGGCGCGCCTGACCTCCGGGCTGCCCCACTGTCTGCCGATCAGGCGCTTGGTGCTGTAGATGGTGTTCTGCGCGTCGATGAGGCGCCGCTCGCGCGCGGCGTAGCCGACGAGGATGTCGCCCTGCGGATGGAACGAGACCACCGACGGGATCAGACGCTGACCTTCCTCGTCGAAGAGGACCCGTACCTCGCGACCGTCCGCGATGGCGACGACGCTGTTGGTGGTTCCGAGATCGATGCCGAGAACGTGGCTCACGAACGAGCGCCGACCCTAGCAGACGGAGAACGGTTCTTCAGAAGCCCTCGGCGCGGAGGAAGGCCACGAGATCGCGATAGAAGCGCAGGTGGTCGAAGCCGTTGCCGAAGCCGGGCGAGTCGCCCACGAGGTGGCCTATCTGATCGAGGTGGTCCGCGGGGATGCAGCCCAAGAAGCGGCCCCAGCGCGCGGAGGTCGCCGACACCAAGCCATCGTTCACCTCACCGCCGAACGCCCGCTCGGTGACGATCGCGCCGGGCACGCTCAAGAGCGGATCGAGGGGATCGGTGTAGATGTTCCAGCGGTCCAAGAACTCGGGCGCTTCGCCGCTCCGGCACGGCTCGCGGACCGCGGTGGTGCGCGCGCTGCGGCCGGCGATCGAGTAGTAGGGCAGCCCCTCGACGTCCGGGTACCTGGCGTTGAACGCGTCGCCGCCGTCGCTCGAGAGCTGGCGGAGCGCGTCGAACACGCTCGTCTCGTTGCCCACGGTGTCGTAGAGCGCTGCGCCGATGAGGCGCACCAGCGCGTCGATCGCGTCCTGCAATCGGTCGTCGCGCACCAGCTCGAGCACCACGTCCGCGACGATGGTCCCGCGGTGCGGGGTCGCGACGGTGGTGACCGACGCGATCAGATCGGGGCGCATCGACGCGACCACGCGCGCGTCGAGCCCACCCTGCGAGTGGCCGATCAAGTTCACCCGCGCATACCCACTCTCGCGCTGGATCGCCTCGACTTGTGCGAGCAAGTCCAGGCCGCGCGTGGTCGAGTCCGCGAAAGGATCGACGGTGGTGATGTAGATCTCGGTCTCGCCCGCCTCGTTCAGATCGTCGAGGACGCCGAAGAAGTAGTTGATGAAGTCGATGCCCGCGAAGTCATCGAAGCCGAAGAAGCCGTGCGCGAGGACGATGGGGTAGGGCGGCCCGAGCAGCGGCGCATCCGGCGGGACGTCGCGGGGCGCATCGAGTGGCGCGTCGAGCGTGCGCGCATCCGGAGCGTCGCGGCCCTCGCGAGCGTCTTCGGTGCTCGCCTCCAGGCGCGCATCGGGCCCCGCGTCGCCTGCGCCGTTCGGCGCCCCGCACGCGCACCCCGGCCCGATCGTCAGGAGCAGGAGCAGCGAGGCGACACGGCGAGCCACGAGTTCGAGAGCGTCGCCCGATGCCGACCGTGCGTCAACGCGGGCAGCCGCGCGGCAGGCTCAGCGCGCGGTCTCGTCGGCGCGCGCGGCCATGGGCAGTCCGGTCAGCTCGGCCATCTCTCCGCGCGCTCGGTCGATCAGCCCATCCAGCGGCAGCGCGTCCACGTCGCTCGCGGAGATGAGGCCACCGACGTGCAGCGTGACCGGCCCAGGGACGGGCGCGCTGGTGCCGCGGGGCCAGGCCTCGACGCTGCCGGTGATCCCGACGACGAGGATCGGCGTGCCCGCGGCCTTGGCGAGGTGAAACGCCCCCTTCTTGAAGGGCTGGATGCACGCGCGGCTCGCGCGGGTCCCCTCCGGGAAGATGACGACCGGCAGCCCCGGCCTGAGCGCCCGGCCGACCTCGTCGATCGCGTCGTGGGCGCGCTCTCGGTTCTGACGATCGACGAACACGTGACCTATCGACTCCATCGCGCGCCCGAACAGCGGGATGTTGCGGAGCTCCTTCTTGGCCAAGAAGACCGGCAGCTCGGGGAGCGCGGAGAAGAGCGCGACGACGTCGATGTAGCTCTGGTGGTTGCAGATGATCACCAAGCGCTGGCCGCGCGGGACCCGCTCGAGGCCCTCGACGCTCAGCCGGATGCCCCAAGCGCGCAGCAGCACCTTCGCCCACCGTCGCTCGATGCCCCGCAGCGTGTCCGCATCCGCCTGCGCGGCGATGCGACCGAGCGCGTGCGCCGACTGCGTGGCCGTCCAGCCGAAGGTGAAGGCCGCGTTCGCCGCGCGTCGGACCGGACGTTTGCGCAAAGCCGAGCGAGGCTACGCGAAACACTCCGCGCCCGCTACGCGCTCACGAGGCCAGCGTCGAAGCGTAGAGCGCATCGATCGCCACCTCGACGTCGATCCCGCCGATCGAGAGGGCCTCCGCCGGCCCGGCCTCCTCGAAGATCCACCGGGTGCCATCGCGCCGGTAGGTTTCGACGCGCTGCTCGCGTTGCGAGACGAGCACGTACGCGCGCAGGCTCGGGATGCGCCGGTAGTGGGCCCACTTCTCGATCCGATCTGCCGACTCGGTGCCGTCGGACAGGACCTCGACCAGCACCGTGGGGTTGATGATGGCGTGGGGGTCGACGCCGCTGGTCTCGATCGCGCCGCACACCACGGTCAGGTCGGGATACGTGGTGCGGTTGGTCGCCTCGATGCGAACGCGCAGGTCCGAGGAGAAGACCTCGCAGGGGCGCCCCCCGAGCGCGTTGCCGATGAGCTGCGTCAGCCGCGATTGAAGTCGAGCGTGCTCCGGGGTGCCGCCAGCCATGGCGTAGACGTGTCCGTCCACGTACTCGTGCTTCGTCGCGGAGGCCTGCTCAAGGGCCAGGTACTCCGCGTACGACACGGACGTGGTGGGCAGCGCGGTCACGGGGCAAGCATAGCGAACGACGGGTCGCGGTGCCGAGACGCGCTACGCGAACGGCGGCGCGGGTGCTACGACGCGCGCCGTGCGTGCGCTGATCGCTCTGTTGCTCTGTTCCCTGGCCAGCAGTGTCTCCGCGCAGAGCGCGCCTTCGGAGCCCGCGCCCGCGGGCGATGCAGGCACGCCGAGCGCGACCCCGGACGCAGGGACCGGCGCGAGCGAGGCGCCACCCGCGAGCGAGCCGACTGCGAGCGAGGCGACTGCGAGCGAGGCGACCGCAGCCAGCGCAGCGCCGGCCCCGAAGGTCTGCGTGGTGCTCGTCGGGGATCCGGACGAGCCGACCGTCGCTGCGGCCGAGGAGCTCACGGCGGGTGCGGACGCCGTGGAATGCCGCGAGGGCGGCGATCGCGGCGCAGGCCGG
>CAYZQM010000138.1:17212-17587 GCA_964480175.1 uncultured Sandaracinaceae bacterium
GCTCACGGCGCTCCTCGAGGCGAGCGGCGCGGTGCGCCTGCCCAGCGATCCCGCGCTGCGTCGAGCGCTGATCGGTCGAGGCGAGGGCGACGGTCTCGATGCGGTGCGCGGCGAGCGACGCGGGCTCGGTCTCTCCGAGCGGCGCGATCTGCCGGCGCTGGTGCGGCTGGGCCGCCTCTCGACGGCCGCGGCGGTCGTCGTCGTTCGCGCGAGCGACACCGGCTACGAGGCGGTGATCCTGGATGTGCGCCGCGAGGCGTTCTTCGACGGCGCGCTCTCGCTGCCCGCCGATCAGGACGAGGTGCGGGCGTTCGTGGGACGAAGGGCGCGCGCCGCGGTGCGGGCGGGCGATGGCGAGCCGGCCGAAGCGAGCCC
>CAYZQM010000139.1:0-2256 GCA_964480175.1 uncultured Sandaracinaceae bacterium
CGAAGTCGCAGATGCGAAGACCGACGAGGACGGCGACACCGAACATCGCGGCGGGCTGAAACACGCGCTCCATCGAGTGCAGCTGCTCTGGGCCACCGAGCGGGCCGGCCGGGGTGAGCTCGTAGCGGCTCAGCGCGTCGCGGAAGTCACCTCCATCGGGCGCGGGAAGCCCGACGGTCATCGCGAAGTCGACGAGCAACATGAGCCCGAAGGTGCTCTCTTCGGGGCGGATGGTCATCGAGCTGATCGCACGCGCGAAGCCATCTCCGCACCCATCGGCAGGACAGACGCGCACCGTGTGCTCGTAGTCGCGATCGAAGGGATCCATCACGAACGTACGAGTGCCGATCGTTGCGAGCGGCCCGACCGCCTCGTCGATCACGGTGTCGAATGGCTGACCGCTGCAGTCGGTCGGTGTTGCGCCTGCGATCGCCCCCGTACGTGCCGCACGGAGGAGCCAAGGTAGCGCTCGCGCCGCCGCTTCGACTGCGCTCGCGCGGATGCGGGCGCCCCGAGCACGATGAACACGGACGCCCGAGTCGGTGGCCACCCCGTGCACCACGAGCGCATAGCGGCGCCCACCGCGAATGTCATCTGACACATCCGTGCGACCCGCGATACCGGTCTCGAGCGTTGCACTCTCTGGAGCATCGGTGATCTGGAACAGCGCGAGGAGGCGAGCGTTTCTGGAGCCCTGGTGCCAGCGGTAGCGCGCGTGCCGGCCACAGTACTCCACAATCGCTTCGTGGCTCGGGGCACCCGTTCTCGAGAGCAACGCGTCCACCGCATTCCACGCTGCGGTGTCGTCGGCGACGAGCGCGGTCGGTGGATTGGTCCCCGTGAAGCGCACCAGTCGGGCTCGGAGCGCGGTGAGCGGCTGAAGCAGCCTCCGGACCTCGGCCGCAGTCGACGGATCGACCGTCACCCCAGCAAAGGTCACCACCCCTCGCCAGTCCGGGATCACGTCGACGGCGGCCTGTGCGTTCACCTCGGTTGGCGCGCCCGCGAATGTGTCGAACGCCGCTCGAAGCGCGGTCGCCAACCCTACGACCACCGCGTCGGCGAGGTGGGCAGAGACCTGCTCCCGCAGCTGGACCAGCCGCGCGTCGGTTTCGTCGTGCCACCGCGCGTCCTCGCCCGACGGACGAAGGCTCAGCGGTCCGTAGATCTCGACCGCGTAGCGTGCCGGACCGTCGTCGCTGCGTGCGGGGAGTGCGTAGGTCGTCCCGATCGTGACGTCGCCGCACAGCACGACGCGGTTCGTGAAGCCCATCTCGACCACACGAACCACGACGGTCTGACCCGTGCCGGCGTGCGGGTCAGGCCCGATCTGGAACGCCGGATTCCCCTCGCTCACGGCGAGCTCGGCGTGGCCGTCCAGTCGCAGGCGATACACGGACGCCGCGGCCGGATCGGGCGCCACCGTCGGCGCGATCACGGTCTCACAGACCAGTTGTGTCGGCGACTGCGCATGCACGGGCGCGGGCAACACGAGTGCGGTGAGGACTGCGAGCGGGAGGGCCCATGAGATCGCCGGACGCTTCATGCACCAAGCATCGCTGGCCAGCCCTGGGCGTCGCATCCCCCCAGGGGGGTGAGGTCGTCAGCCGCTCGCGTGCGAGCCGGGCGGTCGTTCTCGGGTCTGGGGCCCGTATGCGGGGTACTTGGATTTCTGATCCCAGCCCGGCACCATGCTCGGATGCCGAAGGTCACACCTCCTTCTCCCGTGATCACCACCACCCTGCTCCGCGGGACGCCGCTGGTGCTCAATCCTCCGGCGCGGGCGCGCCGGCCGGTGGACTCCGTGGTGGTCACGCCTCCGCCCGTGCCCGCGCAAGGTGGAGGGGTTCAGAATCCAAGCACCCCGCCGGCGGGGCTCTCGGGGGAGCGGCTGACGGTGTGGGTGGTCGAGCGCCTCGCCGAGCAGGAGCGGCTGCGCGCGGGCTCGTTCTGGGACACCGGGTATCTCCTCTGCATGCTGATGCCGCACAAGGAGCTGCTTGGATCGGCCGACCTCAAGGCGCTGATCGAGCGCCTGAACCTGGGCATGTCCCACATGACCGCGCAGAAGTACATGATGGTGGCGCGCGCCTTCGATCGGCAGACCGCGCAGAACACCGGTATCGAGAAGTGCTACGCGCTCACCCTGTATGCCAAGGCCATCGGGCGGGCCGATGACGCGGGCACCATCCTGCGGGGTAACGAGCGAATCCAAGGCGCAGAGCCCGGGCAGCGCGCGCCGTTCGCACAGACCAT
>CAYZQM010000139.1:2266-5116 GCA_964480175.1 uncultured Sandaracinaceae bacterium
AGCTCCGGGCGTGCACCAAGCGCATCAAGGGGAGCAAGGAGCCGGCGGTGCCCACCGCGGTCCAAGCCGAGCGCGAGAAGCTGGGCAACGAGGCCGCCAAGGTCTTGCGATCACTCGGCCTCAAGAAGGCCAGCGCCCGCGTCGTGCGCCACGACGGACAGCCCAAGATCGCCATCTACATCCCCATCGACAGCGCCCGCACCTTGAACACCGCGCTCGTCCCTTCGATGACGGCCCTGCTCGGCAGGCTCGCGCGCAAGAGCCCCGAGGTGGTGACGCTCTTGAGAGCGAGCGTCCCGGGCCTGACGCTCAAGCGCGCGGGCTGAGCGCGAACGCGATCAGAGCGACGGCACCCCGAACGACTCACCGGTCTGCTCGCCGAAGCCACCTGCCAGAAAGGCGGCCGTCCGCGCGCCGTAGACTTGCGCGCTCCGCAGGTCGCCGCCGCCCACGTGGAGCGTGTTGGGCAGTGTGTGATCGAAGTCGCTCGAGCACACGACGCGTTGTCCGGCCGCGTCCCAGCCGAAGATGCGGCCGTGCGTCCGACCTCCCGTGAACGATCCGTCCATCGCGAGCACGACCGGCTCCATCTGCGCGAGCATCACCACGTCGTGGCCCGAGGGGGACTCCACCGAGCCACGCACCTCTTCGACGAGCCGCGCCGCGTTCGCCCAGCGGAAGGGCTCGCGGTCGTCATCGAGCAGCTCCGTCGCCTCGCGGAGCCTGGCGCGGATGGCGTTGGTGCTCGCGAGGTGCGCGCGGTCGAGATGCTCGGTGTTCCATTCGGCGAAGCGGTCGGCGGCGAGGCGCACCTGGGCCGGATCGCACGGACCCACTGCGGCGCCCTCGAGGGTCATCGCCTCGCGGGCGGCGCGGTCACGCTCGTCGAGCTGCGCGCGAAGCGCGGTGATCGCCTCGCGCGCCGCGGCGCGTCCGGCCACCTCCTCGCCGGAGGGACCGCATGCCAAGAGGCCGAGAGAGAGGACCAGGATCGAACAACGAAGAATCATCCGCCGACTGTACGAAATCCAGCCGGCCTCGCCACGCTCGAGACCCACCTCGGCGGGGCCCATGGCCAGTCGACTCCGGCCACTACGACGAGCGCGTCGTGATCGCCGGAGTCACCTCCGTCGGAAGCACGCGGTGCGCTCCGCGCGTGGGCCGAACGCCGCGCGGGCACGACCGCGCAACGACAGGCCACGCCCTCCGAAGAGGCGCGCTTCCAAAGACGGAGGCACCCATGAGCTCGGTAGAGATGATCGGTGGTCGCACGATTGACGCAACCAGCGCGGGGAGCGCACCAGAGGACGCGACGCTCGTGCGACGCGCGCAGGTCCTCATGAACCGCATCTCCGGCACGGAGCGCATCGAGCCCGACGGGGAGCTCGACGAGGACACGGCACAGGCGATCACTCGCTTCCAGGCATCGGCTGACTTGCCACCGACCGGGGCACTCGACGCGGCCACGCTGAGAGCCCTGGAGCGGGAGGCGGACCGTGCCATCCGCGCGCGCGACGCCTACGCAGCCGAGGACGCCGAGGGGCACGGTTGCGTACCCAGCGGACTGCCGGGCGGGGTAGACGCTGACGCGGGCGTGGGCATCGACGCCGCAGGTGCAGCCACGGGACCAGCGTGTCTGCCCATCGCCGATCGGGTCACCCTCGACCTCGCGCTCGAGGACCTCAACGTCGTCGCCGGCGCGATCGCTCGCGACGTCCTGGCGAGCGCACCCGCACGGTTGGAGTACCAGGCGCGCATCGCCGACGCTGCCAACGACATCCTCGCGCGCGTCGAGTCCGGCGCGATCACCCCGTCGGAAGGCGCTGCCGAGGCGTACGCCGTACGCAATCTCATTCGCGGCTCCACCCGAGCGTCGACCACCCACCTCGCGCGAGCGTGGGCGGAAGCGGCCTCGCGAGGACACACGCTGGGCGGGCTCATCGAGTCGCGCGCTCAGGAGCTGTTCTCTCGCCCAGCCTCATCGCTGTCCGCGGCCGAGCGCGACATCGTCCTCACCGAGGTGATTCGCCGCTCGGGCGGCGCTCGGGTGGAGGCGACCACCAACATCGCCCGATGGAGCGCGGCGTCCCGCGCCGTGGTCGTCGTCGCGATCGCGCTGAGCGTGTATCGGGTCGTGAACGCCGACGACGTGACCCTCGCACTGGGAGACGAGGCCGCTGGTTGGCTCGGGGGAATGGGCGGATGGGCCGCGGGAAGCTACGCAGGCGCGCTGTTGTGTGGCGAGGCTGCGCCCGTCTGCGTCGGCGCCGTCGCGATCGGCGGCGCGGTCGTAGGCGACTTGGCGTCTCGCGCATTGTTCGAGTCCGTCATCGAAGAGGTCACCGTACCCGAAGGGAGCGCCCCGTGAACCACGACAAGCCTTGGAATCTCGGGCTCGGGGTGGTGCATCCGTACCGGGAGCCGAAGGGTTGGTTCACCTGGAAGGGGGAGCCGATTCCCCACCTCACCACCGACACCGAGCACATCACGAAGGTCTTTCGCCACGGCGGGACCATCGTGGGTTTTGCTCGCGAGTATTTCGGGATGATCGACAGCGGGCTGCACGTGCTGGCGATCGACGAGGCGACGGGTGCGGTGCTCGATCAGCTCCAGCTCCACTGGCTCGCGGGGCTCGACGACGAGGCGTACCTCGACCGGGGCGGTGGCCGGTGGTCGATCTACTTCGGCAACTACTACGAAGTGCAGCTCGTCCCCGCGCCTCGCATCGATCTTCTGACCTGGGCGCTCGGGTTCTTTCGGGGGAGCGAACGGCTGACCGATGCGTTCCGGGCGCGGCGCCTCGTCGTCCGCCGCGACCACGGCCGGCAAGATGCTCGCCGTCTGGCTGCG
>CAYZQM010000139.1:5126-17331 GCA_964480175.1 uncultured Sandaracinaceae bacterium
GTCGCCTGCCGTTCGGATAGGCGCGTTATACGAACGGATTCTGTCGAACCGCGCGGGCATGGCTCGGACCGGGCTTTCTCATGCGGCACGACGCCTGCTCAGGGCGACCGCATGGACGCCAAGCACCGCATCGATCGAGACCTCGTCGCCGAGACCCTCGCGCTCCACACCAAGGCCTATGCGCTCTTGATGTGGCTCGGCGACGCGGCCCGTGCGGATCCCGAGGTGCTCTCCGAGGCGAGCGAAGCGCGCTTGCTCGATCGCCGCGCGTGCGCGGCGTGGCTGCGGGATGAGGCCTCGTCGTTCCCGCTCGAGCTCGCGCCCTCGCTCGACCGAGCCCTTCCCTACGCGGCGCTGCTGGGCTCGTTTCTGCGCACCTCGTTCCACGTGAGTCGACTTCACTGGGGCGGGCGTCTGGTCGACGCGTCGCTGCGCCTCGCGCCCGGACACGCAGGCGCGCGGGCCGGCAAGCGCAGTCGACACGGAGGGGATCCTCGCACCGAGGCGCTTCACCGGATGTGCCGAGACGAGGGCGTGAGCGTTCCCCGCACTCGGCTCGCCAAGCTCGCCAAGAGCAAGGCGCACGAGGCCGACGTGCGCTTGTGGACGTACGCCGTCGGTCTCGTCGAGCGCGCGCGTGGCGGCGGCGAAGGCCAGAGCGAGTGGGCGATGTACCGCAAGCTCGAGGATCGGCGGAGCATCGACGTAGCCCGGGTATGGGCCGCGCGTGACCGGCTGCTGGCCGCGCTCGCCGCACCACACTGAGCGACCACACTGAGCGACCACACTGAGCGACCTCCGCGTCATCGAGCCGCGTCAGTTCGGTGCCCGGCGCCGCGTCGTGCGATCGCTGCCCGCACTGGGCCGCTTTCCACTACCATGCCCGCTCTACCGATGACCCCCTTGGATGTTCGTGCGCGTCTGTTGTTGGCTCTGGAGGCGGACCTGGTCGGGCCCTTCGCGATCGGGGTGCCCGGCGCCGACCGCAGCGAGGCGCATCGCTCGGACGAGACGCTCACGCTGCCGCCCTCGCGCTGGTATCTCACCGGGTTCTTGGCGCCGGCGGGCGCGCGGGTGCCCGACGCCGATGATCTGGACTCGCGCGGGGGTGAGCTCGCCGCCGGCTCGGAGAGCCAGGCGGACGATGCGGGGAGTGAAGAGCCGGAGCCCAAGCGGCCGGTGCTCTTTCCCGCGTCACTGGGGCTGAGCGTGTATTTGCCGCCGGCCTCGTCGAGCGCGGACGACGTGCTCGAGGTCGAGCTCTCGTATGCGGACTACGACAAGGTCGAGGTCGCGAGTGATCGAGACGACAAGAAGGTCGATGGCTGGAAGCGGGTGCCGCACGGCCCGCTGCGCTTCCCCGTCCCCCTCGACGCCGCCCAGCTCGCCGAGGGCATCGCCGTCCCGATGTCGGTCGGCCTGCGCATCGTCGGGGAGCTCCAGGTCACGAACATGGACGGGCTGCCCCAAGGCGCGCGCGTGTTGAGCTTGTTCGTGGTCAACGACCGACCGCCGCTCGAGAAGGACCGGGACCTGAACTACGTGTTTCAGGTCCAGCTGGGGCTGCACTACCAGACTGGGTTTCTCTCTCGCCCCAACCGGCGCGGCGAAGACGCGGACCGAGAGGACGATCCCCGGGTGCTCGCGCTCTTGTTCCGGGATCGCAAGGAGTGGGCGGTGGGGCACAACACCAGCCTGCGCGCTCCCCAGGTGATCGATGGCGAGGTGCGCTCGCTGTGCACCACCCAGCTGCCGCACTTCGAGGTGCCCGACGTCGAGCACCAGCGGGTGGAGAACCTCGTGCTCGAGATGGCGGAGCTCGCCAAGCTCGACGGCGTGGCGTTCGAGCGCGCCCTGTCCCCTTTGCTCGAGGCCTACGGTGCGTGGCTCGAGCGCCAGCGCCGCGAGCCCCTGCCGCGCAAGAGCCTCGAGGACACCCGCGATGGCCTGGTGCGCAAGGTCGAGCAGATCGTCGCGCGCATCACCGAGGGCATCGCGCTCTTGGGCCGGGACGCGACGGTGCGTGAGGCGTTCACGCTGGCCAACCAAGCGATGCACATCGCGGCCATCCAGGCCGACAGCCACCGTACCGACAAGCGCTACGTCGGCCGCAAGAGCCCCAGCTGGCGGCCGTTCCAGCTCGCGTTCGTGCTGATGAACCTCGGCTCGATCGCCGATGCTGCACATCCCGATCGCGCGATCGCCGATCTCATCTATTTCCCGACCGGCGGCGGCAAGACCGAGGCGTACCTCGGCCTCATCGCGTTCACGCTCGTCTTGCGCCGGTTGCGCGGCAAGAAGAGGCCCGACGAAGGACGCGGCGTGGCCGTGATCCTCCGCTACACGCTGCGCCTGTTGACCCTCGATCAGCTCCAGCGCGCGGCGACCCTCATCTGCACCCTCGAGGAGATGCGCTACCGCGAGCCCAAGCGCCTGGGCAACGCTCGCTTCACCGTCGGCCTCTGGGTGGGCAAGGCGGCGACCGCGAACCGACTGAAGGAAGTGCACGCAGCCCTCAACGACTTCAGCGTGGGAGCACGGGAGTCGCCCTTCCCGCTCACCAAGTGTCCCTGGTGCGACACCGAGGTTCGGAAGGAAGACATCAAGCTCATCGACGACGCAGGGAAGGTGAGCAAGACGAAGTACACCCGCGCCGTGGTGTATTGCAGCGGCGCCACGTGCCGCTTCACCGAGGCGAAGAGGCCGGGCCAAGGGCTGCCGGTGCTCTTCGTCGACGAGCAGCTCTACGACGAGCTGCCGGACTTCTTGGTGGCCACCGTCGACAAGTTCGCGATGATGCCCTGGAAGGGCGAGGCCGGGATGCTCTTCGGCCGGGCCAGTCACCTGACCGATCTGCGGGCCTACGGCGCGATGGACACACCACCGAAGGGCGCGACGCCGCTGCCCGAGGGCCTGTTGCCGCCCGAGCTGATCGTGCAGGACGAGCTGCACCTGATCAGCGGCCCGCTCGGCACCATGGTCGGCCTGTACGAGACTGCGGTGGACTACCTGAGTGAGCGCACCGTCGACGGGGAGCGCAGGGTGCCGAAGGTGGTCTGTTCCACGGCGACCGTGCGGCGGGCGCGAGAGCAGATCCGGGCGCTCTTCGGGCGCGACATGGCGCTCTTTCCGCCGCGAGGGATCGACGAGGGCGACAACTTCTTCGCCCGCCCCGCCCCCGTCACCGCGGAGCGACACGGCCGCCTGTACGTCGGCGTCGGCGCGCCTGGTCGCGCGCTGCGTGCGGTGTCGGTGCGGACGTACTCGGTGCTCCTGGCCGCGGCGCAACACAGCTTCGACCCCAAGGGCGAGCCCAAGCAGCCGGCCGATCCGTACATGACGCTGATCGGCTACTTCAACAGCCTGCGCGAGCTCGGCGGCATGCGGCGGCTGGTGCAAGACGAGGTGTACAGCCGGGTGGGCAAGTCCGATGAGCGGCGGCCCCATCACCACGTGGGCGATCATCCATGGCTGTCGCGCCGGAGCGTCGGGCGCATCGCCGAGCTCACGTCCCGCGCGAGCACCGACGAGGTCAAGCGCACCAAGAACGATCTCGCAGTGCGCCTCGTGAGCGCGCCCGGCGCCGAGCGCACCGGCGAGCCGCTGGATGTGGTGCTCGCGTCGAACATGATCTCGGTCGGTCTGGACGTCGATCGCCTCGGGCTGATGGTGGTGACCGGCCAGCCCAAGACCACGAGTGAGTACATCCAGGCAACGAGCCGGGTGGGTCGCGCATATCCCGGTCTGGTGGTCACGTGCTTGAACGTGATGCGCCCCCGCGACCGCTCGCACTACGAGCGCTTCGTCGCCTACCACGAGAGCTTCTATCGTGAGGTCGAGGCCACCAGCGTCACCCCGTTCAGCCACCAGACGCTCGACCGCGGCATGGTCGGGACGTTCCTCTCGATGGTGAGGCACGGGGTGGCTGGCATGGACGGCCCGCTGGGCGCGATGGACGTCCACGACAAACGCGCGGCGATCGAGAAGGTGCTCGAGCGCCTCGTGCGGCGCGCGGGCAAGCACAGGAACTGGCACGACGTCGAGGCGGAGAATCGGATTCAGGACCACGTGCGGCGCCGGGGCAAGAGCTTCCTCGACTCGTGGGAGAAGGTGATCGCGAGCGCCGTGGCCAGCGGCGGAGCGAGGACCTACAGCGGCCTGGACCGACAGACCCACCAGGGCATGGCGCTCCTCTTCACCGCGGACGACGCCCGCCCGGACGACCACGACGCGCAGCAGTTCGAGGCCCCGACCTCGATGCGCGACGTCGAGAACAGCGCCCACGTGTGGGTGCGCTTCAAGCAGCTGGACGAGAAGTAGGCGATGGCCAGCAAGAAGACGGGCAAGCGAGCGGCGGGCTTCGGCAAGAGCAAGGGCGCGAACAAGCGCCCCGACGGACAGATCCGGCAGAGCCAGCTGGTCACCACGTTCGGCCCGGGCGCCATGGTGGATCTGGTGGATCGGGCCGTGGTGATCGGCGGCCTCGAGCACTGGCAGTGGGAGGGCGGTCAGTACCACACGCTCGACGACGAGCGCTTGCGGCGCGCGCTCTTGCCCCGGCTCAAGGGGCTCTCTCCCGATCTCGACCTGGCGAGCACCGACTACTTCCGGCGTCCGCCGGAGTGCGACAGCAAGGACCCGAATCCTGCGGTCGGCGTGCGGGCGCTGGAGTTTCCTCGCTGGCTCGTGTGCCAAGGATGTCGTCGCCTGGGCCGCCCGAACGATGTGTTCGAGCCGCACAAGGATGGGTATCGACACCAGTGCAGAGCGAACAAGACGGCGCGCGCGATCCCCGTGCGGTTCGTGGCCGCCTGTCGCCTCGGGCACCTCGCGGACTATCCCTGGCGCGCCTTCGCCCACCACGGTCGGGACGCCGGGGTGTGCGAGCGACCCGAGCTGTACCTCGACGAGGGCGGCACCGGCGATCTCACCCGCATCCGGGTGCGCTGTCAGAGCTGCAACAGCTCCAATCCCCTGTCGGCCGCGCGCTCGCCCCTCTATGGCTGCGACGGCGAGCGCCCCTGGCTCGGCGGTCGGAGCACCAACGAGCGCTGCGAGCTCAAGAGCGAGCTCTTGGTCCGCACCGCGTCGGACGCCTACTTCTCGCAGGTGGTGAGCGCGCTGCGCCTGCCCCCGAAGGAGCCCTCACCCATCGCGCGCCGGGTGACCGCGCCCGAGATCTGGAAGCTGGTGCAGAAGGTGAAGAGCGTGGAGCAGCTCGAGATGCTCATGGAGCTTCAAGAGGTGGTGGCCGGCAAGCTCGAGGGCCTCGATCTCCGAGAGGTCTTCGCGACGATCGAGAGCGAGCGGCAGGGCGCACCCGCCGAGATCGAGCGCCCGCTGCGAACGGTGGAGTTCGAGAAGATCGTCGGCGCGCCCGACGAGCAGCCCGGCAACGAGCCCGCGCCAGACGTGGACTTCGCGGCGTTCCGGATCCCGCCCTCGCGCGTCTCGCTCCCGACCGGCGTGAAGGGGCTCGTGGTGATCCCGGAGCTGCGCGAGGTGCGGGTGCAGGTGAGCTTCAGCCGCTTCGACTCGCTGAGCGCGAACCTGCAGGGCGAGTACGACTTCGCGAGCGCGCGCCTCAAGCCCGCCGCGCTCACGCTACCGAGCGGAAACCAGAAGTGGCTGCCCGCCGCCGAGGTGCGGGGCGAGGGCATCTTCATCGAGCTCGATGAGGCCGCGGTGCAAGCGTGGGAGAAGAAGCCCGCGGTGGTCGCGCGAACGGAGAAGCTGCTCGAGGCCTTCGAGCGAGACCCACGCGGGGAGTTCCCTGGCGCGCGCTTCTACCTGCTCCACAGCCTCTCGCATCTGTTGCTCACGGCGATCAGCCTCGAGTGTGGGTATGCGGCGAGCGCCATCCGCGAGCGGATCTACTGCCAGGCTGCAGGCGTGCCCGACGCCGCGCCGATGGCGGCGATCATGCTCAGCACCGGCACGACGGGCAGCGAGGGCACGCTGGGCGGGTTGGTCGAGGAGGGACGCCACCTGCGCCATCACCTGCGCGAGGCGTGGGAGCTCGGGCGGCTGTGCTCGAACGACCCGGTGTGCGCGGCCCACGACCCCAGCAAGATCTCGAGCGACCGGCGCACCGAGGGCGCGGCGTGCCACGGCTGCCTCTACATCGCCGAGTGCTCGTGTGAGCGCTTCAACCGGTTCTTGGACCGGGCGCTGGTGGTACCGACGATCGGCAACGCGAGTGCGCTCGCCTTCTTCGAGACCAAGCCATGACCGAGGGGGGCGCGCGCTCGGATCTGTCGCTCGTGCCGCTCTCCACGCTGGAGCGCCTTCGCGATGCGATCGTCGCCAAGCACCTGCGCGCGCCGCTGACCCGCGCTGCGCTGTCGAGCTTCGGGATCACCCACCAGGTCGATGCGCTCGAGAGTGCGCTGATGGGCCACTCGGCGCTGGCCTGTCAGAGCGTGCTGGAGGTCGCGATCGCCGAGCGAGCGCGCGCGGCGCGGCCCGCGCCCGAGCTGGTGTGGACGGGGCCCGAGGGCTCTGGCTCGACGGCGCGGGACACGTCGGTGGTGTTGCGCGCGCTCTTCGAGAGCGCCCAGCGCGAGGTGATCCTGGCGGGCTTCAGCTTCGAGAAGGGCACTGCCGTGCTCGAGCCCTTGCACCGCATGATGCAAGCGCGGCAGCTCGACGTCCGCTTCTTCATCCACGTGCAGCAGGCCGAGAAGCACGTCGCGGATCCCGCTGCCTACGCGACGGCCCAAGTCGAGACCTTCCTCCGCCAGTCGTGGCCGTTCCCCGGTAGGCCGCCCCGCATCTACTACGACAAGCGCACGCTGGTCTCGGGCCCGCCTTGGTCGAGCCTGCACGCAAAGTGCGTGGTGGTGGACGGGCAGCGCGCGTTCCTCTCGAGCGCGAACTTCAGCGTCCGGGCCCAGGAGCACAACATCGAAGCCGGGGTGTTGCTCGAAGACCCCTCGTTCGCCGGTCACCTCGCGCGCCAGTGGAATGGTCTGGTGAGCGCCAACCTGGTGATCGAGCACCGCAGCTGACCGCCGCGCCGGTGGTGGCCGCGTCCCTCCCCGCATCCTGAGGGGCGCGCCCTTGCGACGCGCCTCTCGAACGCATGCTCGGCGCCTGGTAGACCCGGGCCGATGCCGGTGCGCGTGACCTCGACGGGCTGCCGCTTGGCGGTGCGGATCGCGCCGCGCAGCAGCCGCAACGCCGTGCTCGGCGTCCACGACGGCGCGCTGAAGATCGCGCTCACCGCGCCGCCGGTCGATGGCGAGGCCAACGCCGCGCTGATCGCGTTCGTGGCGAAGTCCCTGGGTGTGGCCAAGCGACAGGTGCGCATCGCGAGCGGCGCGACGCAGAAGGACAAGGTCCTCGAGCTCGACGGCGTCGAGGTCGACGCCGTGCGCGACTGGATCGGGTGAGTGTGCCCACGCGCGGGATGCAGCGCTGAGCACGCGGCGCGCGCGACGCGTCGAACGCGCCGCCCACGTACCCGACGAGCTCAGAGGCAGGGATTCGCTTCGAAGTCCACCGTGGTGCGCGCAGGGTCGCGCCACGTCGCGATCCTGTCTCCGCTCGGCAGCGCCCGCAGCGACCGCGTCATTCCGTCGGTCACCAGCAGCGCCGCGCGGTCGCGCGACCACGTGAGCACCGCGAGCGGCGTGACCTCCTCGGCGATGCGGCCCATGCGCCGGCGTCCGCGGGTGATCGTGAAGACGGGATCGCCTGGGCAGAAGTCGTCGACAGACGGGCCTCGCCGGAGCGTCGCGCTCCAGTCGTCGCCGAGGGCAAAGCGCACACTGCCATCGTCCTGTTCCTCTTCGCCGGCGTATTCGTCGGTCGAGGCGTGCAGCGCGACGCCCGCGGCGTCGTACTCCACCGCGAGCACGCCGGGACACGGGGACTCGATCTCGATCGCGTCGAACGCGGGGAAGCTCGCGTGCGCCCAGCCATCCTCGTCGTGGTAGGGCCTCGTCATCGTCTCGAGACGCACCGCCGCGACCGCACGCGCAGCGCACGAGCCCTCCGGACCCAAGACGGTGATGGCCTCTGGCAGCTCGCCCTCCCGCTCGGTGATCTCGACGTAGCGCTCGGCGTAGGCCTCTTCGTCGACCCGCATTTCCCCGCGCTGCTCGCTCGCCTCGCCGAGGATCAGGTAGTCGTGACCTCCCAAGCGACGCACCAGGCGAATCCGATCCTCGATCGGTGCCGCCGCCGGATCGAGCGGCCGACCGAAGCGCACCGCGGGCAACGGGACGCTCGGCTCGCCCCGCACCAGGGACGGCACCTCGGCGCGCACGCACGGACCGAGCAGCTCGGGCGCGCACTCGCCTCGGTAGCGCGTGACCTCGAACTCACCCCAGTACACCCACACCGAGCCTTCGCTCGACCACACGCTCGCCTCGGCCCGCTCGTCGCCCTCGTATCCCTGGCTCACACCGATCAACCGGTCGCCCTCGTAGACGAGGGTGCGCTCGATCACCCGTTGCTCCGGGGTCCCGATCCGATGTCCCAGCGGCCGACCCACGGCGTCGTAGCGGCACTGCGTGGTGTCGGCGGACATCCCCTCGCCGTCGTCGCTGGCGACTTCGATCGACGCGACGCGATGCGCTTCGTCGTAGTGATATCGAACGGTGGTCTCGACGCGACCTTCGCGCTCGATCACCACCTCCACCCCACCGTCGGAGCGACTCACCCGGTGCAGCGACGGCGCGGGTCGCGGAGGCCGGCCACCCTCGATGCTCTCGAACGGGATCTCCTGGGTCTCCACTGGATCGCCGAGCTCGTCGTAGCGATGGCGCACCTCGCCAGACAGGCCGACGGGGTTCGAGTTCCACGACAAGAGCACCTCACGTCGCTGCGCATCGTAGGTGTGCTGCGCGTCGGACTCGAGGCTCAGCTCGACCCCGGTGTCGTCGTCGTTGGGGATGACCGCGTAGTCCTCGACGATGCACGTGCGAGCCGGCGCGGCGCGCGCGCGGGGGAGCGGGAGCGCGCGCAGCGCCGCGCGCGCTGCGAGGTCGACGCCGTGGTGAATGATCGTCGGCGGCGCGCTGACCTCGGCGGGCTCCTCGGGCGCGGACGCGACCGGCGGATCGATGGCCGGCGCTTCGACCGACTCGCGCACGGCCTCACGAGGCGCGCTCGGCGCGCGATGGGGACCCGCGCACGAGGCGACGAGCACCACGGCCACACCGAGCACGAGGCCATCCACGGCAAGCCAGCGAGGCACGAGAGAGCGCACCCGCGCCCAACGGCGCAAGCACCCGGCGTTCTTCCCGCGAGCGCTGTTCCAGAGCGTCACGCCGTGACGGTACGCCAACATCGACCCCGGCGGCGCACGCGATGGCTGCAGCTTCGCGGCGCTCCGCGATAGGCTCCCGCGCATGCCGTCTCGTCGCTCCGCTCGCACGCTGCTCTTGCTGCTCACCCTCGCCCTCTCGTCGTTCGCGTGCGACGGGCCGAACACTCCCGGCGACGCCGGGACCGACGCGGCGGATGCGTTCGTCGATCTCGGGCCGCCCGAGGTGCGCTTCGATCTCGAGCAGCTCGGGGACGACTTCTTCGCGTTCCCCTTCCCTTCGGATCTGCGCCTCGATGCCGACGGCACCCCGAACGTCACCGACTATCCCAACCCCCGCAACGCCGACATCCTGAACGACCTGCGCGTGGTCGCCGACGATCGACCGGGTTGGCCCGTGAACCCCGTCGCCCACTTTCGCTTCACCGCGCCGCTGGGGCCGCGCTCGCCGGGCGACGTCATCCCCGCAGCGAGCACCTCACCCATCCTGCTGATCGACGTCGATCCCGACTCCCCCGATCGCGGCGCGCTCGTTCCCACGGTCGCGTCCACGCTCCCGGTCGATCGATCGACCGGCGACTACCTGCTCGGGATCTCGCCGCGTCCGGGCTTCGTGCTGGTGCCTCACCGCCGGTACGCGTTCGTCGTCCTGCGCTCGCTCGGCGATCTCTTGGGCAGGCCGCTCGCGATCGAGGCGAACACCGCGACCCTCGCGTCGGGCGGCACCCCGAGCGCGCCGTGGGGCAGCGACGCGGCCGCGCTCTACGCGCCGCTCTTCGAGACGCTCACGATGATCTCGGTCGACACCGCCGAGGTCGCCGCGGCGACCGTCTTCACCACCGGCGACGTCGTCGAGGCGCTCCGCACCCTGAGCGACGCCGTGGTCGCCGCGCACGACGTGACCATCGACGACCTGGCGCTCGATCCGAGCGACGGCGCGCATCCTCGCTATTGCGAGCTGCTCGGCACGATGTCGATGCCGCAGTTCCAAGAAGGCACGCCCACCTTCGACACCGAGGGACGCTTCGCCTTCGATGGCGCGGGCCTGCCCATCGTGCAGCGCATGGAGGCGGTGCCGGTGGTGATCACGATTCCCCGCCGCGAGATGCCCGAAGGCGGCTGGCCGCTGATGGTCTACTTCCACGGCTCGGGAGGCATCGCGGCGCAGGTGGTGGATCGCGGGCCCTACGTCGAGGGCGGCACGCCGGTCCGCGGCGAAGGCCCTGCGCACGTCGTCGCCGAGCATGGGTTTGCCGCCGTCGGCGCCGCGCTGCCGGTGAGCCCCGATCGCGTCCCGGGCGCGAGCGGCATCGCGTACATCAACCTCGGCAACCTCGCGGCCTTCCCCTCCACGTTCCATCAAGGCGTGCTCGAGCAGCGCCTGATGATCGAGGCGCTCACCACGCTCGAGATCGATCCGGCGGCGCTCGGCGCGTGCACCGGCGCGAGCCTGCCTGCGGGCGAGACCGCGCACCGGTTCGACGTCGACGCGTTCGTGGGTCTCGGGCAGTCGATGGGCGGGATGTACACCAACATGATCGGCGCGGTGGAGCCGCGCCTGCGCGCGCTCGTGCCCACCGGGGCGGGCGGCTACTGGTCGTACTTCATCCTCGAGACGAGCCTGATCCCGGGCGCGGACGGGCTCATCGGCAACCTGATCGGCGCCGAGGGCAGCACGCTCACCCACCTGCACCCAGGGCTTGCGCTGCTGCAGCTCGGCTGGGAGCCGGCGGATCCCATGGTGTTCATGCCGCGCTTGTCGCGGCGTCCGCTGCCCTCGATTCCGTCGCGTCCCGTGTACGAGCCCGTGGGGATGGACGACTCGTATTTCCCCACCCGGGTCTACGACGCGATGGCCCTGGCGTACGGCCACGAGCAAGCCGGCGAGTCGGTGTGGCCGACGATGCAGGACGCACTCGCGCTCGACGGCCGCGAGGGGATCGTGCCCTATCCGGTCTCGAACAACCTCACGTCGATCGGTGGCGAGACGTATACCGGTGTCGTGGTGCAGTACGCGGGAGACGGCTTCAGCGATGCCCACGACATCTTCGTGCAGCTCGAGGACGTGCGGTACCAGTACGGGTGTTTCCTCCGCACCTTCGTGGAGACCGGCGTGGGCGTCGTGCCCGCGCCGATGCCGCTGGGCACGCCCTGCCCGGGCCTGTGAGCGCTGGACCGAGCGGCACGGATCGTCGAGGATCCGCGCTCATGGTCAGCGAGCACACCGCAGAGCCGATCGTCTCGGGCCCGGGGTGGGCCATCCGTCGTGTCGGCCCGTGGGTGCTCGGCCACTGGAACGAGCCGCTCAACGAGCTGCGCGTGATCGAGTGCCGCAAGCTCTACCGCGACGCGCGCGAGGCCCACGGGCGCTTTCAAGTGCTCGCGGTGTTTCGAGGTCCTCCCTTCGAGCTCGATCTGTTGCGCGCCGATCGCACCCGCAAGCTCGTCAAGGCGCTGCTCGAAGAGTGCTCCGGCAGCGTGGATGCGCTCATCTATCCGCTCGAGGGGAGCGGAATGACCGGCTCGATCATGCGCACCGGCGCGGCGAGCGTCGTGCGCCTGGTGCGCATGCGCCTCCCCGTCTACTTCCCGTCGACGCTCGAACAGGGCATCGAGACCGCGCGGGAGCTGCGCCTCTTCGACGAGCGCGCGTCAGAGGCGAGGATCCGAGCGCTGATGTCCGAGCTCGAGACACTCGCACGCTGACAGCGCCCGCGACGAGGGTCGTCGCCTTCGTCCTCAGCGCTCGCTGACGAAGGTGACGAACTACGTCCCCGCGTCTCGCGTCACGCCCTCGATTCCGTCGCGTCCGGTGTACGAGCCCGTGGGGATGGACGACTCGTATTTCCCCACCCGGGTCTACGACGCGATGGCCCTGGCGTACGGCCACGAGCAAGCCGGCGAGTCGGTGTGGCCGACGATGCAGGACGC
>CAYZQM010000140.1:0-5518 GCA_964480175.1 uncultured Sandaracinaceae bacterium
AGGATGTCGGGTGGCGTCTGCGCCTCGGCGATCCCGGGCAACCCCGCCAAGAAACAGATGACCATGAACCCGAAACCGCTCACCCATCGTCGCATGTCGACCTCGGCGGCGAGGGTATGCGCAACCTGCGTGCGCGTCGAGTCGCGGGGAGTCGATCAAGGCGTGGCGTACGCCCGCCTGCTCGCCCCTCGGGTCTCGGCTTCGTAGAGCTGCGGGAGGAACGCCTCGAACGCGCCGACCTCCTCGACGTTGTGGAGCAGCCACGCGCGACCGTGCGCTTCGTCGAAGCGCAAGGCCGCGATGGCTGCGTTGATCGGCGCGGCCCAGCGCGAGTCGAACCCGATCTCGAGCGAGTTGATGTAGCGGGTTCCGCCCGCGACCCGCTCGAAGGTGTAGTCGGCCCGCACCGCGCCGGTGATGCCCGCTACCCGCGGGCGATGGGCGAAGCCCCCTTCGTCGAGCCGAGTGACGTCGGTGAGCACGTTCACCTCGTAGCGAGGATCGCGGCCGATGACCTCGTGAATGAGGAAGACCGATCCCACGCCGTCGCCGGCCTCGGGCGTGTGGTGATACCGGTGCTCGACGTGATCGCGGGGATGCCAGACGCGATAGCGAGGGTGGATCTTGCCCTCGACCTCCATGGTCCCTCGCATGTTGCGGAACCACCACACCAGCATCTCGGGCGTCACCCCCGAGAGCACGTCGTGCACGATCGAGAAGCGCATGCGGCCGTCGTCGAAGCGCTCGACGTTCGTCTCTGCCGAGGCGAGCGGCTTGAAGGACCAGGGGACGTCGATGGGATCGGGGAGCTGGGTCATGGGCTCACCCTGCTCGACGACGCGCCCGCGCACCCGTGCAGCGCGCGCCGCTCTTGCGACACCGCGCGCCAAGAAGCGCGCGTATCATCGCGGCTTGCCCGCCACGGTCCTCGCTGCGCTGCCGGCCGCGCTGCTCGGCGCGCTCGCCTCGCTCGGACGCGACGCGGATCACTGCGATGAACAGGCAGACCTGAGCTTCGAGCAGCTCGGCGATCCCGACGGGCGCGTCCCCTTCGAGACCCACGCGCGCCTCTGGGAGGCCATCGCGGCGCTCGGAGGCGACATCGGCATCGAGCTCGGCGAGCGGGTCTCCGTCGCGAGCCTCGGCGTGGTGGGACACGCGATGGCGCACGCGGAGACCGTCGGGGACGCGGTGCGCTGCGTCGAGCGCTTTCGTCGTCTCGTGCTCGACGACGCGCTGCCCCGCATGCGCATCGAAGCCGACGAAGCCATCTTCGCGCAGCCGCTGCCTCCGCGCTTCTCGCGCATGCGTCACCCGGCCGAGTGCCAGGCGACCGCGACCCTCACCACGGTGCGGACCCTGCTCGGCGATCGGGCGGTGCAGCCAATGAGGATCGCGTTCATGCACCCGGCGCCGCGCTCGCTCGAGCGGCACCGCTCCGTCTTTCTGCGCGCGCCCATCACGTTCGGCGCGAGCACCAACGAGCTGGTGCTGCCCGCGCCGCTCTTGGCCCGGCCCATCGCGCGCGCCGATCCGGCGCTGCACCACTACCTCAGCCAGCGCGCCGCGCTCCTCGATCGGGAGCTCGGTGACGACGAGCGGGTCACCGACCACGTGCGCCGCGCCGTGCTCGCCGCGCTCGCGAGCGGTCCTCCGAGCCTCACGAGCATCGCGCGCTCGCTGCACCAGAGCCCGCGCACGCTGCAGCGACGGCTGCAGGCGGAGTCGCAGCGGCTGCCGGGCATCGTCGAGGAGGTCCGGCGGGAGCGCGCGCTCGCGATGCTCGCGGAGCCCCACAAGCGCGTCGGCGAGATCGCGTACGCGCTCGGCTACCGCGACGCGACGACGTTCGCGCGCGCCTTCCGCCGCTGGACGGGACACGCGCCCGAGGCGTGGAGAGCGCGTCAGTCCGCGGGCGAGAAGACGAAGGGGAAGGCGTAGGTCACGGGCTCGCCGACCGGGCCAGGGCGGAAGTAGAAACCGTCCACGACGGCCACGACGCACGCGGTGACGTCAGCATCGAGCAGCGTGTCCTCCACGACGCGTACGTTCGTCACTTCGCCGCTCTCTTCTACGGTCATGCTCACTCGCACCCGGCCCCGGAGCGCGGGGTTCGTTCGCAGTCCCGCCTCGTAACACTGGGTGATCTGGGCCCGGTGGAGGTCGATCATCCGCACGACGCTCTGCATCGCGAAGAGCGTTCCCTGATCGACCGACTCGTCGTTCGGCGCCGGGGTACCGAGCGAGCACGCGGCCTCGGGCGGCGCGCTCGCTTCGGCCGTCTCGAGGATCGAGTCGCTCTCGACGCGCAGCGCCGCGCGCCGTGTCGCGGAACCGCTGCGCGCCTCGACCGTCCCCTCGAGCCGGCTCTCGCTTCGTCGTCGGAGCAGCGAGGCGTGCTCGAAGCGCTGCCTCATCCGCACGGTCACTGCGCCCCGCAGGTGCACGTCTCCGAGCGTGACGCCGAGCAAGCTCAGCTCGCCGCGGCCGAGCACGGTCAGGTCGTCGTCTTCGTCGCCGTGTTCGGCGCGGCTACGAAACGCGCCCTCGCTGGTGCGCTCCTCGAGCTCGCTCCCGATCACCCCGCGCTCGGTCGGCGCGCCGCCCGACCACGTCGGCCCGACCCCCAGCATCGCAGCGACCAAGCGCGTGGAGGCGAGCTCGTCGAACGCCGCATCGGTGCAGAGCGAGCGCAGCCGGTGGACGCGGCCGGTCGCGTCGATCGTGAGGCGCACGTCGTCGAGCGCCGGCACGCCGCCCTCTGGGGCGAGGAGCTGCACCCGCGCCCAGAGATCCGCCTCCGCTTCGCGTCGCTCGATCACCCACACCTGCACCCGAGCCCGCAGCGCCGCGAGCTCGACTCCATCGAGCATGGCGATCACCCGATGGCGACCGGAGAACGTCGCGCCCGCCGCGGGGAGCACGTCGCGCGTTCGCTGCGGCGCTCGGCGCGGGGCCGGCGCGGATCCGCAAGCGACGAGCGCGAGCAGCGCGAGGATCGAGGCGGCTCTCCCCATGGGCGCCGAAAAGTAGCACCGGTTCAGCGGCAGATGCCCGAGCTGCGCTGCACGAACGGCGAAGGCGTCGCCGCCGTCGCGCCGCCGGTGCCCCAGTAGCACGCCGCGCTCGGGGGCATGCTGGGGTCGTAGTAGACGTAGCAGCAGTTCACGGTGGAGATCAGATCGCACTGGCTCAGGCAGTCGGCCTGCAGCGCGGGCGAGATCGACGTGCTCGCGCCGAGGGCCGCCAGCGCCGCGCCGTCGTACGTACGGATCGGGCCCATCGGCGAGTTGCAGAAGTCGTCGGTGACCCAGGTGTACGCCTCGGGCGGGCACGACGCGGCGCTGCCGGTGCAGGTCTCGGCGCGGTTGCAGAAGCCCGTCGCCGCACGGCACACCGAGCCCGCGCCCACGAACGCGTCGGTGGGACAGCCCGCGCCCGATCCGTTGCACGACTCGGCGACGTCGCAGACGCCCGCGCTCGGCCGGCAGACCCCGCTGCTCGCGAACGCGTCGGCCGGGCAGTGCACGCCCGATCCATTGCACGACTCGGCGACGTCGCAGACGCCCGCGCTCGGTCGGCAGACGCCGCTCGTCGCGAGGGCGTCGGCCGGGCACGCGCCGCTGCTCCCCGTGCACGACTCGGCCACGTCGCACGCGCCCATCGACGGACGACACACCAGCGCCGATCCCGCGAAGCCATCGGCAGGGCACGACGGTCCGGTCCCCGTGCAGCTCTCGGCGACGTCGCACACGCCGCTCGCGGGACGACACGAGGTGCCCGCGGACGCGAAGCCGTCGCCCGGGCACGTCGCCGCGCTGCCGGTGCACGACTCGGCGACGTCGCACACACCGCTCGCGGGACGACACGAGGTGCCTGCGGACGCGAAGCCATCGCCCGGGCACGTGGCCGCGCTGCCGGTGCACGACTCGGCGACGTCGCACACGCCGCTCGCGGGTCGACACGAGGTGCCCGGGGACGCGAAGCCGTCGGCTGGGCACGTGACCGAGCTCCCGGTGCACGACTCGGCGACGTCGCACAGGCCGCTCGCGGGACGACACGAGGTGCCCGCGGCGCGGAAGCCATCGGCGGGACACGCGGCCGCTCCGCCGTTGCAGGTCTCGGCGACGTCGCACGTCCCCGTGCTCGCGCGGCACTCGACGCTCCCGCCCGCGAACGTGTCCGCAGGGCAGACGCTCGCTCCGCCGCAGGTCTCGGGGACGTCGCACGGACCTGCGCTCGCGCGGCACACCACGGACGCCGGCGCGGGACCGGAGGCGACGCACGTCGGGCTGCCGGTGGTGCAGCTCGTCATCCCGATCTCGCATGGGTTGCCCGTCGAGCACGGCGCGCCGGGCGTGCAGCCGCTCACGCACGCGCCGAGGCCGTTGCACGATCCCGACGCGCACGCGGTGCCGATCGCGCTGAACGCGTCGATGGGGCACGCGTCGCTCGCGCCGGTGCAGGCCTCCGCGACGTCGCACGTCCCGCTCGCCGCGCGGCACTCGGTCCCCGCGGTGCGCAGCACGTCGTCGGGACAGTCGTCGCTCGTGCCGTCGCACACCTCCGGTGCGTCGCAGACGTCGGTCGCGGGGCGACACTCCGCGCCCGCCGGGCGACCCGCGCACGACGTGCTGCAGTCGAACGCACACACGTCCCCGCCGCAGCAGCTCTCGCCGACGTCGCAGGTGCTCGTCCGCTCGCACACGTCGTCGACGCACGTCGCGACCTCGCAGGGACCAGCCACGCAGCTCGCTGGGCTGCAGCCCTCGCCCGCATCGCTCTCGCCCGCATCGCCGCTGCCCGCGTCCGCGCCTGCGTCGTCGCCCGTCAGAGGGACGCATCCGACGTCGGGCACGCAGCGCTCGCTCGCGCTGCACGCGCCGGCGGTCCCCGGATCGCGCGGCAGCTCGAGGCACGCGCCCGCCACGCAGCGCGGCGCGACGCACGCGGTCGACGAGCTGCAGTCGCCATCGTCGCTGCACGCGGCCTCGCCGCACGCCGTCGGGTCGAGATCCGAGCACTCGGGATCGACGCAGCGCCCGCCGAGACACTCGGTCTCCGACGCGCTGTCGCCGCTGCCCGGGCAGCTCACGCCGCGGCAGTCGCGGGTGAGGACGACCAGGACGATCACGCTCCCCTCCATGCGCAGCGCGACCCGGCGCGAGACCACCTCGGTCGCGCCTCGGAGCAACGCGACCTCGAGGATCGTGCGCCCGGGCTCGACCGACGCGAACTCGGCGACGCGCCGGGGGCTCGCGTAGTCGTCGCCCGCGCGCGCCGTCGTGCGCGGTCCGTCTTCGCCGTTCAGGCGGACACGCACGGTGTCGAACTCGGTGCCCGGCACCAGGTCGGTGCGCACGTCGACGGCGAGCTCGCGGCTCGTCGAGCAGCCCGCGCCCAGCGCACCGAGCATCCAGATCAGGCACGGGACCAGGACCACCGAGCTGCGCGTCATCGGGCGAGGATACCGGAGCTCGCGGTCCCCGAGGAAACCCCGAGTCATCTCGCGGGGACT
>CAYZQM010000140.1:5528-7555 GCA_964480175.1 uncultured Sandaracinaceae bacterium
ACGGCCAGACGCGGGGCCAGACGCGCGGCCAGGCGCGTGGTCAGGCGGGGCGGAGATCGACGTCTTCGCCGGCGGTGACGGTGATCGGCACGCCGTCGTCCGGGGTGACGCGTAACCCTTTCAATCGACTTCAGATTCGTCATCCGTCGCTTGATCTCGCCGGCTCGCCCGTGGACAAATCGCCTCCAGCTCCGGGGGCACCGATGCAACGGATCCTTCTGGTCGAGTCCGATCAAGCAGTGAGTGAGTCCGTGGGCGAGCTGCTCGCGCAGCTGGGCCACCACGTCGATCGCGCGTCCACCATCCGTCGCGCGCGCGAGCTGTCGGCGCGCACGGCGTACGAGCGCGTGATCCTCGAGACGCGCCTCCCCGACGGCGACGGTCTCGAGCTGCTCGCGTGGATGCGCAGCGCGCTCGCGGGCATCGAGGTGCTGGTGCTGAGCGCGGACCTGAACCCGTGCCTGTCGAGCCGCGCGTTCCTGCTCGGTGCCCCACTCGTGTACAAGCCCGCGTCGCTCGACGTCATCCGCCGCTTCGCCTCCGAGACGAGCGCCTCGGCGCTGCTCCGCACCGCGCGCGACTTCGCGGTCGCCCACCGGCTCTCGCCACGGCAGACCGATCTCCTGCTCCACCTCGTCCGCGGCACCCCGCGCAAGTCGCTCGCGCCGGTGCTCGAGGTCGAAGAGAACACCGTCAAGACGATGGTCCGGCAGATCCTCGAGAAGACCGACGCCGCGTCGCTCGACGAGCTGCGCTGCACCCTCCTCGAGCGCTCCGCGGCGTGAGGTTCAGCGGGTCGCCGCGACCGCGCGGGGCGCGGTGTTCAGCGAGAGCGCCTGGTCGTAGAGACCGATCTTGAACTCGATCACCGCGAGCGAGGAGCATCGCGCGGCGCGCCGCCATCGTGCTCTCGCCGCGTCGCACCAGGCGCGCGTAGGCGAGCATCTTGCGGATCGGCATGTCGGTGGCGTGGAGCTTCTTGAGAAACTCCAGCCATCGAACGTCGGCCTCGCCGTAGCGGCGGTGCCCGCTCTTGCTCCGCCCCACCGGGTGCACCAAGCCGATGCGCTCGTAGTAGCGGAGGGTGTGCGCGGTGATGTTCGTCTGGGCCGCGACCTCGCGGATGCTCAGCCCCTCGTTCGCTCGCGGTGTGCTCGGCATGCGCCCGAGCATGTCACTTCAGCCGGTCGGCGACGGCGCGCACCTCGGCCTCCGTCGGCATGCGCCCTTGGCCGCGCGGATCCCGCGCGTTCTGGAACTCGACCATCCAGCCCGGGTACTCGGCCGGCAGCGCGCTCGCCTGATCGAGCAACGCGACGTGCTCGGGCGCGAGCTTCACCTCCGCCGCAGCCAGGTTGTCGAGCAGCTGCTCCGTGCGCTTGGCGCCGATGATCACGCTCGTGACGAAGGGCTTCGTGAGCTGCCACGCGAGCGCGATGCGCGCGACGGAGTGGTTCGTCGCCGCGGCCACCTCACGCAGCGCGCCGAGCACCTTCGGCAGCCGGTCCATGTTCACGGGCGGGAAGTCGAAGCTCGCGCGGCGCGCGTCCGAAGGTCCCTTCTTGTCGGGATCGAACTTGCCCGACAGCAGGCCTCCGGCGAGCGGGCTCCACGGCAAGATCGCGACGCCTTCGGCCTGACACATGGGCGCGATCTCGCGCTCGATGTCGCGGCCCGCGATCGAGTAGTAGACCTGCGCGCTCTGAAAGCGCGTGAGGCCGTTCTGCGCCGCGAACGTGAGCGCCTTGGACGCGAGCCACGCCGGCAGGTTGCTGAAGCCGACGTAGCGGGCCTTGCCCGAGCGCACCACGTCGTCGAGCGCGCGCACCGTCTCTTCGATCGGGGTCGCAGGGTCGAGGCCGTGGATCTGGTAGAGGTCCACGTGATCGAGCTGCAGCCGCGAGAGGCTCTGATCGATGCTGGAGAAGATGTGCGCCCGGGACAGCCCGACCTGGTTCACGCCCGGGCCCATGCGTCCGCGCACCTTGGTCGCGACCACGACCTGATCGCGCGGCCGGTGCTGTTGT
>CAYZQM010000140.1:7565-17186 GCA_964480175.1 uncultured Sandaracinaceae bacterium
CGTGCCGACGAGGCGCTCACTCTCGCCCTCCGAGTACACGTCGGCGGTGTCGATGAAGTTCACGCCCGCATCGAGCGCGGTGCCGATGAGGCTGTCGACCTCGCTCTGTCCCAGCTCGCCCATCGCCTTCCAGAAGCTCACGCCTCCGAACGTCATGGTGCCGAGACAGATCTCCGAGACGAACAGGCCGGTCTTTCCGAGTGCTTGGTAGCGCATGTGGTGTCTCCCTGGTGGTCCCGAGCTATAGGACTTCGAGCGCGCTCTAAGTCAAGGCCGGGCGCGTTCCGAGCCGGCACGACACCCGATGACACGCGCGGCATCTCGGACGCGTGCGACCGACGGCACGCTTCCGCTCACTTGTGTACGAGCCGCGGTCGCATGCGGCGCACTCGTTTGATCAGCGCGCGCTGCGCCCGCATCACCGCCTCGATGTCCTTGTAGGCCGAAGGCGCCTCGTCGCGCAGCTGCGCGAGGCGCCGACCGTCGACCAGCACGCCGTCGATCTCCGCCTCCAGCGTCGTCAGACCGATGCGTCGCATCGCCTCGCCCCGGCGCAGCGCGCGCCCCGCGCCGTGTGCGGCGGACGCCAGCGACGTCGGCTCCGCGCGCCCCACGCAGTGGTAGCTCGCGGTCCCCATCGAGCCGGGGATCAAGACGGGCGTGCCGAGCGCCGCGCCGACTGCGCCTTTGCGGTGCACCCAGAGCCACTCCCCGCCGTGTTCTTCGCGGCGGACCGCGTCGTGGTGGCAGTCGATCACCTCGCCTTCGACGGCGACGTCGCACACGTCCGCGATCACCTCCGCGACCGCGCGGGCCATGCGCTCGCGGCTCGACGCCGCGTAGCGAATCGCCCACTGCACGTCGTGCAGGTACGCTTGCCCTTCGGGGGAGTCGGCGACCAGCACCGCGTCTTTGGGCCGCGCACCACCGATGTGGTGCGCTTGGATCAGCGGGCCCAGGGCGCGAGAGCCCGAGTGCACCATCGACCACAGCGATCCTTCTTCGTCTTCTTGCAGCTCGACGAAGTGGTTGCCCCGCCCGACGGTGCCGTGCTCGCGCACCCCGTCGCGATCGCGCGCGCGCATGAGCCGCACGTGCGAGAGAGGCTCGATGAGCACGGGCGCCTCGGCGCGCGCCCGGGCTCGCGCCATGAGGGGGATCGAGGCCGTGATGCCCGAGAGCACCCGCGCGGCGATCTTCTGATCGTCGAGGATCGCTGCCGGGACCCCCAGCGGCATCGCCGTCACGCCACACCCCAAGTCCGATCCGAGGAGGAACGGCCTCAGGGTGTGGCGCGTGGCGACGACGGTCCCGACGCACGCATCGCCGGCGAGGTGAACATCGGGCATCACCGCGATCCGGACCACGTCGGGCAGGGATCGGATGCGCTCGAGGAAGCGCTTCACTTCACCGTCGAGCGTGCCGGCGAAGACCGCGATGGGCGCCTCGTGGGCGCTCACCATGGCTCCTCGGTGGGCTCGTGCTCGGCGTGGCGCGCGAGCGCCTCGTCGAGGACCACGAACATCAGATCCGGGACGCGCTTGCGCTGCAGCGCGGCCGCGACCTCTGCGCGCAGCCGGCCCTTGGCGTTCACCAAGGACGTGTGGGTCTCTTCGATCGCCGCCGCGGGCGCGCCGATCACCACCGAGATGGATCCGTGTCCGGGCTCGATGCGGACATCGAGCACGGACGCGAAGAAGAGCCGCGGATCATCGGCGCTCGCGAGCGCCAGATGGAGGGACTGTCGAACCTGAGCGAGAAGTCGACCGACGGACGGGTCGACCCCGGAGCGCGAGCGCGCGCCCCGCTTGGAGCGAGATCGTTTCAAGAGGCACCTGCGGGATGAGCAACGGTCTCCGCGCGCGGCGAGCCCAGATCAGCCTGGTGTCGTCACGGACGGAGCGGAGCGGATCCGCAGTCGCCTCGGGTCACGGAGGCATCGAAGCGCGAGACCAGCAGCGCGCGCACAGCCTCTCGGCCGACGCGCGGTGCCCGCTCAAACGCTCCGAGGCTCGCCGGAGGCGCGTGCGGATCGATGTGTCATCGCAATCATGGCGCTCTCCTTCGGCCGCATGGTGGGCGATCGAACCACCGCATGCAAGGAACCCCGCGTTCCTCCGAGGGGCGTCGTTCGCCCGTCAGAAGCTCCCGCCCCAAGAGAGCATCGCTCCTCCGTCCGTGGGCACGACCGTCAGGGACGTGTCGCGGAGCGGTCCGACGCGGATGGAGGCGTGGTCGCGTAGTCCGAGCAGCGTCGCCCCAAGGCCGAACGCAGCTGCGCCGATTCCACTCCCCAGGACGACGAGCAGGATGCTGCCAACTGCCCCCGCGGTTCCGCGTGCTGTATCGCTGTCCCTGCGGGCGCCATCGAGCAGGACGCCTCCGAGGGCAGCGATGCCAGCCCCCAGTCCGACGCCGAGGAAGAGGACGAGTCCGCCGAGGAGCCGAAGACCGGAGCGGTCCACCCACTCTCCGCGGATCGTGAGGTCGCGGCCTACGGACACACGGGTCGAGGCGTGATCGATCCCATGGGCCGTCGGCCACTCGAGCGCGACGTCGAGCCCGATGCCTGTCCGGTACGTCACCCGGCATTCGGTGGCGCAGCGCCGCACGCCGCCCTCGGGGTCCGTCACCGCGAACCTCCCTTCGCCCGGGTCGAGGTGGATCGTGGCCGGTCGAACCGGGCCGCGTGCGCATCCGGACAGTAGGGCGAAGAGGGTCGCGATGGTCGTTCGGCGGAGCATGCGCGCCACCTGAGCAGCCGCCGTGCCGGGCACCCGCAAGGTGATTGTCGCGGGAGCACCGAGCCCATGTGCGGTGCGCGGCACACGGGTGTGCAAGCGGCTGCGCGATCGCGGGCAGGACGCGGCGAGCCACAGGGAAAGGACGTCTGATATCGTTCTGCGCCATGACGAACCTCGGCGCGCTCTCCGGTAGGAAGTGGGCAGGCAAGGGCGAGCTGTGGCTCGACGAGACCGGCAACGACGCCGAGGTGTGCGACTGCACGCTCGGCGTCGTCGACGGTCGCCTCGTCTACACCTGGAGCTACCAGGGCAAGCCCCAGGAAGGCTCGCTCACGCCCGTCGATGGCGGCTTCGAGCTGAAGGACACCTGGCACTCACCCACGGCGATGCGCTGCGAAGGCGTCGCCGGCACGTGGGCGCTGCTCGATGGACGCGGCACCTACCCCGCGGGCGACGGTCCCGACTGGGGTTGGCGGGTCACCCTCGCGCATCGCCCTTCCGGCGAGCTGGTGCTGCAGATGACGAACATCAAGCCGTGGGGCGAGGAAGGCCGCGCCGTCCGCATGATCGGCGCGACGCGTTCCTAGGCCACGTCTTCGAGCTCGTCGCGAAACACGCAGCCGTCGAAGAGCTCGGCGGAGAACGGCAGATGCAGCCGCGGGGCACGGGCGTGGCGCTGCTTCAGCAGCGGGCCGTGATCGCTGAAGCGCGTCGGGTAGTAGCAGCGCTCGTAGACAGCGTGTCCCCCGCGCAGCTCGAGCGGCTCGATGCGCTCGAGGCGCTCGCGCACCGAGCGGGTGATGCAGCCTGCGATCACCGCATCGACGCGCGCCTCGTCGTACTCCGACCACACGCTCGCTTCCGGCTCGACGTCCCTCGGCATCGGCGTGGGCTGCTCGCCGCCGATCCAGATCGGCGCCTCGTCTTCGCCGCGACGCGCGAACGGATCGATCGACTCGCCGTCGAGCCAGACGTTGAAGTGGATGTGGGGGATCCCCCACGGGAACGTCACCACCGAGTCCATGCCGCTGTAGCCGCTGATCGCGATGACCTCGCCGCGCTTCACGGGCTGACCTTCGCGCACCAGCGCCCGCGCGAGGTGTGCGCTCGACGTGATCAAGCCATCGCCGTGATCGATCGCGACCTTCAGGCCGCCGCGATGGAACTCGCTGACGACGCGCACCACGTGGCCGCTCGCCGCAGCGAGCACCGGTGTGCCCCGCGCGATCGAGAGATCGGTGCCGTTGTGGCTGTCGTAGGTCTGTCGCTTGCCGCGGAAGTCGCGCACCTGGGTGCGCTCGACCGACCACCCGAGCCCGATGTCGGTCTGGGTGTGGTTGAAGAGGTTGGTGACGATCACCTTCCGCTTCACCGCGTCGTAGCCCAGCCAGAGCGGCACCCCGAGGCGCGGCGAGAGCAGCCGCAGGCTCGACAGACCGAAGTGCGACTTCGGGATGTCCTCGTCGCCCACGAGCACGATGCGCGCCTGCGCCATCCGCTCGCGCAGCGGCAAGAGGCCCATCGACTCGAGGAGGGAAGGTCGGTCCGGTCGGCGCATGCGCGCGAGTCTACGGTAGATGGGTCGGTCAGGTGCGCGATCGCGGCCGCTCGACGGCGCGCACCCATGACCGACCGCCCTCGGTCATCGCGCATGGCATCCTCGGGCGATGGCCGAGGTGATCTACGTGGACGTCGACGACACCCTGGTGCGCTGGGCCGGCGCCAAGGCGATCCCGGTGCCCCATGTCATCGCCGAGGTCCGTCGCCTCCACGCGAGCGGGGCGACGCTCTACTGCTGGAGCGCCGCCGGCGCCCTCGCGGCCGAAGAGGTGGTCCGCGGCTTGGGCATCGCGGACCTCTTCACCCACTTCCTCCCGAAGCCAACCCTGATGATCGACGACCAGCCCTTGAAGGCTCCTGTCGTCCACCCCGCGAACATCCCGCGGTAGGCTACTCCGCGCGACGCGCTCGGAGCTCGCGCAGCGCCCTCTGCAGCGCACCCAGGTCCTCGCTCTGCAGCGCATCGACGGGGCGCACCCGATAGCAGACCCTGGTGAGCTCCTCGTTGCAGATGATCGCGATCGTCTCGTCTCCTGCGCCGCGCCCGTCATTGACCTCGAAGGCGTACACAGTCCCCGTGGCGCCATCGACGACGGGCGTCGTGACGCTTCGGTACCTGCTGCCGCAGCCGGCGACCGAAGCGAGGACGAGCACCACGGCAGTGAGAGACACGTGTCGCATCGCGAGAGGATACCGGTGTCGTGTCGCCCGCTGGGAGGTCACCCGCGACGGTCTGCGCTTCGCTCGATGCGACTCGCCGCGGCGGGAATGCGCGTTCGTGGTCGTTCGTCCAGCATCGCACGATGCGATCCCTCGAGCGCTCGGCAGGCGAGATCGGTGTGGTGTTCACCTGTATCGCCGCGGCGCTGCACGGGGGAGCGTTCGTGGGTGGGTTCGCGGGCACCAGCGCCGCGCACGGCATCGCGTGCGGTGCGCTCTCCACCGGGCTGCTCACGGCACTCGTGGTGCGCTTTGCACTCCGTGCGTCGACCGCGATGGGCGCGGCCATGCGGGCGATGCTGAGCTCGGTGCTCGCGGGCGGAATCAACGCGGGGCTCACCGCGCTCGTGCTGGCGGTGACTGGCCAGGCGGACATCCTGGGCGACCTCGGAGCGATCGTGGTGCTGGGTGGCATGGTCGGCGCCTTCATCGGCGTGCCCTTCGGGATCGCGCTCACGGTGCCCGTCGCGCTCACGACGTGGTCGGTGCAGCGCCCGAGTCGCTCGACCGCCTCGTGGATCGGGCTCGGAGTCGCCTCTTGGTTCGCGCTCGTCGTCGTCGCGTTTCCTTTCATCTCCTATCCCGATCGCTCCCAGCTCGTGCTGGCACCGATCACACTCGGTCTCCTGGCGCTCGCGCTCACGGTCGCGCTGTCGTGTTCGGGACACCTCGTCTTTCGCGCCGCGTGGCTCGCGCGGGTACGGCGCGGCCGCGCACCCGGGTATGCCATCGTCCCCACGGATTCCGTACACGTCCGCGACGGGCTCCCGCGGTGGGCGCCGAGCTCGCGGCACGACGCCGTGCTGATCGAGGAGCGCACCGACGAGGACGGCGCGTACCGAGGCGAGGTGTCGCGCCACCCGGTGGCGTACGTGAGCGCGCCATCTGAGACCATCCGCTGACGGCGTGTCCCGCTGCGGGCCCGACGCGCCGCGGCCGAGAGGGATCAGGACCCGACCGCGAGCTGCCGGATCTCCATCGTGCCGTCGCGGTGTTCGAGGAGCAGCGCGGCGCGCCCTCGACGTAGACCCACCACGACGATCTCGGACCCGTCCGACGACACGTGGACGGCGATCGTCCGCGGGTCGCCCTCGCGATAGCCGACGATGTCGCCGCGGGGAATGTGGAGCGCATCGCCCACGGACATCGGAACCGTCGTTCGCGATCGGCTGCTCAGGGTTCCTTCTGGCACCACGCGTACAGGACAAGTCGTGCTCGCATCGTCGGTGACGAAGAGGAGCGAGCTCGCGCCGAGCGCCCGCGCCGTGATCACGAACCAGCGGCCGCTCACGGACGGATGCACGTCGAGGATCGGTGGGCCGCCGCCGTAGCGCGTGACGCCATCTGCGGGGAGCACGACGACGTCTCCGAGCTCCATCGTGAGCTCGCTCGGCATGCGCTGCGCACCCGCGGACGAATCGACCACGCCGCCGATCGACGCAGCGACGATGGCGAGGAGCACGACGAGACACACGTGCGCCTGAAGCCCAGGTGCCCCTCGCTGCGTCGGGCGTGTCACGCGACGGAGCGTACCAGCCGTCGCGACGTCCTGGACGACGTCGAGCGCTCAGCCTCCGAGCACGTCGTCGAGGGTGCTCGCGCCGAGCACCGCCTCGAGCGCGCGGTCGAGGTCGCTCTCGGAGAGCGCTGCGATCCGCGAAGGCACGTCCACAGGGAGCGTTCGAAACTTCATGCGGAGCAGCTTCTCGAGCGTATCCCGGCGGGCTTCGGCCTTTCCTTCGGCCCTGCCTTCGGCGCGCCCTTTCTCCAGCCCCTTCTCCAGGCCTTCGGCGCGTCCCTTCTCGAGTATCGAGTCCAGTAGTCCCATGGCGTCGTCCTTGGCTGCGGTGTCGAGACCCGCCCTCAGCTCCGGAGCACGTCCTCGGGGGTGCTCGCGCCGAGCACCGCCTCGAGCGCGCGGTCGAGGTCGCTTTCGGAGAGCGCCGCGATCCGCGAAGGCACGTCGGCGGGGAGCGCTCGGAACTTCATGCGCAGCAGCTTCTCGAGCGTGTCCCTACGGGCTTCGGCCCTTCCCTCGGCGCGCCCTTTCTCCAGGCCTTCGGCGCGTCCCTTCTCGAGCATCGAGTCCAGTAGTCCCATGGCGTCGTCCTTGGCTGCGGTGTCGACCTCCGTGGCGAGCGCGCGGAGGAAAGGTCGGTGGTCGCCCTCGACGGCGACCGTCAGAAGATAGCGGAGAACCATCCGGTAGGCTTCACGCAGGCCCTGCGCCTGGCGGACCTCGCGCAGCAGCGAGGCGAGCACGGCGATCACCGCGGGCCCATCGCTCGAGCGCCTCGCCTCACGCAGTGACGCCAACGCCAGGCGCACCAGCAGGTGCTCGGTGCGCGCGGCGATCTGCTCGTCGCTCTGGTGCGAGACGTCGTCGACGATCAGCGAGAAGAGCGGCAGGTGCTGCTCGATGCCGCTGCCCTGAAGGCCGTCGAGCACCAGCAGCTCCTCGAGCCGTGAGGCCGCCGTCCAGCCAGACTCCGAGTGATGGAGAATGACCGGCACGATCGGCGTCAGCCGATCGCGCTCCGGCGCCTGCCTTCGCTCCTGCTCCCAGATCCGCACCAAGTAGCGCAGCACCCGAAGCGGCATCCACCGCTCCACCGTGCTCTGGTGCTCGAAGAGCAAATAGAGGCGCACCCGCTGGTCCGTCGCACCTCTGACCCGCGCCTCGAAGAGCAAGCCGGTCTCCCGCCTCTCGAGCTCCTCGTCCACGAACGAGCCCGGCTGCAGCGCGAGACTGGCCCAGTCGATCCGCTCGGCCAGCGCCCTCGGCAGCACCGAGCGCAGCTCCGCGGCCGCCACCTCCGGCTCCGAGAAGATCCCCTTGAACAGCGCGTCGTGAGGCGTCCCCGTCATCTCGATGCGGCAGACGCGAGCGCAGCGAGCGAACTGACACGGGACCTGCCCGACCCTGCGAGCTCTCTCGCGCAGTGCCGCTCACGCGCGGCCGCGCCTCACTCGGGCTCTTCGTCTTCCCAGTAGTGGTTGGGCGAGCCCGGGCACGCCCGCCGCACCCGCGTCCCGATCGGCGGAAGCGCGGTGCGCATCCGCGCATGGAGCTCGGGGATCCGGATCTCCACCGACGACGACGAGGCCGCGCCGGAGAAGATCCCGATCGAGCTGTGCACATCGTACGTCGCAGGCAGCGTGTCTCCGACGGAGAGCCCTGCGGCGACGGAACGGGGAACGCCCGACTCACCCTCTCCTTGGTATGGAAAGACATACCCCGTGCGCGCTCGCCCGTTCTCATCCGGAGCGAGATCGAAATGGATCACCACGAGGTCGCTGAGCGGAACACACCCCAGGAACGGATGCTCGGCGCGCACCACGCCGTCGTCGCCCGTGATGCAATCGACCTCGCCCCCATCCGGATCGAGCGGCTCGATGGCGGTGATCGTCGCCGTCGTCGACTCCGGACCACAGCCCGCCGCGAGCGCGAGCAGCCACGGTGCAAGTCCACGCGCCAAGACGGTGACCGAAGCAGGGTGACGTACGGCGCGGGCTCGCATCGCCGCGATGCTACCCCGAGCCATGCGGCACGGCCCACTGCGGATGGACGAACTTCGTGGAGAGCGCTCGCCCGAGCTCAACGCGGCAGGACGTCCTCGATATTGCTCGCTCGCGCATTCGGAGGAGGTCAGCACCCGAGTACGTCGTCTAGCGACGTGGCGTCCAGCACGGCTTCGAGGGCCCGCTCGACGTCGTCGTCGCTCAGGCTCGCGACACGCTCATCGAGCTCGGTGACGGGCAGCCTGAACTTCAGCGTCAGCAACTTCAGAAGCGTGGTCCGGCGTCCTTTGGCCAAGCCTTCGGCGCGTCCCTTCTCCAGCATCGAATCGAGTAGTCCCATGGCGTCGTCCTTCGCTTTCGGGTCGACCTCCGTCGCGAGCGCTTGGAGGAAAGGTGCCGGGTCACCGTCCACGGCGACCGACAGAAGATAGCGGAGAATGCGCCCGTAGGCCTCTCGGAGGCCATCGGCCGCGCGTACCTGGCGCAAGAGCTGAGCTAGGCCGCGGATCACGCTGGGTCCGTCGCTCGCTCGCCGTGCTTCGCGGAGCGACGCCAACGCCAGCCGCACGAGCAAGTGCTCGGTGCGTGCAGCGATCTGCTCGTCGCTCTGGTGCGAGACGTCGTCGACGATCAGGGAGAAGAGCGGCAGGTATCGCTCGATACCGCATCCTTCCAAGCCATCGAGCATCAGGAGCTCCTCGAAGCGCGAGGCCGTCGTCCAGCCAGCCTCGGAGTGATGCAGCAGCACCGGCACGATGGGCGTCAGGGTCTCGCGCTCCGGTACCTCTCGCCGCTCCTGCTCCCAGATCCGCACCATGTAGCGCAGCACCCGAAACGGCATCCAACCATCCACCGTGCTCTGGTGCTCGAAGAGCAGATAGAGCCGCACCCGACGGCTGCTCGCCCCGATCACGCTCGCCTCGAAGAGCAGGTCGGTCTCGCGCTTCTCCAGCTTCTCGTCGACGAAGGAGCCCGGCACCAGCTGCAGACTCGGCCAGTCGATCGCCTCCGACAGCGCCTTGGGCAGCACCGACGACAGCTCGGCCGCCGCCACATCGGGCGCGGAGAAGATCCC
>CAYZQM010000141.1:0-14931 GCA_964480175.1 uncultured Sandaracinaceae bacterium
CCGTACGGGGGTAGCTCGCGGCAAGACAGACTCATGGCGACTCCGAGAGCGAGGGCCCCCAAGGTGGCACGTCGAGCGCGAACGCGCCGCCCGAGCGCACGAGGACCGGTGACACCTGCCATCGAGGCGGCGCGTCTCGCGACGCGGCGCGCCGTTGAATCTTGGAGGATGCGCCTCTACCCTTGCGCCCCGTGACGCTGCCCCCGCGACGTGATCCCCGCTCCGAGCCGGGCGAGGTGCCCATCGAGGAGGTGCTGGGCCGCACCGTCGTCGGTCGCGTGCGACCGAACAGCGATCGGAGCGAGGACGAGCCGCGCTCCGACACCCGGCCGGTCTCCGAGCGCTCCGGCATGCCCGACACCGCGGAGGAAGACCTGCTCGCGGAGCTGGCGGGGCAGCTGCTCCGCGAAGAGCGCGCGCGACGGATGGCCGAGGACCGGGTCCGCTCCCTCGAGGCAGATCTCGCGCAAGCGGACACGCTGCGCGACCGCGCGGTCGACGAGCTGCGCGCGCAGATCGACGCGCTGCGCCTCGAGCTGAGCCAGAAGGATCGCAGCGCCAAGCTCGAGCTCGAGCGCTCGCTCGCCGAGGCGCACGCCGAGATCGCGATCTTGCGGGCGCGGCGCTCGCCCTCGGTGCGGGCGATGGCCGCGGCGAGCCAGAAGGCGCGGGAGACGACGCCACCCTTCGGCCTCGACCCGGTGGCCGAGGAGCTCGCCGCCGTGAAGCGCACGGCCGACGAGGCGCTGAGCGCGCTCAAGGATCTGATCCAGCGCAAGGAGGTCGTGCTCGCCGAAGGGCGCGCGATCCTCGAGCGGCTGAGCCCGACGACGCGCGCCGCGATCGACGCGCCCTCGCGGCCCTCGAACATCCCCACGCCGCAGCAAGGCGTGCCGCTGCCCCAGGCGTCCGACTGGCCCGAGCTGATCTTCGACGACGACAAGAAGAAGAACTCGTAGCGCGCAGGTCGACGAACGCGCATCGACGCGCGACGTGTTAGAGAGCGCGCCCCCATGGCGCTCTCGCTCTCTCACCTCGACGACAGCCAGCGGCAGGCGGTGCTCTTCGATCGCGGACCGCTCTTGGTCTTGGCGGGCGCCGGCAGCGGCAAGACCCGGGTGCTCACCCACCGCATCGCCCACCTCGTGCTCGAGCGCGGCGTGCGACCCGAGCAGATCCTCGCCGTCTCGTTCACCAACAAAGCCGCCGAGGAGATGGGCGAGCGCATGGTGCCGCTCATCGGCGCCAAGAACGCCAAGGCCCTGTGGCTCTCGACCTTCCACTCGTTCGGGGTGCGCTTCGCGCGCGAAGAGGCGAAGGCGCTCTTCGGCGAGGCGGGCCGCTTCTCGATCTTCGATCAAGGCGATGCGGTGGGGCTGGTGCGCGAGATCGTGCGCCGCGAGGGCATCGGGGATCGCAAGCTCGATCTCTGGTCGGTGCAGGGCCGCATCTCGCTGTGGAAGAACAAGATGGTGGCGCCCGGCCAGGTGCGGGTGAACGAGGCGGTCGAGTACGATCAGGTCGCCGCCGAGTGCTACGGCCACTACGAGACCGCGCTGCGCTCGATGCGCGCGCTCGACTTCGACGACCTCGTCGGCAAGCCCGCGGCGCTCCTGACCCACGACGCCGCGGTGCGCGAGCGCTGGCAGAAGCGCTTCCGCTTTCTCTTGATCGACGAGTTCCAGGACACGAACACCGCGCAGATGGCGCTGGTGAAGGGGCTCGTCGGGCCCGAGCGGAACCTGATGGTGGTCGGCGACGACGATCAGGCCATCTACGGATGGCGGGGCGCGGAGGTGGAGAACATCCTGGAGTTCCACCAGACCTTCCCGGGCACGACGACCGTGAAGATCGTGCGCAACTACCGATCGATCCCGGAGGTGCTCACCATCGCGAACGTCGCGATGAAGAGCGCGACCAAGCGCCTCGACAAGTCGCTCGTCGCGACCCGGAAGTCGGGCGACAAGGTGCGGATGGTGACGCTCGGCACGCCCGAGCAAGAGGCGAAGTTCGTCGCCGGAGAGATCCGCACCCTCTACAAGGACGGACGCAAGCTCGGCGACATCGCGGTGCTCTACCGCAGCAACCTGCAAGCCCGCCTCATCGAGGAGGAGCTCCGCGTCGAGGGGCTGCCCTACCGCTTGGTGGGCGGCACCCAGTTCTTCGAGAAGAAGGAAGTGAAGGACGCGATCGCGTACCTGCGCATCGCGGTGAACCCGCGCGACGAGCTGAGCTTGCGCCGGATCCTGAACTACCCCAGCCGGGGGATCGGCGACGTGGCGGTGCAGCGCATCGAGCAGCACGCGCTCGCCCGGGGCCGCAGCTTCGTGAACGCGGTCATGCACGCCGACGGCATCGACGGCCTCTCCGACGTCGCCAAGGCGGGCTGCGGCAAGCTGCGCCGCGCGATCGAGACGATGCGCGAGCAGCTCGAGACGCCGCACCTGTCGCGCGCGGCGCTCGACTACTTCGACGCCGTCGGCCTGCGCGCGGACCTCGAGGGCGGCGCGTCGCGCGAGGGCGCGTCCATCGCCGACAAGCAGCGCTGGCTGAACGTCGAGCACATGCTCAAGGGCCTCGATCGCTGGGAGGCGAAGGACGAAGAGGATCGCCCCTCGCTCGCGACGTTCTTGCAGCGGCTCACCGTGCGGCGCGAAGAAGAAGGCGAGCCCGCGCCGGGCAACGAGGTGACGCTGAGCTCGCTCCACGGAAGCAAAGGCCTCGAGTGGCCGGTGGTCTTCCTGATCGGCATCAACGAGGGGACGCTGCCGCACATGCGGACCATCGATCCCAAGGCGAGCGAAGCAGCGCCCACCGACGTCGACGAGGAACGACGGCTCTTCTACGTCGGGGTGACCCGCGCGCGCGACCGGCTCTACTTGAGCCGGTTCATGCGGCGAGAGATGCGCGGCAAGGAGATCCCGACCACGCCGTCGCGCTTCTTGAGTGGGCTGCCCGAGGACATCCTCGAGACCGTCACCCGCGACGACGCCGCGCCGCTCGCCGTCGAAGACAACACGAACAGCGCGGCCGCGTTCCTCGCGATGCTCAAGAGCCGCTGACGCCGCAGCGCTCGGCCGCGCGCGCTCGCAGCGCGGCCTGATGCGCCTCGAGCTCGGCGGCCGGCGGCTCGACGAGCTCGCTTTGGGCCTCGAGGTACCACGCTGGATCGGGGCTCGGATCGTAGAGCTCCTCGCCCGCGCGATAGAGCGCGCAGTTGCGCCGCCAGAGGTACGCGATCAGCTCGGGCAGGGCCTCGGCGGTCCACCGGTGGGTGTCGTGCAGGAGCACGATGCCGCCGGGCAGTCCCCTGCGCTCTCGGCCGCGAACGGAGCGCTGGAAGATCGAGAGCACCCGATCGGGATCGGTGGTGAGGAAGTCGCCGCTCACCAGGGTCCAGAGCCACTGGCTGTAGCCGCGCTCGGCGAGGATGCGATCACTCGCCTCGCTGCGGGCGCCGCCCGGTGGACGAAAGATCGTCGGTCGCACGCCGAGCACCTCTTCCAGCGTCGCCTCGGACGAGACGATCTGCTCACGCACCGCGATCTCGTCGAGCGTGTTGAGGTGCTCGTGGTCTTGGGTGTGGCTGCCGATCCAGTGCCCTCGCGCGGCGATCTCGCGGAGCAGCGCGGCCTCTTCGTCGGCGCGGGGTCCGCCGCGCGCGATGCGCCCCGGCACCACGAAGAAGAGCGCGCGGATCTGCTCGCGCTCGAGCACGTCGAGCACGCGCGGCGTGTAGTGCCCGTGGGGTCCGTCGTCGAAGGTGAAGAGCACCAAGCGGTGCCGGCTCGCGCCCGTGATGACCGGCGCGATCGACGGCGGGTCCTCCTCGGACGCGGCGCCGTCGGGCGCGTCGACGCTGGACACCGCGCGCTCCGCCGAGGCCGGCTCGGGCTCGCTCGCATCGCGCTCGACCGCTGCGGGATCGATCGCATCGCGCTCGATCGGCGCGCGCGTCAGCTCCGGGGCGGGACCGCTCGCGGCGCCACCGTGCGCCTCACGGCGCAGCGCCGAGGACGACGACGACGCACCACACGCGCCGACGAGGGCGAGCGCAAGCGCGAGACAGAGGACCCGAGCCATCGCCGCTACGGTAGAGGACGACGGCCCCTGCCTCCAAGAAGCCGACCGAGACGCAGGCCCTCAATGACCGATCACGATCGTTCAGCGGAGCGCGAGCAGCGCGCCGAGCACCACGACCGCGATCGTGAGCGCGCTGAGCAGCAGGCCCACGGCGACCGGGAGGCGAGGCGCGCTCGGCGGCTTCGCCGCCGGCGGCGCGACCGTGGGGGCGTCGCGCTCGACCGGCTGGGGGACGCGCAGCACCGGGCGCTCATGCGAGATGGGACGCACGCTCGAGTCCGGCTGGCTGGCGTCGGGTGGCGGCGTGTCGGTCAGGACGGCGTAGCTCTGCACCTCGCGCACCGCCGGCAGCACCATCCGGGGGCGCGTGGGTCGGCTCCCGCGCAGGTCGCTCTCGCCTTCGGGCACCACCTCGCGCAGCCAGTCGCCGATGCGCGAAGGCTCGATGCTCACGCCCATGTCGAGCACGATGCGCGAGAGCGCGAGCGACACCTCGCGACCGGTGCGGGGGCGCTGCTGCCAGTCGCGATCGAGCAGCTGCATCACGAGCGCATCGAGCGCGGGCGGGATGCCGGCGCGGAACTGGGAGGGCGGTGCGATCACCCGGGTGCGGACCTCGCGCGCGACGGACACGATGTTGCGCCCCGGGAAGAGGCGCTGCCCGGCCAGGGCCTCCCAGAGCACCACGCCGAGCGCCCAGAGGTCGACGCCTGCAGTGGGCGGCGCGCCCTCGAGGAGTTCGGGCGCGAGGTACGCGACCTTGCCCTTCACGAAGCCCTGCTCGCCCAGGCGAGGCCACGCCGGATCGAGGGCGACGCCGAAGTCGGCGATCCGGACGCTCCCGTCGCGGAGCACGAAGAGGTTGTGCGGGCTGATGTCGCGGTGGACGTAGCCGCCGTCGCCGTGGCTGTGGATCGCGTGGAGGCCCTCGGCGAGGTTGGCGAAGATGCGCGCGAGCACCGCGACGTCGAAGTTGTGGTTGCGCTCCTTGCGGGCCGCGACGACCGACGCGAGCGAGACCCCCTCGAGGTACTCCATCGCGAGGTAGAGCTGGCCCCGCTCCTCGCCGACGTCGTGGATGTCGACGAGGTACTGGTGGCGCAGGCTCGCCGCGATGCGGGCCTCCTCCCGGAACATCGCCCGGTACTCCTCCGACGCCGCGATCTCGGGCTTCATCAGCTTGAGCGCGACGAGGCGCTCGACGCCGGTGACCGACCACCGCGCGAGGTGCACGGTGGCCATCCCGCCGCTCCCGAGCTCGCGCAAGAGCTCGTAGCGCCCGATGCGGGTGGGAGGTGAGATGAGGTTGAGGTCCGATGCCCCAGCACCGGTTGCGTTCCGCCCTGACATGACCGGGCCTTGAGCAATCGTCGTACCGCGCTCGATCCCGCGCCCGCCCCTGCGGAGACGCGCCCTAGATGACGGTCCTCATCCCGTGGGGTGTGGGCCCGTTCCCGCGATGTGCAGGGCGATTGCCGCGGGATCGTGCGGGCCGCCGAGGGGGACATGACACCCTAGGGGTTGACGTGTCTCCCCGACGGGGCGCCGACGGTGATCGGTGGTCCGCCGACGGTTCGCCGCCGGGGCTGGCGGATTCCCGCCGCTGCCATGGGGTCCGGCCGTCGAAGTCGTCGGGCCTACGCGACACCTTCGTCGGTCGGGGGCTCGGGCTCGGGCGCGAGCGCGGGTCGGGTCGGGTCGGGTCCGCGGTGTGTCGGGTTCGGAATGGGGCGGGGGTGGCCGGCTCGGGCGCGGGCTCGGGCGCGGGCTCGGGCGCGGGCGCGGGCTCCGTCGCGGTGGTGCTTCGCGCTGGTTTGCGGGTTGCGGAATGGCGTTCTGGCTCGATGCGTTGGGCGCCCCGATGTCCTTCACCCGGTTCCTGTCCAGCCGCGCCCGCGACGTGCTCTACGACCTCCTGGTCCACATCTGCTGGGCGGATGGGCGCATCACCCCCGACGAGCTGAGCGCGGCGCGGGGCGCGGCCGACGCCCTGGCCATGGACACCACGAGCTTGGGTGGCCTCTTCGGCCGGGTTGCGGTCTCACTGGATGCCATCGGGCTGGATCAGCTCGGGCCGCTCGAGCGTCCGCTCGCGTACGCCGCCGCGGTGTGGATGGCGATGGCCGATCAGGAGCTCGCCGTCTCGGAGCACGCGGTGTTGCGCAGGACCCGGCGCGCGCTCGACCTCTCGGAGGAGCTCGCAGAGCGCATCGAGCTCTTGGGGATCCAGCACGCCCGGGAGGGCGGTGCGGTCGCGGCGACGTCGGTCGAGGGGAGCCAGCAGCGCCAGCGCTCGCTCGAGACCCTGCTCGATCAGGTCAGCGTCGCGATGCTGGCCTGACCTCTCACCCGGGCATCGCGCGACCCGGGCATCCGCGCGACCGCGCAATTGACTCGAATTGATCCCGAGCCCCCTCGATGCTCGGCGCATGTCTCGATCGGACGTCGCCGTGGTCGCTCTCTCGTCGGTGCTCGCGCTCGCGGGCTGTGAAGCAGGCGGCCCGCCGATCGAGACCGGGCCTCCGGTCTCCCCCGAGGCGCTGTGCGCGGAGCTCGCGCGCGTGGTGTGCGACGCGGCCGACGACTGCTGCGACGCGGCTGGCGCTCCGACGGGCTGCGAGGTGGATCAGGAGCAGCGCTGCATGGACAGCCTCGGCGCCATGGTGGGCGATCCGCGGGTGGGCTACGTGCCGGAGCGCGCGGGGGCGCTGGTGGCGCGGGTGCGCGAGCGCGCGGCGAGCTGCTTCGAGACGCCGCTCTCGCTGCCCGAGCTCGACGTGATCTTCGAAGGCACCGTCCCGGCCGGCGGCGACTGCAGCCCGGGCGCGAGCGACGGCGTCGTGCGCACGGCCGAGCTGCACCGCGCCGCCGTGGCCTGCGAGGACTTCGCGAGCTGCCGCCTGCGCGCCGCGTGGGACGGCAGCCCGCTCGGGACCTGCGAGCCACGCGAGCGCGCGGGCGACGACCGCTGCTCGCATCCCTACGACTGCGGCGACGGAACGTTCTGCGACCTGCCGAGCGGCTGGCGCATCGGCGACTGGGGGCGCTGCGTCGCGCTGCGCGAGGACGGCTGGGCCTGCGAGAGCGACCTCGAGTGCGCGAGCGGCGACTGTGGAGACGGAACGTGCGGCGCGCCCGCTGCGCTCGATCGCTGCCTCGTGATCGACTACCCGACGTTGGTCCTCGAGGACGCGCCGATCCTCTACCAGCGCCTCGCCGACGAAGGCGATCGCGCGACCGACGCGTCGGGTCGAGGCAACCACGCGAGCTTCGAAGGCACCGTGGCGCGGGGCGTGGACGGCGCGATCGACGACGATGGCGCGATCGGGCTCGACGCGATGGGCGGCCACCTCACGCTCGCGAGCGTGAGCGGAATGGGCGTGGACGCGCTGACGATCGAGGCGTGGATCGCGATCCCCGACGGCGGCGGTGGTCCTCTCTTGGTGATGGAAGGCCCGAGCAGCTCGCTCGTGATCGACGTGGTGTCGGCCGCCGTACGCGCGCGCTTCATCGAGCCCGGGGCGACCGAGGACGACCCGGACACCGTCTACGAGATCGCGACCGAGCCGGGCAGCGTGACCGCAGGCTTCCATCACGTGGCGCTCGTCTACGACGGAGTGGGGACGCGCATCCACGTCGACGGCGTCGAGGCCGCCGAGCACACCGGCGTCCAGCGTCTCCCGAGCGCGCCCGCGCTCACGATCGGCGGGCGGATCACCGCGGACGCGAGCAGCTTCTTCAACGGCGCCATCGACGAGCTCGCGATCTATCCGGGCGCGCTGGAGCCGGCGGCGATCGCGATGCGGGTGCGGGTCGCGACGATGGGCCCGATCGAGAACGACTTCGTCCTGTTCGGGTGGGCGCGACGAGCCGATCGAGCGCGCGGCTCCGCCTCGTCTCGTGCGCATGGACCGTCGTCCTCGCGTCGAGCGTGCTCGTGGCAGCGCTCGCGCCCGTCGGCAGGGCCGCGGCGCAGACCTGCTACATCCAGCCCCACCCCGTTCGCAACGACGAGTTCAACTGCTGCCGCGATCCGAGGAGGTGCTCCCCCGCCCCGTGTCGTGTTTGGCGCGACCGACCGAACCCGCACAACGGCACCGACTACAACAGCGGCACGGGGCCGCTTCCCGCCATCGCCGACGGCTGGGTCCACGACATCTTGTGGACGGGCTGCCTCGGCAACGTGCTCATCCTCCGGCACCCCGATGGCATGTACTCGGGCTACAGCCACCTGAGCGCCATCCACGTCCGACGAGGGGACGCCGTTCGGCGCGGACAGCACGTCGCGAACAGCGGGAACACGGGCTCGTGCTCCCTCGGAGCCCATCTGCACCTCACGATCGGGCGCACCCCCGGCACCTATGCGGGAGGCGGCGTCGACGCGTACGCGTACATCAACGCGCACCGCGAGTGCCGTCCCGACCGCGACGGCGATGGCTCCTACGAAGGCGACGACTGCGACGACAACGATCCGCGTCGGAGCCCGCGTCTCGCGGAGTCGTGCGACGCCATCGACAACGACTGCGACGGCGTCGTCGACGACGATCTCTCGCGCGTGTGCGGCACGGACGTAGGCGAGTGCCGCACCGGCGTGGAGACCTGCGCGAGCGGGGCGTGGGGCCCGTGCGTGGGCGAGATCCCGCCAGCGTCCGAGTCGTGCGACACGCTCGACAACGACTGCGACGCGGAGACGGACGACGATCGCATCTGCGAGTACGACGACGCGGCGCTCGCAGCGATGCTGGGCCACCGGGCGAGCAGCGACGTCGACGGCGACGGACGCGCGGACGCATGCATGCGCGCACCGGACGGCTTCGGGTGCGTGCTCTGGGATGCCGAGGGACCGACGCGCCGCTTCCCCGGGCCCGCGATGATGGGCGATGCCTGGTCCAGCCCGACGACCTTCGGCTCCCTCCGCATGGGCGACGTCGATGGCGATGGTCGCGACGACGTGTGCGCCCGCGAAGACGATCGGGTGCGGTGCTGGGGCGCAGGCGCCGAGGGCTTCGAGGCGACGCTGGTGAGCCTGCCACTCGATCCGGACGCGATGGACGAACGCAGCGCGCAGCTCTGGCTCGCGGACGTCGATGGCGACGGCCTGCTCGATCCCTGCGTGCGCACCATCGAGGGCCTGCGCTGCCAGCCCGCGGGCGCCGCCGCTGCACGCACCCTGCGAGCGCTCTCGGATGCGGAGGGATGGGGCGACGTGAGCCGCCACGGATCGCTGCGCTTCGGCGACGTGAACGGCGACGGACGCGACGACGTGTGCGGGCGCGACGCAGACGGGATCCGCTGCTGGTTGGCGGACGACGTGGGCCTCGAACGGGTGCGGCTGGGCCCACCGTGGCGCGACGCGGATGGCTTCGACGAGGCCCGCTACGGCAGCACGCTGCGGCTCGCCGACGTGAACGGCGACGAGATCGACGACGTGTGCGCCCGCGGCCCGAGCGGCTTCGCTTGCGCGCTGGGCGGCGCGCGCGGGTTCGAGGAGGCGCTGGTCGTGGGCCCGTCGCTACGAGACGCCGAGCTCGATGCGCGGAGCAGCTACGCGACGCTGCGGATGGGCGACGTCGACGGCGATGGTCGCGACGACGTCTGCGTGCGCATCGGCGAGGCGTTCGACTGCTGGCTGGCCGGCGCCGACTTCGGCGCGCGCGTGCCGGGACCGGTCCTGTCCGACGAGGACGGCTGGGGCGATGCGCTCGCGTACGGATCGATCCGCCTCGCGGACGTCAGCGGCGATGGCCGCGCCGATCTCTGCGGCCGCAACGCCGACGGTCTGTCGTGCTGGATCGCGGGCGACCGCGGCTTCTCCGAGCTGCGACGGACGCCGATCTGGCGCGACGAAGACGGGGCCGGCGAAGCGGCGTTCGTGAACACGCTCACCATCGCGGGGGACCTCGAGGGCGGACCGCTGCGAGGTGGCTGCGCATGCTCGTTCCCCGGGGCGCGCGTGCATCGATCGGCGTGGGCGCTGTCGCTGCTCGGGCTCGTCCTCGTCATGCGGCACGCCGCGCGACGCGTCACTCGGCGGCGAAGAGCGTGAGCGGCACCGCCGGATCGAGCCGGTAGCCCTCGCTGTGGTGCTCGAGCGAGCTCGCGAGCCCGGCGGTGCGCAGCGACGAGAGGGCGACCCGGAGCCGGTGCACCCGCCCTCGGGCGTCGGGGCTCTCGCCGGGCCAGCCGCGCGACAGCAGCGTCGCGGTGTCGATGCTCGCGCCGGGATCGGTCAGCCGCGCCAGCGCGAGCGCCCAGAGCAGGCGTGCCTGCGTCGGGTGGCGGTCGAGGCGCTCGACGTGTCCATCGCGCGCGACCGCGAGCCCACCGAACGCGATCGAGAGGCCGCTCTCGGCAGGCGCGGTCGGGAGCGCGCGCTCGAGCGACTGGGTGACGAGCATGCCGACGAGTCGGAGCTGGATCATGCGGTGACGCTCGTCGTCGGTCGCGCGCTGCATGCGCGTCGCGGCGTCGGCGAGGCTGCGGTTTCGCTTGGCCTCGTCCCCCTCGGCCTGGGCGCGTCGCGCGTCGGCGAGATCGACGTGGGCGCGCATGAGCCCCAGCACCGCGCGCGGCATCTCCCAGGACGCAGCCGCGATCAAGAGGTCGAGCATGCGCGAGCCCTCGTCCACCTCGCCGCGCTGGATCTTGAGCACCGCTTCCCACGCCCGGTACAGGCCCGAATAGAGCAACGCCCCCGTGCGATCGGCGCGCTCGATCGCGTCCGCGTACGCCTCGGCCGAGGGCTTGCCCGCGATGTGCAGCGCGATCGCGCGGTAGCCCCGGAAGATCGCGTCGCTGATACGCGCATCGAGGCGGCGGGCGAGCTCGATCGAGTGATCGAGCTGCCGCAGCGCGGTCTCCACGTCTCCGCGGTCGAGCGCGATGCAGCCCATCACGCCCCACGAGTACGCCTCGTGCGTTCCGTCGCCGATGCCGACCGCGTGGGTGCGCCAGAGCTCGGCGGCCTCGCGCGCTGCCTCGTGTCGTCCGAAGTTCGCGTGCGCGAGCGCATCGAGCGCGGCCGAGAGCATCGCCAGCCACATGTCCGGCGCTTCGCCCGGCGGCACCACGATCTTGGCGCGCAGCGCGCTCGACTCCTCGACGTTGCCGTAGCGCGCGGCGAGCCAGGCGAGCTGCGCGTAGGCGCTCGCCTCGATCCGTCGATGCACGCCGCCGCTCGCGAGCGACTGCGCGAGGGTGAGGCGCTGCTGCGCGAGCGTGAGATCGATGTGCTCGACCCGCGCGTAGCCTCCGTAGAACGCGAGCGCCGCGCGGCGCGCCGTCGGCAGCGCCTCGTCGTTGGCCCACGGCACCGCGGCCTCGATGACCGCGACGAGCGCCTTGGACGGACCGTGCGCCTCGAGCAGCACGCCGAGCGCCGCCGCGATCGCAGCGCCCGCTTCGCGCGCCTCCGGATCGTCCACCTCCCGCAGGCCATGGAACGCCTCGCGGAGCGAGCGCTCGATGCGGCTGATCTCGGCGACCGCCGAGGGCCCCTGCAGAAGGAGCTGCTCGGCCATCGCGCCGCGGTAGAGCGCGTGCCGTCGGGTCAGCGCCTCGCGCCGCGCGGGGCTGGAGCGCGAGAGCACGGCCAGACGCACGACGGCGTGGATGGTGTAGTGCAGGTGGCTCGCGCTCGTCGCGAGCTGCCGCGCCGACACCAGCGAGTGGCTCACGAGGGTGGCGAGCGCCTTCGTCAGCTCGCGCTCGGCGAGCGCCTCGAGCTCCGCGATGGTGAAGCCGTCCGCGAACGTCGCGCCGAGCTCGAGCACCTCGAGCTCGGCGGGACTGAGTCGCTCGAGAGACCGCGCGACGTTCTCCTGCAGCCCGAGGCGCGCTTCCGCGTCGCCGTCGCGCGCCAGGACCTCGGCGAGCCGCGCGAGCCCGAGCGCCCTCACCTGCGCCGCCGCGACGCCGAGCGCGAGCGGCAGCCCCTCGAGCTGGCTCGCGATGGTCCCTGCGTGCGCCCACGCCTCGTCGTCGACCGACTCCAGCGCACCCGCGCGCCGGGCGCTCTCGATCAAGAGGCGCGCGGCGCTGCTCTGTCGCGCCGCATCCGTCCCGGGCCAGCGCGGTGTCTCGAGCGGCGGCACCGTGAGCACCGCGAGGCTGCCCGTCGGCACGACGCGGGAGCTGGCGATGACGGTGGCGCCCGATGAGGCGATGCGCTCGATGAGGCGCTGCGCGTCGGCGTCCAGGTCGTCGATCGCGTCGAGCGCGAGCGTCACGGGCGCGCGACGCAGCTGCTCGACCAGGGCGTCCGCGCCGCGCGCGCTGCGCTGCTTTGGAGGGTGGCGCTCCAAGATCGCCTCGAGCAGCTCGTCGAGCGTGCGTCGTCCTTCGAGCGGGATGGGATCGACGCCCGCCGCGTGGGCCCACGCCTCGAGGACGCGGGTCTTGCCGACCCCGGGCAGTCCCACGAGCACGACCGGCCCAGTGGCCACGAGCGCCTCGAGCTTCGCGAGCAGATCCTCGCGTCCCACGAGCCCGCTCGCAGCGGGCTCACGCACCGGACGTCTCTCTGGATGTCGCGCCGCCATGGGGTCGAGCCCCGCGCCGCGCTCGCCGCGCAGACGGTGGAGCCGACACGGAGCGTAGAACGACGCGTGCGGCGTTTGGGTAACATTCGCGGACGACACGCGTCCTCGTGCGCGACGGTTCGGGGGTCGAGCGCCCCGACGTCACCCTCGTCGCTCGATGACGAAGCAGCGGCGGCATCGACGTCGCATCAGCACCCGGCCCCCGAGCGCATGCGACATCCCACGCCGGTGCCTGATGCGGGCGAGCTCGCTTCGCTGGTGACGCAGCGCGCCTGGGCGAAGAAGCGCACGCCGTACCCGGGGTTCGGGTTGATCATGAACGCGTCGGGCCCGCCCCAGCCGGTCCAGCCGTAGATCGTCGTCGGCGAGGTGTACTGCGCCTGGAAGCGGTACTCGACGCTCGTGCCCGAAGGACAGCCACTCGAGGCGTGGCCCTGCGCGTAGTACCACTGGCTGCCGCCGGGCGGCGTGACCCAGCAGCACGCGGCGGCGGGGCGGGTCGCGCCCGGAATGCTCACCGACACGGAGGGGGTGCTCGGCGCACCGATCGGCGTCACCGCGCTGACGATCTCGGACCACGGGCCCGGGCGCCCGAGCGCGTCGATCGCGCGCACCCGCGCGTGGTAGCGACGCCCCGGGGAGAGGCCCTCGTGATCGCTGCCGATGCCCTCGGTGACCTCGGGGCTCGACCCCTCGAAGTCGGACGACGACGCGAGCGCGATCTCGTACGTCGTCGCGCCGGCGACAGCGGTCCAGCTCGACGCGACCGCGGTCGGCGACGTGGCGGACAGCGTGAGCTCGGGCGCAGCGGGTGGAGGGCCGGCGTCGGGCATGCCGGCGTCCGGCGCGCCCGCGTCTCGCCCTGGGCGCACCACGCACGCGCCCTCGACACCGTCGCAGTACTCGTGGTCGCTGCAGTTGTCGTCGACGGGCAGCCAGAGACACGCACCGCGATCGCACGCGACCTCGGTGCACCCGCGCGGCGCGCAGTCGGCGGCGCGATCGCACTCGTCGGCGACGCACGACGCGCCCGACGAGCCCGCGTCGATCTCGGCCGCGCACTCGGGGTCGATGCACGCGCCGCCGAGGCACGCGGTCGCCGACACCGAGTCGTCGGGCCCGGGGCACGACACGCCCTCGCACGAACGCGTGAGGATGGCGCGTACCAAGATGGCCCCCGTCACGCGCACGACCGTCTCTTGCAGCGCGACCCGGCGACCGCGGCGCGCGAGCGAGACGACGATCGAGTGGCGGCCCGGCGCGACGTCTGCGAGCTCGGCCACCCGGACCGGCTCGGCGTAGGGGTCGCCGCCCGCGGCGCGGAGCGTCGCTTCCTCGCGTCCGTCGACCGACACGATCACCTCGTCGAACTCCCACCCCGGCGCGTAGTCGGTGAAGAGATCGACGGCGAGCTCGGTGCGGGCTTCGCAGCCGGCGACGAGCACCGCGGCCAGGCCCAGAAAGCGTGCGAGGTAGAGAACGTGGCTCCGCGTCATGAGGCCCTCGATGGAGGGCGACTCTAGAGGGGCGCGTCGCCCTTCCCCGATCAATTGCGGTCAATTCGACGCGCTTTCGGGGCCTGGGGCCATGCCGCAGCGCGATCAGCTCGCGGCGCGGAACTTCCGCATGAACTCGACGAGCGCGTGGACGGACTCGAGCGAGACCGCGGCGTAGATCGAGGCGCGGATGCCGCCGGTGCTGCGGTGGCCCTTGAGGCCGACGAGCCCCTCGGCCTTCGCGTCGCTCAGGAAGCTCTTCTCCAGCTCGGGCGTGGGCAGGCGGAAGACGACGTTGTTCACGCTGCGGCTCGCCTTCTCGACGGACGCCTTGAAGAAGTCGGGGTGCGCGTCGACCTCCTCGTAGATGCGCGCGGCCTTCTGCGCGGTCTCCTTGCTCAGCGCCTCGACCCCGCCGCGCTCGTGGATCCACTTCAGCGTGTTGCGCATCAGGTAGATCGAGAACGTCGGCGGCGTGTTGTAGAGCGAGTCCGCGTCGGCGAACGACTTGTAGCGGAAGATGGACGGGATGTCGGTGCGACCGGCCTCGATGAGATCCTTGCGCACGATCGCGAGCGTCACGCCCGACGGGCCGAAGTTCTTCTGTGCGCCCGCGTAGAGCACCGCCACGCGATCCCACGGCACCGTGCGGGTGAAGGCGTCGCTCGTGGCGTCGATCACCAGCGGCACGTCGCCCGCCTCGGGGTAGTCCTTCCAAGCGGTGCCGAAGAGCGTGTTGTTCGACGTGATGTGCAGGTAGCGCGCGCTGGGATCGAGCTTCAGCTCGCTCTGCGTCGGGACGCGCAGGAAGC
>CAYZQM010000141.1:14941-15218 GCA_964480175.1 uncultured Sandaracinaceae bacterium
TCCGTCTTCTTCCTTCGTGTTCGCGGCGATCTTGCGGGTGCCGATCAGCGCCGCTTCTTTCGCCGCGCCCTCTGCCCACGTCCCGGTGACGACGTAGTCGGCGCTCTGTCCCGCGCCGAGCAGGTTCATCGGGACCAGCGCGAACTGCTGCCGCGCGCCGCCCTGCATGAAGAGCACCGCGTGGGTGTCGGGCAGCGCGTAGAGCTTGCGCACGAGATCCATCGCCTCGCGGTGCACGGTCTCGTACGCGGGCTCGCGGTGCGAGTGCTCGAGGATC
>CAYZQM010000141.1:15248-17178 GCA_964480175.1 uncultured Sandaracinaceae bacterium
GACATCCCCGTGCCCTCGTAGTCGAGGAGCTGTCGCTGCGCCTCTTCGAGGGCGGGCAAGGGGAGCGCTGCGGGACCGGCGTTGAAGTTGTGCAGGCGTGCCATGGGGCACGGAGGGTAGCGCCGTTGGGGCACGCACTTCTAGACCGCGTTGGACTTCGTCACGGTCCAGCCGGCCCCCGCGACGCTATACTCGCGGCCCATGACCGACCTGAGAAAGCGCCTGGGCGGGACCTTGGTGGATCGGTTCTTCAACGGCATGTCGGGGCTCGGCCGATTGCATCCGAAGTCGCGGCCCGCGGCGCACGGCCTCACGGTCACCCGCGATCAGCGCTACCTGCCAGGCGCCGATCCCGCGCACCTCTACGACGTCTACCATCCCGAAGGCGCGCGCCCGGGCGATGGGCTGCCGGTCGTGCTCTACGTGCACGGCGGCGGCTTTCGGTTCCTCTCGAAGGACACCCACTGGGTGATGGCGCTCGCGCTCGCGCGCAGGGGCTACGTCGTCTTCAACATCAACTATCGCCTGTCGGGGCAAGCCCCGTTTCCTGCTGCGGTCGAGGACGTGTGCGCGGCCTACCAGCACGTCGTGAAGGTCGCGGGCGACTACGGCGGCGATCCCTCGCGCCTCATCGTCGCGGGCGAGTCGGCGGGCGGCAACCTCGCTGCGGTGCTCGCCGTCGCTGCGTGCTTTGCTCGCGAGGAGCCGTACGCGCGCGCCGTGTTCGAGACCGGCGTGGTGCCTCAGGTGGTGCTCCCCGCGTGCGGTCTGTTGCAGGTCACCGACCCTGCGCGCTTCTCTCGGCGAAGGCGGCTGCATCCCGTGGTGCAGGACCGCATCGACGAGGTCTCGTACGGCTACCTCGGCAGCTGGGGCCTCGAGCCGCACGGGCACCCGACGCTCGATCTCGCCGATCCCCTCTTGGTGTTCGAAGGCGCAGCGGTCGCCGATCGTCCGCTGCCGTCGTTCTTCGTCCCGTGCGGCACCGCCGACCCGCTGCTCGACGACTCGCGCCGTCTGGCCACCGCGCTGCGCACGCGAGGCGCCAAGGTCGAAGAGGCGTACTACCCGGGCGGCGTCCACGCGTTCCACGCGTTCGTGTTCAACCGCCAAGCGCGCGAGTGCTGGAACGACACGTACCGCTTCCTCGACACGCATTTCCCCCCGCGCAGCCGCGCCGCCTGAGCGTGGGTGGCATCGCTCGGTCCTGCGCGCTCGCTGCGGTGTGCTGTCTCGCGTCGTGCGCAGCCAGTCGACGCGCCGGCACACGCATTCACGAGGGCGGCGCCGACGACGCGGCGGCGAGGAGAGACGCGCCCGTCGTGGCCGAGCACGGTGGCGTGCGACGCACCCGTAGCCGCGACGGCGGTCACCTCTTGCTCCGCACGATGCTGACCGTCGACAGCTGGCGGATCGGACTCGTGGGGAGCCCCGAGGTGCGGACGGAGCGCGTCGGGATGACGGTGGCGGGTCCCCACTTGGCGCGACTGTTCGACGAGCGATGCGAGCTGCGCGTGATGGTCGACGGAGTCCTGCTCGGCGTGCTCGAACGAGAGCACTACCAGCCTCGCAGCGGCTCGCGACCCGCGATGCTCGCGGTACGGCTCCCGGTGCTCCGGCTCATCGCCATGTCCGCGGGCGACCGGGTCGCCATGCGGGTGTGTGGCGAAGAGATCCGGCTCGAGAGAGAGCATCGCGCGGTGCTCGCGGAGTTCGTCCTGCAGTACGAGGAGGAGCATCGCTGGGCCGACCCCGTGGAGCCGCAGGACCTGACGCCGGTCCCCGCCGCCGCACCGCCCGCACCGGCTGCGGCGCCGGAAGAAGCCGCGAGCCCCGAGCCAGGGGACTAGGCGACCAGGGGCTCGCCGCGCGCGGTCTGTCAACAACCCGGCACGCGTGGTGGCACCAATCAGGGTGAAGGGCGGCAGAT
>CAYZQM010000142.1:0-1220 GCA_964480175.1 uncultured Sandaracinaceae bacterium
ACCCGCACCGCGAGAGGTCGCTTCTTCTGGGCCGCGTGGTGGACGGGCGCACCGAACCACACGCCGTTCCGGAGGCCCGATGCATCCAACGGCGGCGCACGGAGCCACGAGGATGCGCTGCGCGACGCCGAGCGCGCGTGTGGTCGTGCGCTCTCCGAGACCGATCCCTACTGGGCGCGCGCGGTGAATCGCATGCTGCGCGGCGAGCCACCCCCGCCCCTTCCCAAGCCCAAGCCACCGCGACCCGTCACCGCGCAGCCCCGCTCCGCATGGGAGGTGCTCGACGTTCCCCGTGGCGCGAGCCTGGAGGCCATCAAGCGCGCGCACCGAGCCCGCGCGCTCGCGACGCACCCCGATCGCGGGGGCGACCCGGACGCGTTCCGAGAGGTGCAGCGCGCGTACGAGCGCCTGTCGTCGCGCAAGCGCTGAGCCTCCATGTCCAAAGGGAAACTGAGCGGAGGGCAACGCCCGCGCCCATCGCGCGATGCAGCGCGCCATGAAGGGGTCGAGCATGCCGGGGTCATCCTCGTCGCAGGAGCGAATGCACTACAGTCCGCCCGTGTCCGAGCCGGTCCGACTGCGCTTCTCCTTCGGCACCCTCGAGGTCGAGGGTGCGTCGGGCATGAGCCTGCCGGACTGTGTGCTCGACGGACGCACCGGCACCCTGCGGGCCCCTGCGATGGCGTACCCGGACATCGTGCTCGCGCTCCGCGCGCAGAAGATCGCGTACCGCGACGACGCGCGCGCCTACGACGAGCTGACCCACGGCGCGCTGGTGAAGCTGCCGCCGCGCCCCTACCAAGCAGCGGCCCTCAGCGCGCTGCGCGCGGCGCGCGGACGCGGCGTCGTCGTGCTCCCGACCGGCGCGGGCAAGACCCAGGTCGCGGTGATGGCGATCGATCACTACCGGCGTTCCACGTTGGTGATCGCGCCGACGCTCGATCTGGTGCGGCAGTGGTACGACGTGCTGCGCACGAGCTTCGGGATGGAGATCGGCTTGGTGGGCGGCGGCGAGCACCGGGTGCTGCCGCTCACCGTCACCACCTACGACTCCGCGTACCTGCACATGGAGCACCTCGGCGCGCGCTTCGGGATGTTGGTCTTCGACGAGTGCCACCACCTGCCGAGCCCGACGTACGCGATGGCCGCGCGCCACGCGATCGCTCCGTTCCGACTGGGCCTCAGCGCGACGCCCGAGCGGCAAGACGGACGCGAGCGCG
>CAYZQM010000142.1:1235-17128 GCA_964480175.1 uncultured Sandaracinaceae bacterium
AGCTGATCGGGCCCACCGTGCTGCGACGCGACATCGTCGAGCTGTCGGGCGATTTCTTGGCCGACTACGAGACGATCCCGGTCTCGGTCGAGCTCGCGCCCGACGAGCGCGCCGAGTACGAGCGCACCCGCGGCATCTACCGCGCGTTCGTGCAGTTCAACCGGATCCGCATGTCGGCGCCCGACGGCTGGCAGCAGTTCTTGAAGCTGAGCGCGCGGAGCGCCGACGGACGCCGCGCGATGGAGGCCTACCGCAGGCAGCGCGAGCTCGCGTTCACCGCGCCCGCGAAGATGGAGTACGTCGCGCGCTTGCTGCGCGAGCACCGCAACGACCGGGTGCTCCTCTTCACCCAGGACAACGCGAGCTGCTACGCGCTCTCGCGACGCTTTCTGATCCCGGCGATCACCCACCAGACGAAGGTCAAGGAGCGCAGCGAGATCCTGGCGGGCATCAAGGACGGAACCTACGGCGCGGTCACCACCAGCAAGGTGCTCAACGAGGGCGTCGACGTGCCGGACGCGAACGTCGCGATCGTGGTGTCCGGCAGCGGCTCGGTGCGCGAGCACGTGCAGCGCCTCGGACGGATCCTCCGGAAGAAGGACGGCAAGTTCGCGCGCCTCTACGAGCTGGTGACCGCAGGCACCGCCGAGCAGTTCACCAGCGACCGCCGGCGCGAGCACAGCGCGTACGACGGAGCGCCGAGCGGGCCCGACGACGGTCCTCGCTACGACGACGATCGAGGAGGGGAACGCTGAGATGCTGACGCCCGAGCTGGTGCAGGCCCGCAGGCAGAAAGGCGAGCTCTTCTTGGTGTCGCTCGGGCCGCGCCGAGATCGCGCGGTCGCGCTCGCCGGCGAGCTGATCGGTGCGGCCGAGGCGTCGATCGGCCAGAGCCGTCAGACGCTCGAGGCCGCGTGGGACGGCGTCCTCGTCGAGCCCCGCGATCGCAAGCTCAAGGATGCGCTCGCCAAGCTCATCGAGGACGCGCTCGCGTTCGACGTGGAGACGCCGGTCGATCCGATCGAGCTCAGGCGGCGGGTGTTCTCGCGGGCGACGATCGCGCGGCGCTCGGAAGAAGGGCTCGATCGCGACGCGCTCTTGGCAGAGGTCGCACGCGACGTGGAGCTGAGCCCCGAAGCGCTCGAGGTCGCGCTCTTCGCCGATCTGAAGAGCGCCCACGTCGCGCGTCCCAAGCGCGCGGGCGAGCTGTGTCCCGGCGGTCCGGAAGCGCTGATCGAGCGCTTCGATCTGGCGCAGCGCCAAGCGGTGCTCCTGCGCGCCACCGAGCTCACCGTCGAGCTCGAGGTGACCGATCGAGCCGCGCTGCGCGCGCTCGTTCGCAAGCTGAAGTTCCTGCGGCTGATCTTCACGGCGCAGATGGTGGGTGAAGCGCGCGTGCGGCTGCAGATCGACGGGCCGTTCTCGCTCTTCGAGTCGGTGACGAAGTACGGCCTCTCGCTCGCGCTCGCGCTCCCGTGGATCGAGGCCGCGGGCAAGCACCGCGTCGTCGCGGACCTGCGCTGGGGCAAAGAGCGCTTGCCGCTGCGCTTCAGAATCGAGGGTGAAGGGCACGCCCACGCGGTCGAAGCGCCCCCGATGCCGGACGAGCTCACCACGCTCGTGCGCCGCCTCGCCGATCGCGCATCGGACTGGACGGTCGCCGACGCGGACGTCGTGCTCGACGCAAAAGGGACCGCGATCCTCCCCGACTTGGTGTTCACCCACGGTCCGACGAAGCGCACCGTCTACCTCGAGCTCATGGGCTTCTGGAGCCGCGACGCGCTGTTCAACCGCATCGAGATGGTCGAGCGCGGCGCCCTCCGCGAGCGCGTCGTCTTCTGCGCGAGCGAGCGCCTCCGGGTCTCGGAGGCGGCGCTCGAGAGCGAGCACGCAGCGCTCCTGACCTACAAGGGCGCGATCTCGGTCACCGCGCTGCTCGAGAAGCTCGACGCCCTGATCGCGTGATGCTCCGCGATGCGCGGTCGAGCGCCGTTCAGGCGATGCCGTCGAGGAGCGCGCGCATCAGCGCTGGCACGGGCGAGGGCGACGCGTCCGCGCTGAAGAGCTCGCCGCCGCCGAAGCGCGCGCGGTAGCGCGCACCGATGCCGGGACACGAGGTGCGCGAGGGACACGCCTGACACGGCGCTCCCGTGGCGGGGGAAGACGACGCGAGCGCGAGCGGCGCGTGAGGTCCGAGCACGCAGAGCGGAAAGCCCACGAGCCACGTCGTCAGCCCCGAGCGACGGGCCCGCACCGCGGCGTCCAGGACGAACGGCGTGGTCAGCGCCACCCGCGGCAGCTGCGGCGCCTCGAGCGCGGGCTCGCGCCACGGCGCGACCAAGCACCACGCGCCGACCCCGAGCCGCGCCATCAGCGATGCTTGATCGCGCAGCACGCGCATGCTCGAGCGGCTGACGGTGCTCGCGACGATCACCCGCACGCCGTGGGCCCTCGCGAGATCGATCGCAGTGACGGTCGCGTCGAACGACTCGGGCGCTTCGTCCTGGGCGAAGAGCGAGCGGCGCACCTGCGCGTGCGCCTCTGGGTGGGGGCCGTGCAGTTCGAAGGCGAGCGCGATCCCTTTGAGCGCGCCAGGCGCGCGGCGCAGCAGCTCGAGCGACGCGCGGCCCAGTCCTGCGCGGCCATCGACCTCTTCGATCGACGCGATCACCCCGAGCCACGCGGGGACGTCCTCGGGCGTGCGCAACGGGCGCGCGTTCAGACCGCGACGACGGCCGCGCCGCGCGCTGCGTGCGTGGTGAGGCGCGACAGGAGCGCGGAGCCGGCAGCGCGGCCTGCGATCGCCCCGAGGAACGCCATCGCGGCGAGCCCCTGTTGCTCGCGGGTCGCGGTGCTTCCGTCGCCGCCGTTGGTGACGAACGCAGCGAGGCCGGACGCACGCGCGGGAGCGCGCGTCGCCGCGGCCGCGTCGTCGAGGAACACCTCGAGGGTGACTCGCACCCCGAGCCCGGAGCGCGCACCGAGCACGACGGGCAGCGCGCCGCCTCGCGGCTCGTACGCGGCCTCGACACACCACAGCGCTCCGTCTGCGCCGCGGAACGTCCCGCCTTCGGCCAGCGGGCCGAGCACCGCGCGGACCTCGGATCCGGCAGCGACCAGACCGTGCGCGCGCTCGATGCGCTCGCGATCGCTGATCCCCGTGACCGGATAGATCGCTTCGTAGCCCGCGTTGCGGTCGACCGCGCCCTCGAGGGCCATCGGCGATGCAGCGGCGCTCGCATGCTCGACCTGCGCCTCCGCGACGCTCGCGACCGCGCTCACCGTGCCTCCGACTGCGGCGGCCCCCACGAGCGAGCCGAGGCCTACCAGACTCGTACGACGACCGACGACTTGGTCCGAGCGCTGCTGGGTCATGGGCCCGAAGATAACAGAACTCGTCGCGGCCAGGAAATGGGGGGCCCGCCACCTCGCCACGACCCAGCGCGCGCAGCCGACCCGTCGGCCTTGCGACACCCGCGGCGATCGGAGAACATCCCCGCGCGCGCTGCGCGTCGCAGCGCCGGGATCGACGAATGACCTACTCGGGAGCACAGCCTGCGCGCACCGCGCGCGAGAACCTCGGACGGGCGCTGGCCGCGCTGCAGGAGGATCCGAACATCCCCCCGGACGTGATGGCGGTGGCGCAGAACATCGCGCAGGCCGTGGGCGCGCTCTTCGACGCGGAGCGCTCGCACTCCGAGCCCGACGGCAAGGCGTCCGTGAAGGCCGCGCTCGGCATGATCGGACAGACGCTCGCGCTCCTTCAAGACGTGAAGGGGCAGCACAAGGGGATCCAGCAGGCCACCGAGAGCATCGCGCAGTCGATGTCGCTGCTCTATCCGCTGACCACCGCGCCCTCGATGCGGCCCCAGCCCTCGCCCGCCGCGGCGGCGGCCGGGAACGCGCCGCTCATGGGGATGCCGTCTCCGGCGATCGCGGACGCGACCGTGCAGAGCCCGCCTCCCTCGATGACCGCGCCGGTGGTGCTCAACGCGCCGCAAGGACAAGCGCCGCAGGGGCAGGCGTGGAGCGCGGGCCCGGGCGTGCCGCCCGCGGGTCAGATGACCGCACCGCTCAACGCCATGCCCGGCGGCATCGCGCCTCCGCAGGCCGCGCATTCGCCGCCCCCCGCCGTGGCGCCGAGCACCTCGGCGCGTCCCGGCGCCTACCGCGACACCAGCAAGCCGCGCGAGGACGTCGAGGTCAACATCGGCGCCAACACCGAGTCGAACTTCTACGTGGGCTTCTCCGGCGAGATCGCCGAAGGCGGCGTGTTCTCCGCGACGTACAGCATCCTCGAGCGGGGCTCGCCGGTGCGCGCGCTCGTCACCCTGCCGGGTGGCTTCGAGACGCGGGTGAACGGCTACGTGCGCTTCGTGCGCGATCCGATGGACATGAGCACCGAGTCCGATCCGGGCATGGGCATCCAGTTCGAGGGGCTCGACGCCGAGCAGCGCGAGCTGATCCTCCGCTTCGTCAAGAAGCGCCGCCCGATCTTCTTCGACGACTGAGCGAGCGTCGCTTTGATCGGCGCGACGAATTCGGGCGAGCTCCGGCCTCCCGCCTCCGCTCGCGGAGGGCGCGCGTGAGCGATGCGCGAGCGCTGAGCGCCGCGGCCGTCGACGCCGCGCGCAAAGGGCGGCGCATGCTCGCCGACGTGATGCAGAAGCTCACCGCGATCGACGACTCGCTGTCAGCCGATCTCGCGTTCGCCGTCGCCGCGCTCTTTCGCGCGGAGCTCGCCGAGGGCGACGCGCTGCGCGACCGCTTGCGCGAGGCGGGCGCGGTGATCTCGGGGGTCCTGTCGCGCCTGCATCAGCCGGAGCTCGCCGCCGCGCTCGAGGCCGCGGGCCCGTCGCTCGCGCAGACGCTCGCGGTGCTCTACCCCGCGCGCGCGGGCCTCGAGCGCGCGCTCGCCACCGACGAGACCTCGAGCAGCGCCGAGCACGAGCCGCCTGCGATGCTCTTCGAGAAGCCGCTCGCGGCCTCGTTCCCCAAGCCCAAGGACGCGGTGCCCCAGGTGCGCCGCAGCGATGTCCCCGAGCGCGACACCATCCGCGTCGCCCCGAGCGAGCGCCCCGAGAGCGAGCGGCCACCCGCGTTCCTGCACGACCGCCCCTCGGGGCGGGTGCGACGCAACGCCGTCGCGCTCGCACCAGACCGGGACTCGGGCCTGGTGGATCAGCAAGGCCAGAGCGGCTCGCAGCCGGCCGAGCGCCGAGACATCGCGCGCGCGGAGTTCTCCATCGACGTCGGCCTCCACACCGCGAGCCAGTTCTTCGCGGGCATCTCCGGCGATCTCTCCGAAGGTGGTCTCTTCGTCGCGACGTACACCCCGCAGCCCGTGGGCTCGGAGCTGCACGTCTCGTTCGTGTTGCCCGGCGGGACGGCGATCTCCACGGCCGCGATCGTCGCGTGGTCGCGCTTGGACGATGGGCAGGCCGAGCCCGGCATGGGCCTTCGGTTCTACGGATTGAGCGACGGCGATCGCGCCGCCATCGAGCGCTTCTTGAAGGTGCGGCCGCCGATGATCTACGAGCCCTCTCGCTGAGGGCCCGCGACGTCAGCGGCCCTGGCGCAGGCGACGCGCGATCAGGAACGCCATCTCGATCGCCTGTCGGTAGTTGAGCCGGGGATCGCACGCGGTGTTGTACGCGAGCTCGAGGTCCGCTTCCGTGACGCCCGCGGCCCCCCCCACGCACTCGGTCACGTCCTCGCCCGTCATCTCGAAGTGCACGCCGCCGAAGACCGTGCCGGCCTCCGCGTGCGCGTCGGCGGTCGCCTCGAGCTCCGCGAGGATCGCGCCGAAGTCGCGGGTCTTCTTGCCGCCTGCGGTGGTGACCGTGTTGCCGTGCATCGGATCGCTGACCCACAGCACGCGGCGCTTCTGCTGCTTCACCCGACGCAGGATCGGAGGCAGCGCGGTGCGCGCGTGGGACGCTCCCATGCGGGTGATCAGCACGAGCTTGCCGGGCTCGTCACGCGGCGAGAGCGCGTCGATGAGCGCGAGCACCTCGTCGGCGCTGGCGCTCGGTCCGATCTTCACGCCCACGGGGTTCTCGATGCCGCGGAAGAACTCGACGTGCGCCCCGTCGAGGCGCCGGGTCCGCTCGCCGATCCACGGAAGGTGCGTGGTGAGACAGTAGTGGCCCTCGCGGCGAGGGACGGTGCGGGTCTGCGCCGCCTCGTACTCGAGGTTCAGCCCCTCGTGCGTGGTGTAGAGTTCGACGCGGGAGAGCTCTCCGATGCTCGTCTCGCCGAGCGCCTCCATGAAGCGCAGCGCTTCGGCGAGCTGGCGGCTGGTGCGCAGGTACTCCTCGCGCAGCTCGGGTGACAGCCGCGCGCGCAGAAAGAACGACAGGTCCCACTGCTCGGGGTGGTGCAGGTCCGCGAAGCCGGCGGCCGTGAGCGAGCGAACGAAGTTGAGCGTCATCGCCGCGTGCTGGTAGCCCTCGAGCAAGCGCTGCGGATCGGGCGTGCGCGCGGCCTCGGTGAACTCCGCGCGGTTGATCAGATCGCCGAAGTAGCTCGGGAGCGTCGTCCCATCGCGGGTCTCGGTCGGCGAGCTCCGCGGCTTGGCGTACTGCCCCGCCATGCGCGCCAAGCGCACCACGGGCCGCTGTCCGCCGTGCACCAGCACGAGCGACATCTGCAGCAGGATCTTCAGCTTGCTGGAGATCAGCTGCGGCGTGCAGTCCTCGAGGGTCTCGGCGCAGTCGCCCCCCTGGAGCACGAAGCGCTTGCCCTCCTGCGCCTCGGCGAGGTGCGACTTGAGGCGCTCGATCTCCCACGAGGTGCAGAGCGGCGGCATCGCGCGCAGGCGCTCCGTCGCGCGGTCCAGCGCACCGCGATCCGGATAGGCGACCGCCTGATCCATCGGACGTTCACGAAACGAGAGCGGCGACCAGGTCACGGCCCGGTTATGCACAGCCCGCCCGCCCCGTGCACGCCCTCCCTCGCGTGCACCGCACCACCCTCGTCCGCGCCGCCGTCCGGTGGGCTATCGTTGCGCGTGCCGAACGAACGACTGGGGAGACCGATGCTGAAGACGACTATGCGCAAGCACGGAAGGGAGCGCGTGGCCCTCGGCCTGGCGCTGAGCATCGTGGTAGTCGGATGCGACGAGCCGCGGCCCGATTGTCCGCCGGGCACGTTCGGCGAGGCATGCCTGCCATGGACCACCTGCGAAGCGGGAACGTTCGAATCGGAGTCTCCGAGCCCTTCGCGCGATCGGCGCTGCGCGCCGTGTCCATCGGGGACCTACAGCACCTCGGGCGCGACGGCCTGTGCCGCGTGGACCTCCTGCCCGCCCGGCACGTACACGAGCCTGCCGGGCAGTGCGACCCGCGACCGCACGTGCGACGCATGCGCTTCGGGAACGTACGCGTCGGCGTCCAACGCAGCGGCGTGCATCGGATGGACGAGTTGCCCCGCCGGTCAGCGGGTGTCCCGGACCGGCACCACGACGGAAGACCGCGCCTGCGAGGTCTGCCCTCCCTCCTCGTACAGCGCGGAGGCGAACGCGTCCGATTGCACGTCGTGGACGGACTGCACGGCCGGGTCACGTGTGAGCGCGGTCGGAACGCCCAGCAGCGATCGAGCGTGCGAGGCGTGCCCCGACGGGACGTACACCGCGACGGCCAACCAAGGCGTGTGCGGGGCGCTCGTGCCGTGCGCGGCGGGAACGGTCGTCGTCACGCCCGGATCCGCGTCGATGGCCACGACGTGCGAGCCGTGCGCGGCGGGAGAGTATTGTGCGGGGGGCGATGGCGCGCGCGCTCCGTGTGGGGGCGCGACGTGGGACGACGACGGCGATCCCACCACGCCGTGCGCGCCGACGAGCGAATGCACGGCGGGCCAGTACGTCTTCGCCGCCGGCGACGCCACGAACGACCGTGCCTGTGCGACGTGCGCAGCGGGGGCGTTCAGCACGATGACGAACGCAGCGTCGTGCGCCCCGTGGTCGGTGTGTCCCGTGGGCACCATGGAAGCGCTCCCCGGCACACCGACGTCCGATCGAACGTGCGCCGCGACCGCGTGGGTCCGTCAGTTCGGCTCCACCGGCAGCGACACCCCGAGCGCGCTCGTCACCGATGCGGACGGCAGCATCTACGTCGTCGGCGAGGTCGACCGGAACCGGGTGCTTCCCGGGGAGACCAGCGCGGGCGAAGAAGACGCCTTCATCCGCAAGTACGACGTGCTCGGGAACGCGCTGTGGACCCATCAGTTCGGGAGTACCGCGCGCGATCGAGCGGTCGGTGTGACCATCTCGGGCGGCGTGATCGTGGTCGCTGGGTTCACCGGCGGTGCGCTGCCGGATCAGAGCAGCAGTGGCGCGACCGACGCGTTCGTCCGCGCGTACACCACCGACGGTACCGAGCTGTGGACTCGGCAGCTCGGCAGTGCAGGCAACGACGGACTGTCCGGCATCGCCCCACTCCCATCAGGGGGCGTCGCGGTCACGGGCTACACCAACGGAACGCTTCACGGCGAACCCGCGGCGCGCGCGTTCGACGCGTTCGTCAGCACGATCGACGACGCAGGATCGGTGATGTGGACCCGCGTCTTCGGGTCGGTCTCCGACGACCGAGGACTCGGCGTGGCGGTCGGCGCCGATGGTCGAGTCGTGGTGGTTGGAAGCGCCGCTGCGGCGCTGCCGGGCGAGGTGGCGCTCGGTGCAGGCGATGCGTTTCTCCGCGCCTTCGACGCGGCTGGCACCGCGCTCTGGACCCGTCAGTTCGGTACATCCAGCATCGACAGCGCGGTCGGCGTCGCGATCGACGCGCGTGGATGGGCCCTCGTCGGCGGCTACACGCGGGGCGGCGTCTTTCCCGGGGAGGCGCGTGTCGGTGGGGTCGATTCGTTCGTGTGCGCGTTCGACCCGGCTGGGACCGAGATGTGGCTCCACCAGTACGGCACGATCTTCGACGACTACACCTACGCCACGGGTATCGACGCGAGCGGCAACCTCCTGGTCGCAGGGACGACCGCGGGGACGTTCCCCGGCGAGGTGTACGCCGGAATGGGCGACACCTTCGTCGGAGCGTTCGAGGGCACGGGCGCGGAACTGTGGATCCGCGAGCTCGGCACGACGGGCTACGACGTACCCGGCGCGGTCGCGGCAGGCGTCGGCGGCAGCGTCGTGGTCGCCGGCTATACGGACGGAGCGTTCCCGGGCCAGACGAACGCGGGCAGCTCGGACGTCTTCGTCACGTTGATCGCCCCGTGAGTCGCTCCCATCGCGCGTGACAACGAGGGTGGCCCTCTCTTACGCTCGCGAGCGCGATGCGGCTCGGGGTGTTGATGCTGGTGGTGTTGGGGTGGACGGGCACCGCGCAAGCGCAGACCGGCCACGACCTCGCGTCACCGTGGGAGCGGGGGCGTGCCCCTACGCCGAGCGCGCCGGGTCCGAGCGCCACGGCCGAGGTGCAGGACCTCCGCGCGCTGGGGTCGATCGAGGCCGCGTCCGCGGCGCCCCGGGTCTACGGCGACGGCGAGGGCGAGACGCTCGGCTGGGACGATCCGGAGCGCGATCTCTCGCCGATGGGCCTGGTCCACTTCGTGTTGCTCGCGCAGGTCGGCTACCTCGCGGGCAACGGCGAGTTCGCCGAGGCCATGCAGATCGGCGGCGGACCCGCGCTCGACATCTGTCTCTGGCCGAACCTCTCGCTGCACCTGAGGGTCGGCGTGCGCCTCGGCGGGCACGGCCCCTTCGGTGTGCCGAGCCGACGGCTGAGCGACGGCTACATCCGCGGCACGGTGCTCGTCGGGATCCACGCGGTGCAGCTCGTGAGCATCCGTGTGGGCGCGGAGCTCGGCCCCGAGCTGGTGTTCGCGTCTGGCAGCAGCTCGGGCAACGTGATGGCGGGCGGCGCCGCGGTCGCGCAGCTCGGCATTCGACCGGGCGGACACTTCGAGCTCGCGCTCGATCTCGCGATCGACGTGCGCCCCGGCGAGGAGCTCACCCCGCGCGGCCCGACCCAGTACACGTACGTGGCGCCGCGCGTGGGCGCGATGCTGGGGGTGACGTTCTGATGCGCGCGCTCGCGATCCTCGCGCTCGTGGTGCTCTCGGCCTGCAACGGCTCCGCGTACTTTCGTCCGCACGCGTTCGTCCCGCCCATGCGCCACTACCGCGTGCGCTACAGCGACCCGAGCGCGCGTGAGGTCCTGAGCGCCGACTGGAACCTCCTCAACTTTCGACGCGGCGAGCTGCTCCGCACGCCCGACTGGGTCACCCGCGCCAACGTCGACGAGGGCCGTGGCCCACGCCCCCGGGTGATCCCCACCTTCGATCTGTTCGCGGAGCACGCGCGCGACGGCTCGGTGATCTTCGTGATGACGGCGCCGCTCGGGCCGAACATGGCGCGGCGCGATCTGCGCATCGTCGCCCACGACTTCATCGACGAGCTCACGGGCAGCGCGCTCGCGGTCGTGCGCCGGGTGCGCGCCGACGCGAGCGAAGAGCGCCTCATCGCGAGCCACGTCCTCGAGGACACCGTTGCCGAGGTCGGTGGCGCCGAGGCGTACCTGGTCACCCTCAGCCGCGGGGTGGTGGGCAGCGCGTCGGTCACCGCACAGCGGATCACCACGTTCGTGATCGTGCGGCCCCACCGCTTCTTCCGGAGCAGCGGCTTGGCCGACCCCGAGCAGGGTGCGCCCATGCTCCTTCTGATCGCGCTGGACGCGGCGGCCGAGCGCTACGACGCCCGGCGCCCCGAGCTCGACTCGCTGCTCGATCGCCTCGACGTCCGACGCTGAGGCGCGGCCCGATCAGTCGCCGTCGATGCGGACCTCGGGCTGGCGGTTGCCGCCGCCGAAGAGCTGCAAGGCCTCGACGACGATCGGGTGGTTCAGCGCCTTCTTGCGCGTCGCCTCGTGGCGCGCGTGCAGGCGCTCTTCCTCGATGCGCGCGAGCGTCGAGGCCGCGTGCGCGGGCTCGGCCTCGTCGCGCACCAGCACGTCGACGTTGGGCCGCGCCGAGAGCACCCGCTCCGCGATGTCGGCGAGCGCGCTCTTGGCCTCCGCGCTCTCCGCTTGCCGCGCGTAGAACGAGCCGCGGGGGAACGCGATCGAGATGCGCGCGCCGCTCACCTCGACGGGGACCGCGTGCTGCAGCACTGCGCCGAGCGCGGGGCGCGTCTCGGTGAGCGCGCCGACGATTGTCTCCCAGCGCGCGAGCGCCTGGGCGCTCTGCGCGGAGATCTCGGCGCGCGGCGCGGGTAATGGCGCGGGCGCCGCCGGCTCCGGGGCGCTGGCGCGCGCCTGCGACGGAGCGCTCTCACGCCCCGTCGGACGGCTCGAGAGCAGCCCCGCGTCGTGCTCGGCGAAGCGCTCGTCTGGCGGCGCGCTCGCGATCATGCCGGCGCTCGACTCCATGCTCGGGCGCGCGTCGAAGGATCGGCTCTCGGCGCTCGGGCTCGCCGAGGATGCGCTCGCGCGCGGTGCGCCGCGACCACCACCGCCACCGCCGCCGCCCGAGGAAGGACCAGCGCCTGCGCCGCCTCCGCCGCCGCCCGCCGCGTCGATGCGCGCGAGGACCTCGGTCAGATCGCGCAGCGCAGGCCGTGTCGCCACCCGGACCAAGCCCATCTCCAGCGCGATGCGCGGCTGCTGCGACTTGGCGATCTCGTCGACCAAGAGCGACGTCGCGTGGAACGCGCGCTGCAGCTCGAGCGGCTCGATGCTCTGCGCCAGCGCGACCGCGCGCTTGCGCTCTTCTTCCACCATCGCGACCAGCTCGGTGTCGGGGCCGCAGGTGCGGAGGACCACGAGATCGCGCATCAGCTCGGTGAGCGAGCGACCGAAGTGGAGGAGATCGAGCCCCTTCTCTGCGACCCTCGCGATCGCGTCGAGCACCGCCGCGGCGTCGCCGTTCAGCATCGCGTGGGCCGCGCCCGCGAGCACCTCGCGATCGGCGATCCCCAAGCCGACCGCCACCTCGGTGCCTACGAGCTTGCCCGCGGAGAACGCGACGATCTGATCGAGCAGCGTCAGCGCGTCCCGCATCGAGCCCTGGGCCTCGCGCGAGACGATCGAGACCGCGCCCTCGTCGGCCTCGATGTTCTCGGCCGCGAGGATCTCGCGCACCCGCTTGGCCACGATGGCTTGAGGGATGAGGCGGAAGTCGTAGCGCTGGCAGCGCGAGCGGATGGTGATCGGGACCTTGTGCGCTTCGGTCGTCGCGAAGATGAACTTCACGTGGGGCGGCGGCTCCTCGAGCGTCTTGAGGAACGCGTTGAACGCGCCGGTGGAGAACATGTGGACCTCGTCCACGATCACGATCTTGCTGCGGTCGCGCGCCGGCCGAAACGGGATGGTCTCCTGCAGGCGCCGCACGTCCTCGACCGAGTTGTTCGAGGCGCCGTCCATCTCCTGCACGTCGAGATCGACGCCCGCGGTGATCTCCTTGCACGGCGCGCACACGCCGCAGGGCTCGATGGTCGGCCCCTTCTCGCAGTTCAGCGCCTTGGCGAGGATGCGCGCGGTGGTGGTCTTGCCGACGCCGCGGACGCCAGTGAAGAGGAACGCATGCGCGACGCGCCCCGAGCCGAGCGCGTTGCCCAGCGTGCGGGTGACGTGCTCCTGGCCGGCGAGGTCGGCGAAGGTCTGCGGGCGGTACTTCCGCGCGAGGACGGTGTAGGACATGGGCCGGCGAGGGTAGCACCCTCAGGCGCGGCTCACGGCGTGTACGAGATGCCGCCCATGAACACCATCGAGTCGGGCGGGTTGTTGACCGCGGGCAGCGGCGCGGTGTGCGGAGCGACCGCGACGGATCCACCGTTGTTGCGCCGACCGGTGCTCGCTCCGGGCGTCGAGGTGCCCGGTGTCGAGGTGCCGGGCGTCGAGGGATCGCCGTGGGGCCTGCGGGGGCGCCGGTGGGTGGTGCCCGCGGTCCGGGGCCGGCGGCTCTCGTCCTTGGCCTCCGTGAGCAGCAGCTGATCGGCCGTCGGCGTCACGGCGTCCGCTTCGTCGCTCTCCACCGAGAACGCCGCGATCGTCGTGCTCGAGTCGTCGGCCGTCGTGCTCGAGCCGTCGGCCGCAGCCGCGAGATCGCGGTCATCCGCGAGGGGCAGCATGACGATCGAGCCATTCGTGGGCGCGCCCGCCTCGAGGAGGTGGTCGCCGCCGGCGGACGGCTCGACGCTGGCCGCGGTGCTGGTCGTCGAGCTCGAGGTGCCGTCCTCGGTGTTGCTGCCACACGCGGCGAGCAGGCTGGCCGCCGCGACGCTGAGCAAGCCGGGCACCCGCTCCGTCTCGCGACGAAACGCCGGGGCGCCGCTGGGATCGAGGCGCATGCGGCCGCACATCGATCCTCCCGCGCTCACGATCAGCTTCTCCGCTTGTCTGCGGGTCAGCTGGGTCAGATCGACCACCGTCTTGTCGCACTTGCCGCAGTAGCGACCGTCCCCCGCGGGGGACAGCTCGGACCAGCGCTCGTGACACGGGGAGTCGGGGGTGATGGGCATGGTTCGCTCTAGACGCCTGGCATGGGCTGAGGTTCTTCCCGAGTTCAATCCCGCATCATCGGGACGCCGCCGAGGCGAGGCGGATGGGTGGGGCCGACGCGGCTTCCTGTGTTGTGGTGACCGCGCCCGCCGCGGGTGTCGTTGCGATCCCCCGGGCGCACGGCGTCCTCTTCGTCATCGGCGCTGGGCGCACCGGCGAGCTGGGTCGCGACCACCTCGGTCACGGGCGCGTCCACGTCGCTCGACGGATCGCTCAGCGGACCACCGAACGCGCCGTCGTCGTCCCCGAGCAAGCACGGCTCGACGGGCGCCTCGACGAGCGCCGCGGGCTCCGCCGTGATCTCGACCGACTCCTCCGCGCTGCACGCCGCGAGCAGCCCCGTCGCGAGCACCGCGAGCGAGCGCTTCGTCGGAGGGCGCCGGTAGATCGGCGCGCCATCCAAGCCCACTCGGTAGTTCACGCAGAGCCCCGGGGTGCGCCGCAGGATCGCGTCCGCCTCGGTGCGGGTGTGCGCCGAGAGGTCGAGCACTTCGCGGTGGCACTCGCCGCAGTTGCGGCGCCCCGCCGCGATCTCTTCCATCGAGTCCCAGGGGACCTCGCACTGAAACGACAGCTCGAGCTTCTTGGTCATGAGCTTCCTACGAGGTTGGTGGGCACGGGGGGCGGCACCGCGTGGCGCGGCGGCATCCGACCACGCACCCGATGGATGCGGTTGCTGGCCGGCGTGTGGTGGTTGATGGCCGGGGTGCTCGGCGTCGCGTCTTCCCCGTCGACGTCGTTCGCGTCGCCCGCGGACGCCGTGTCGAGGCGTCCGCCGTTCTGGGTCGCGACGACGTCGGGGATCGCGACCGTCGGTGCGCCGACCGACGGCGCGAGCGGGCCAGCGGACGCGCTCGGATCGAGGAGCGGCTCGTCGCACTCGAGCGCCGCGGGCTCCGGGCTCAGCTCGGTCGCGGGCTCGGGCGAGCTGCACGCGGCGAGCAGGCCGGCGGCCGCGGCCATCAGCCCACCGCGCACGGTCTCGCGCCGAAAGAGCGGCTCGTCGCCCATCACCAGGTAGCTCACGCACGGCGGGCGCTCCTGGCCCACCACGGCGAGCGCCCGCTTCTTGGTCATGCGCGACAGGTCGACGACCGTCTCCGAGCACCGCTCACAGCGTCGCTCCCCCGGAGCGAGCTCCTTCATCTCTTCCCACGCCTCCTGGCAGGCGAACTCGAGCTCGAAGCGTGCGTCCATGGGGCCTTCGGACGCAGTGTACGCGCCCCGCCTTGGGCACCTGTCCACCTTTGTCGGCGCGCCGCAGATCGTCCCGACGACCGGGCCGAGGGTCTTGGGCGAGCGCCGATCGCCGCGATCGCGTGACTTCACTCTCGTCTCGCAGGGCCGGCCGGGGGTTGTTGCCCTGCGGAAACGAAGCCGAAACACGGCCCCGATAGTCCGCGCCCGCCGAGCGACGCGGTCGCGGGCCGAGGGCGCCATGAAGAAGGTCGAAGCGATCATCAAGCCGTTCAAGCTCGACGAGGTGAAGGACGCGCTCGCCGAGGTCGGCATCAAGGGCATGACCGTCACCGAGGTGAAGGGCTTCGGCCGCACCGGCGGCAAGCGCGAGGTCTACCGAGGCTCGGCCTACGTCGTGGACTTCGTGCCGAAGGTGCGCCTCGAGGTGGTCGTCCCGGACGCGCTCGTCGTGCCCGTGCTCGAGGCGATCGAGCGCGCTGCCAAGACCGGCCGCATCGGCGACGGCAAGATCTTCGTCCTGCCGGTCGAAGAGGCGATCCGCATCCGCACCGGCGAGCGCGGCGAAGACGCGATCTGAAGCGAGACACATCGGCGCCGCGCCTCCGCCGAGGCCGCGCGCGCGTTCTGGGATCGAAACGAGGAGAGAGCTGAATGAGTGACGTGAAGAAGGTGCTCGAGCTGGCCAAGGCCAACAACGTTCAGATCGTGGACCTGCGCTTCTGCGATCTGCCCGGCATCTGGCAGCACACGAGCGTGCCCGCCTACCGCCTCGACGAGGACGCGTTCGAGAGCGGCTTCGGGTTCGACGGCAGCTCGATCCGTGGCTTTCAGCCCATCAATGCCTCGGACATGTTGCTCCTGCCCGATCCCAAGTCGGCCCAGCTCGATCCCTTCACGGCGCATCCCACGCTCGTGCTCATCTGCGACATCGTCGATCCGATCACCCGCGAGCCCTACTCCCGCAATCCCCGCTACATCGCGCAGAAGGCCGAGGCGTACCTCAAGCAGACCGGCATCGGCGACACGATCTACTTCGGCCCCGAGGCCGAGTTCTTCGTGTTCGACGACGTGAAGTTCGACGTCCAGAACAACGGTGCCTTCTTCGAGGTCGACTCGGCCGAGGCCATCTGGAACTCGGGTCGCCACGAGGGTCCGAACCTGGGCCACAAGATCGCGCACAAGGGC
>CAYZQM010000143.1:0-12917 GCA_964480175.1 uncultured Sandaracinaceae bacterium
TCGGGCCCAACGGCGCGGGCAAGACGACCACCATCAAGAGCGTGCTCGGCCTGATCTTCCCGACCTCGGGATCGATCACGCTGTTCGGCAAGGTGAGCCCGGGGGCCAGCGAGATGGCGCGCCTCGGGTACCTGCCCGAGAACCCCTACGTCTACCAGTACCTGAGGGCGCACGAGTTCCTCGATCTCTGCGGGCGCTTGTGCGGGATGGACGCGGCGAAGCGAAAGCGGCGCGCGGACGAGCTCATCGATCGCGTGGGCCTGCGGCACGCTGTCGATCGCCCGATCGGCCGCTTCAGCAAGGGCATGACCCAGCGCATCGGGCTGGCCCAAGCGCTCCTGCACGATCCGGAGCTCATCATCCTCGACGAGCCCATGAGCGGGCTCGATCCGATCGGTCGCAAGGAGGTGCGCGATCTGATCCTCGAGGAGCGCGCGCGCGGAAAGACCATCCTCTTCACCAGCCACATCCTCAGCGACGTCGAGATGCTCTGCGATCGGGTCGCGATCGTTCACCAAGGCAAGGTCACCGCGTACGGCGCGCTCTCGACGCTGCTGCGCCCCGAGGTGCGGCGCACCGAGCTCGAGCTCGAGCGCGCGAGCGCGCCGCTGAAGGACGCCCTGAGCGCGCTCTCGGGATGCACCCTCGAGGCCGCAGCGGGCGCGGATCGCGTGCGGGTGATCGTCGAGGGCGACGGCGGCGCGCAGGCCGTGCTGAAGCTCGCGCTGGAACACGAGGCGCGTGTGGTGCAGCTGCACGAGCAGCGCGAGACGCTGGAGGATCTGTTCCTCCGTGATGCCCTCCGGGCGACCGGAGGCGAACGACCGAAGGAAGACGCGCCATGACCGACATCCGCCGGGTGAGCCCCGCCGAAGCCCGAGCCCTGATGGAGCGCGGCTACGTCTACGTCGATGTACGCTCCGTCGCCGAGTTCGAGGCCGGCCATCCCGAGGGCGCGTACAACGTGCCCGTCACCGAGCCCGACTTCGTCGCCGTGATGCAGCGACGCTTCGCGCCCGACGCCCCGATCGTGGTCGGCTGCATGGCGGGCGGGCGCTCCCTGAAGGCCGCGGGCCTCCTGCTCGGCGCGGGCTTCACCGACGTCGTCGATCAGCGCGCGGGCTGGGGCGGCGCGCGCAACATGTTCGGCGCGGTGACCGAGCCGGGCTGGGAGCGCGCGGGGCTGCCGAGCGAGACCCGCACCGCCGAGGGCCGCGGCTACGAGGCGATCAAGGCGGGCTCGCGCACGTGATCGAGGCCGCGTTCGCTGCGCTCGAGGCGGCGGGCGCGCACCCTTCGCCGCAGCGGCGCCTGCTCGCGCTGCGGAACGCAGGCGAGGCGCTCGCCGAGGCCGTACGCGGCGGGCCGAGCGTGACGATCGAGCGGCACGAAGGCGAGCGCTTCGCGCTGGAGACGAGCGTCGCGCTGCCGTCGCTCCGTGCCCCGCTGCATCCCTTCGTGACCGTCGAGCGCCGCAGCTGGCGGATCGGCAGCACGCTCTTCGATCCCAGCAGCGACGCGAGCGCGACGCCGTACGTCGAGCGCTTCGGGCAGCGTCACGCGCTGCGCCAGCGCGCGCTGCAGGTGCGCGCGACGCAGCCGATCGAACCGGACGCGATCGAGCACGTGGTGCTGACGACCCTGCGCTACCAGTCGCTCGCCGCGCTCCTGTCGCGCTACCCGCGAGCGCGCATCGAGGTGCACCCGCTCGAGCACGCGCGCTACGTCGACCCATCGCCCGCGCTCCGCGCGGCGTACGAGCGGGATCCGGTGCTCGCCCACGACCGCCTCTCGCTGAGCCCCGCGGGCGTTCTGCCCTGCGGCGCGGTGCTGATCGACACGCCCGGGCTCGGACCGGGATCGCGCAGCGTGCTCGCGAATGAGCGCGGGGTCTTGCACCTGCTCTCGCCGCACGGCGTCGCGCTCGATGCGTGGACGCCCTACGAGTCCGCGCTGCCCGGCCTGCGGGAGCACCTTCGCCTGCGCGACATCGAGGTCTGCCCCCGAGGTGACGCGGATCTCGAGACCAGCGCGGTCTCGATGGGGCTCGAGCGCGTGCTCGCCGATCGGCGGAGCGACGCGCCCGCGTTCTTCGAGATCACTCCGTCGCTGGAGCTGGTGCCGAGCGCGCTCTGTTGGCTGGCGCCGACGTTCCGCGCCCGTCACTCGTAGCGGACCTCGAGCACCGTGTAGCTCCGCTTCCCGCTCGGGGTCTCGACGTGCACGACGTCGCCCTCCTCCCTCTTGAGGAGCGCCATGCCGAGCGGCGCCTTGTAGCTGATGCGGTGCAGCGCGGCGTCGGTCTCGTGCTCGCCCACCAGCTGGTAGGTGACCTCCTCGTCGCCAGCGCGGAGCACGACGGTGGCGCCGAAGAAGATCCGATCGCCGCGATCGATGGCTGGATCGATCAGCACGGCGGCCTCGATGATCTTGCGCAGGTGACGCATGCGACCGTCGATCTGTCTGAGGCGCCGCTTGCCGTAGATGTACTCGGCGTTCTCGGATCGATCGCCCTCGGCCGCCGCGTCGCTCACCGTCTGCACGACCTTCTGGCGCTCGGCCCCGAGCTCCGCCAGCTCGTGCACCCGCGCCGCGTGGCCGCGCGGCGTCATGTAGAGCGGGCCTCTCGACAGGCGGAGCCGCTCTTCTTCCGCGGCCTCGCGGGCGGCCTCTCCGTCTTCGTCGTCCTCGTCCTGAACCTCGTCGAGCTCGGGCTCGGGATCTCCGTCGGGAAGCATCCCCGTCGTGTAGCAACGCGGAGCGATCGCGGCGAGGGAGCCGCGGCCCCGTGTCGCTGGAGGCACGCGATGGCGTCTCGAGCCTGCAATCGAGGGGGGAACGCGTGGTGGCACGCGCGCTGCTGAAGCGGATGGGCAGCCGCGACGTTCGCGGCGACCCAGAGGAGATCGAAGAGATGACGCGCGCGACGATGATGTGGATGGTCCTTTCGGCAACCCTCGGCCTCGCCGGCGTCGGCGTGGCGATCGCCGCGGTCCATCAGGACGACGCTCCCGCGCCGGTGGCGAGCGCCGAGTGCGCGATCCCCGCGCCGGTCGAGCGCGAGGCCCGCGACGTGCCGAGCCACGGAGGCACGTCGCTCGCGACGACGGCCCGAACCACGAGCACGCTCGAGCCCGCGCCCGTCCGACCCGCGCCCGCGCCGATCGAGCGCGAGGTGCTCGAGGACGACGGAGAAGGCCTGCGCGCCCGGCGCCTGGTGGTCACCCACGGCATCGAGGGGCGTGAGCCGATCGACGAGCTCGCGAGCGTGGACGCGATCGACGGCGAGCGCGTCTACGCGTTCGTCGACCTGGCCAACACCGGCGAGCACACCGAGGTCGAGGTGATCTTCGAGCACGAGTCGGGGGTGCGCGCGGGCCTGGTGGAGCTCGAGGTGCCGGCGCACGTCGCCCGCCACCGGACGTGGGCGTACTCGTCGCACGTGCGCGAACCGGGCAACTGGACGCTGATCATCCGCGACCGCGCAGGTCGCACCGTCGCCGCGCAGTCCTTCGAGGTGCGCTGAGGAGCTTCGCGCCGCTACTCGATCGCGCAGATCGAGATCGGCGGCGTGTTGTCGATGCACGTGCCGAACGGGACGTTGTTGTTGCAGACGCACCCGCCACCACAAGCGCTCGGCCCGCCGCAGAGCCCGCTGCTGCAGGTCCCGTAGCCCGGGCTACACGTGTCGGGATCGCAGCTGTTGCCGTTGGTCACCCGGCTGCACGAGCGGTTCTCGGAGCTCGCGCTCCCGGTCACGCAGCTCCCCGCGCTGCAGGTGCGCGGGGTGCAGGTCCGGCTCTCGGTCCCGGTCTGATCGCAGTCCGAGGTGAAGCCGCCGCAAGCGCCCCAGAGGCCGCAGCTCGTTCCGCAGTCGACGCCGTTGGTCATCCGCGTGCCGCAGCTCTGCATCTCCATCCGCGGCGCGCCCGCGGTGCAGGTCCCGCCGCTGCACGTGCTGTCGGTGCACGTGCGGGTCTGGGTCCCACTCGTCGCGCAGGTGCTCGCGTACATGCACGTCCCCCAGCCGCCGCAGCTGGTGCCGCACGCGGTGCCGTTCGTGGTGCGGCTGCACGAGCGGCTCTCCATGCGCGGCCTCGCCATGCACGCGCCCGAGGTGCAGAGCAAGTCCGTGCAAGTGCGGGTCTCGGTGCCCGTGGTGTCGCAGGTGTCGGAGAAGCCGGTGCAGCTTCCGTAGCCTCCGCACGAGCCCACGCCGCAGGACATGTCCTCGGTCGTGCGGTTGCACGCCTCGCTCACCACCATCGGGCTCGCGACGCACATGCCGCCGGTGCACGCGTAGGTGACGTCCGTGCGGCTGCGGCTCGCGCTCGCGTCGCACGGGTCGCTGTAGTCGCAGCTGCCCCACGCGCCTGTCGTGTCTGCGGGGCAGTCGTCGCGACCGAGGCAGCCCACGCACGCATTCATGGACTCGTCGCAGCTCGTCGGCGCGGTGCAGGGATCGCCGGGATGGGTGCACACGCCGCCGGCGCACACGTCGGTGCCGTTGCAGTACGTGTCATCCGGACAAGGCGCGGTGTTGTTCGCCTCCACGCAGCCCACGCCCACCACGCACGCGTCGTCGGTGCACACGTTTCCGTCGTCGCACGCGGCGTCGTTGCCGACGTAGCTGCAGAGCGAGTCCTCGCAGCTGTCGACCGTACAGGGCACGCCGTCGTCGCACGCCGCGTCGCTCGTGCATCCGGTCGGCGGGACGTCCGGCATCCCGCCGTCGCGCGACGCGTCCTCGTTGCCCCCGTCGACGCGCGCGTCCATCGCCGGCGCGTCCACGCCCGCGTCGATGCCGGGGAGCATGCCGGTGAAGGGCGGCAGATCCTCGATCTCTTCACCGCGGCACGTGCCGCCCTCGCCGCAGGTCTCGCCTTCGTCGCACTCGACGTCGCGGCAGTTGGCGAGCAGGAAGAGCGAGAGCACCCGGGTCTCCCCCTGCACCAGCGTCACCGTCGCGGTGCGATCGATGACGAAGTCACCGTCGCGGTAGCCGGTCGCGATCACGTCGATCGGGCCGAGCACGTCGCCCTCCGCGATCACGCCGACGCTGAGCGGCAGCGACATGCGGCTGCCCAAGCCGCGCATCTCGACCTCGGAGGTCCCGTCGGGGCGCGTCACCTGGAGGCGCACCTCGTCCAGCTCACCGGGGATCGCCATGTCGGTGTCCACCACCACCACGAGCTGGGTCGCCGCGGGAGCACATCCCCAAACCAACGACGACATCGAGAGGAGGAGCCCGAGCAAGCAGCGGCCGAACATCCCGTCGAGTGTCGGAGAATCAGCGGGCCCGCACAACCCCCGACCCGTCCGCCATGGAGGGCACGTCACTCACAGGTGGCGCGCTGCCGGTGGATGGTCCCGGCCCGCAGCACCAGCGGCACCGCGAAGTCGACCACGCCATCGGGGTCGGGGAACACGAGCGCACGCGCGGCGCGGAGCACGCACGCGCGCAGGTGCGCGTCCCCGGTGTCGTCGGCGCGGATGCACGCCTCGCCGATCGTGCCGCCGTCGATCACGCGCGCCATCAGCTCGAGCCTGCCGCCGCGCGCGCCGGGCCCCGTCGTCGTCCCGACGCAGATCGCGACGGGACCGGCGAGGCGATCGATCGCAGCGCGCAGGTCGGTCGCGGTGAGCGCATCCGAGCTCGGCGCGTCGGTGGGCGGCAGCTCTTCGCAGAGCGGCGCGCTCTCTTCCTCGAGCGCGACCCGATCCGGCAGCGCGACGCCGCGCTCGAGCACGACCGCGAGCGCGACGTCGCCCGCGAGCGTGCTCGGCAAGAGGCGCAGCGCCTCGTAGAGCGTGTCGAGCGGCACGCCGCTCTCGGCGGCGACGAAGGTCGTCGAGACCTCGGCGAAGGGGAGCGTCCCGATCAGCTCCTCGACGGGCCGCGGCGTGACGGCCCCGAACGCGACGTCGGTGCGGCGGGCGTACGCGCCGCGATCGGTCAGCAGGATGACCAAGCCGATCGCGCGCTCGATCGCGCCGGCGGGAGGCGCGGTGGTGGTGAGGGCGACGACGCCGAGCTCGGTGCTCTCGCCGTAGGCGCCGTAGCGGGTGAAGACCCGCGCGGGCGCGTCGCTCGCCATGCGCGCGTCGAGGTCGGTCTCGGGCGCGGGCAGAGGTCGAATGGCGACCGCGAGATCGGCCTCCAGACGAAAGCCCTCACCGCGCCTGAGGACGCACCCCGCGCTCGAGTCCTGGTCCCGCAGATCGTCCTGGCGCCTCGCCGCGCTCGCGAGATCGGCGAACGTCGCGCCGGCGGCGAGATCGCGCGCGCTCACGGGCGGCGCTGCGACCTCGCGCTCGCGCTCCTCGCCCGTCGTGGTCTCGACGCGCTCCTCGGTGGCGCGCGGGCCCTCACCACACGCGAGCAGAAGAACAAACGAGACCCAAGCGCATCGCCGCATCGCCGCCACTCTAGCCCAACGTCGAGAGGCTGCTCGACGGCACGGGGGTTCACTCGCGCTCGATGGCGAGGACCAGCGCGGTGACGTTGTCGCTCGAGCCGGCGTCGAGCGCGTCGCGGGTCAAGCGCCGGGCTGCCTGATCGGGGGGCAGAGACGCGAGGATCTCCGCGAGCTCGTAGGGCTCGAGCCAGCCGTGCACTCCGTCGCTCGTGAGGAGGTAGCGATCGCCGGAGCGCAGCTCGTGCTCGACCACCGTCGGCGTGAGGTGCTCACCGTGGCCGATGGCGCGGGTCACCACGTGGCCGAACTGGCTCTCCATGCGCGCGCGATCCTCGGCGCTCAGCGGCCGCTGATCGTCCATCTCGTTGAGGAAGGAGTGATCCCGGGTGAGCTGCGAGAACGTCCCTTCGCGCAGCCGATAGGCGCGGCTGTCGCCCGCGTGCGCGATCACGATGCGCGCGCCTTCGATGCTCGCGAGCACCACCGTCGAGCCCATCTGCGCGAGCTTGCCTTCGCGTCGGGCGCGCACCGCGCGGTGCGCGAGGCTGACGCCGGCCATCGCGCGCTGCGCCGCGAGGGAGAGATCGACGTCGGGCAAGACGGGCCAGGTGCAGTCGCCGTCGTCCTCGTGCTGCTGGTAGAGCGCCTCGAGCTGCTCGACGGTGGTCGCGCTCGCGATCTCGCCTCCCTCGTAGCCGCCCATGCCGTCGGCGACGACGAAGAGCGAGAGATCGGGTCGCACCAAGAGCGCGTCTTGGTTGTTGCTTCGACGGCCCGTCTCGCTGTGTCCCGCGGCGCGCACGACGAGCGGCGTCGGCGGGGCGAGCCGCGGACCGAAGAGGCGAGCGAACAACGTGGATGGGACAGCGGGCATCGAGGACCTCCGCCGTGGCCCATCGCAGGGCGCGTGCCTGCCGTGGCGCCCGCGATCCGGAGAGGCATCGAGGGGTCGACTCCCCGATGTCGCGCAGTCGGCTGCGGGGTCGAGTCCCCACCCGCGGCGCTCGAGGGTCGCTCGATCGCGCGCGGCGCCGAACCGACCACGCCGCGTCTCACTCCTCGCACGACAGGGCGAACGCGCCGATGTCCGGCGGGCTCTCCCAGCAGGTCCCGTCGAACGTGGCGGTCGCCTCGGCGCGCGTCGCGCCCGCGCCGAGCACCGGGCTGCCGCCGCAGGGGCGCCCCTCGGCGTCGAGCAGCGGGTCCATCTGGATCACGGCGCCGGTCTCGGGGGGGATGCCGCTGCCGAGCGTCGGTCCAGTGAACGCGGCGTCGTCGCGGGCGAACCAGAGGTTGTTGGCGAAGGTGAAGGTCTCGGGCGCAGTGCCGCCGCCCACGTTCACGAAGGTGCGAAGATCCGCGGCGTCGAACACGATCACGTTGTTCGCGAACACCCCGTCGCGCGAGGGGACGAAGCGGGCGTCGGTGCTCTCCTGCAGGACGCGCGCGACCCACGTCTGGGGGTCGATCACGGTGTTGTGGAGGAAGCCGCAGCCGTCGCAGCCCACGAACGCGATCGGCGCGCCCGACGCGGCGCCCACCCGGAGAAACACGTTCGCCTCGACGAGCAGCCGCGCGGCCTCGTGCGGCGCATCGATGGGCCGGAAGAACTCGAGACCGGTCGAGCCACCCGCGTTGATGCCCCGCCCAGCGATGTCGCTGAAGCGGTTGCCGTGCACGTGGATGTCCGCGCTGCCGCCCTTCATCTGGATGCCGCCGCCCGCGAGCTCGGAGAGCGTGTTGCCGTGGAGGAAGCCGCGGTGGCAGCCGACGTGATCGATCCCGTCGCCCGCATCGCAGCGCTCGATGCGCGAGTCGAGGACGAAGTAGTCGTCGATGCCCGAGAGCTTGATGCAGTCGTTGTTGCCGCCGGTGCCCACGTCGTGGACGTAGAGATCGCGGAGCACGACGTGGTGGGTCGGCGTCTCGGCCGAGCCGCCGTCGTCGATGTTCAAGCCGTTCGCCGCGCCCTCGCGCATCTCGATGCCTTCGATGACGAAGTAGCTCGCCTCGCTCACGTGCAGCACCTCGCCGGTGCCGCCCGCGTCGATGATCGCGCCGGCCTCTCCGCGCAGCCAGATGGGAGCCGACGCGCTGCCGTGGACGTCGGAGAGAAAGAGCCCGCCGTCGTACGTGCCCGCTGCCAGGCGCACCTCGGTGCCCGGCGTCGCCGCGCGCATCGCGGCCTCGATGTCCCCGAAGGGCGCGCCCGCGCTTCCGTCGCCCGAGCCTCCGGGCGCGACGTGCAGCGTGCGGGTCGGGCTCAGGCCTTCGTCGAACGCGACGGGCAGGCCACAGCCCGCGACCGCGCCGTCCGGCAGCGGCGCATCGATCGGCGGCGCATCGAGCCCGGGGACGTCCGCCCCGGGTGCGTCGCGCGTCGCGGCGTCGCCTCCCGCGTCGCCTTCCGACGAGGCATCGCAGCCAAACAGCGTGAGCACGACGAGGAGGGCGGGAGCGCGCGACATGCCGGGCAGGATAGTCCCGAGGCTCGCCCGTCCCCAAGTCGGGTTACTTGAGCCCGTGCTTCTTGCACAGCTCGGTGAAGTGCTTGCGATCGAGACCCGCCTGGCGCGCCGCCTCCGAGAGGTTGCCGCGGGCGCGGGCCATCACCGCGCTCAGGTAGCGTCGCTCGAACGCGCGCAGCAGCGCGTCTTTGGCGTCGGAGAACGCGACGTCGGTGCGCATCGGCAGGGCCTCGTCGTCGCCGATCGCCTCGAGCCCCAGCGAGAGCTCCTCGAAGTGGCGAGCCCGAGGATGCAGCGCGAGCGCGCGCTCGAGCTGGTTGCGCAGCTCGCGCGCGTTGCCCGGCCACGCGTGCGCGCTCAGCGCCTCGAGCGCGGGTCCCTTCGGCTCGAAGGGCGCGCCCGGTCCGGCGTCCTTGCCCGCGCGGGTGAGCATCGCGCGAAGCATCGGCGCGACGTCTTCCCTCCGGTTGCGCAGCGGCGGGATGACGAGGTGCACGACGCTCAGCCGATAGAGCAGATCCGATCGAAACGCGCCGCGCGCGACCAGCGGCGCCAGCGGCTCGCGCGCGGTGGCGATCACCCGCACGTCGACCGCGCGCTCTTGGTCGGCGCCGACCGCGCGCACCTTGCGCTCTTCGAGCACGCGCAACAGACGCGCTTGGACGGCGGGCGAGATGGTCGCGAGCTCGTCGAGCAAGAGCGTGCCGCCGTCGGCGCGCACGAAGGCTCCCTTGCGCGCGTCGGTCGCGCCGGTGAACGCGCCCCGCACGTGCCCGAAGAGCTCGCTCTCGAGCAGGTTCTCGGGCAGCGCAGAGCAGTCGATCGCGACGAAGGGTCCGGCGCGTCGCGGCCCGTGCTCGTGCAGCGCGCGCGCTGCGAGCTCCTTGCCGACGCCGGTCTCGCCCTCGAGCAGCACCGTCGCGTCGCTCTCGGCGAGGCGCTCGAGCAGCGCGAAGAGCTCGCGCATCGCGAGCGAGTCGCCCCACAGATCGCCGAAGCGCCGCGCCTCGCTGGGGCGGATGTGCAGGCGCTGCGGGCGGGCGCTGAGGCGCAGCGCGGTCTTGCCGATCTTGAGCGTCGCGCCGAGCCGCAGCTCCGCGCGGCTCACCCGGGTCCCGTCGACCGACGTGCCGTTCTTGCTCTTCAGATCTTCGATCTCGACGCGCAGCGCACCGCCATCGCTGTGGGCGCTCAGCCGCGCATGACGACGCGAGACCCGATCGTCGGTGAGCTGAAGCGCGGCGTCGCTCGCGGTGCCGAGCACGATCGCGTCACCGACCGCGAGCGTCGCGGTGCGTCCCAGATCGGGCCCCTCAATCACCGTGATCTCGAGCGAGCGCGCGCGCTTGCCGGCGAGCGCGGCGAGCTCCTCGCTCAAGAGCTCGGTCTGCGCGGTCACCGAAGCGCGACGGGATGCCACGCGCGGAGTCTGCCATCGATCGCGCGCGCATCCGCTACCCTGCGCGAGGTGAACCTCCCCGAGCGCCTCGGTCCGTACCGCGTGCTCGGCCTCTTGGGCCGGGGCGGCATGGCCGAGGTCCTGCGCGCCGAGGCGGTCGGGCCGAGCGGCTTCTCCGCCGAGGTGGCGCTCAAGGTGCTCTTGCCCGAGCTGCGCGGCGTCACCTCGCTGGAGAAGCTCTTGATCGAAGAGGCGAAGCTCGGCGCGTCGCTGCGTCATCCGAACCTGGTCGCGGTGCACGAGCTGGGGTTGCACCAGGCGCCGCCCGCCGAGCCGCTCTACTTCGTGCGCATGGAGCTGGTCGACGGCGCGGATCTCTCGACGCTCACGGCCGGCGAGCCCTTGGAGCCCGCGCTCGCGCTCTACGTCACGGAGCAGGTCGCGCTCGCGCTCGCCTACGTGCATCGGCAGACGGATGCGCGCGGCCTGAGCCGCGGGCTCATTCACCGCGACGTCTCCCCGCAGAACGTGCTCGTCTCGCACGAGGGTCACATCAAGCTGGGCGACTTCGGGATCGCCAAGCAGGCGCACGCCGCCGAGACCACCCAGGCGCACCTGCGGCGCGGCAAGTACGCGTACATGTCGCCCGAGCAGGTCGACAAGCGCGCGATCTCCAGCGCGAGCGATCAGTTCGGGCTCGGGGTGATGCTCTACGAGCTGTGCTTCGGCGCGCGTCCGTTCGTCGGTGACAGCCCGCTCATCGTCCTCGATCGCATCCGCGCCGCCGAGCCCCCCGACGTCAGCGCGCTGCCCGAAGAGGTGGGCGAGGTGATCTTGCGCTGTCTGTCGCGCGATCCCGAGCACCGCTATCCGTCGACCGACGCATTGGCGCGGACCCTGAGCACGCTGCGCCGCATGGTGCGCCCGCTCGGGCCGATCGACTGCGCCGAGTGGGTGCGAGCCCGCATCGGCAGCACGTCCCCCATCCGCAGCGCCTCGAGCGAGACGGTCCCGCTCACCCAGGAGTGATCAGCCCAGGGGGCGGGGCTCGAAGCGGAACGCGCTCTCGGGGATCGCGGCGCCGTAGGTGCGCAGCTGGTGCATCCGCGTGATGACGGCCGCGCCCTCCATCAGGTTGAGCGCGATCTGCACGGCGGTGCGGGCCTCGGGGGGCTCGAGGAAGCTGCCCTTCACCCAGTCGTTGAACGCGCCCATCGCGGGGCCACACCAGATCTGGTAGTCGAGCTTGCGGCTCGCCTCGCCGACGATCGCCCAGCGCGACGACAGACCGAGGTACCAGCGGAAGCAGAGCGCCATCTTGTGCTTGGGATCGCGCTCGGCCTTGTCGAGCTCGTGCGGATCGCGCTTGGACCAGAAGCCCTGGGTCTCGTTCCACACGTGATCGAGGCTCGCGCCGAGCGACTCCTTCTCCAGCTTGGCGCGCGCGTCGGCTGGGATGGCCTCGAGCGAGGGATAGCGGAGATACGTCTCGTAGAGGCGGCTCGCGCGCGGCGCGAACATCGTGCCCCGCTTGAGGACCTGCAGCTCGACGCCGAGCTCGAACATGTCGGCGGCGGGCGCCATCGTCACGTCCGCGATGCCCGCCTGCGCGAGCATCAGCTTTCCGTCCTTCGCGAGGCCCGACTCGATCGCGCCTTGGTTCACCGAGCCGGTCAGCACGTACGCGGCGCCGAGCTGGAACGCGCCCGCGACCGAGGCCGGCGTGCCGAGGCCTCCCGCCGCGCCCACCCGCACCCGTCGCGAATACCCATGCTGCGCGGCGAGCCGATCGCGCAGAGAGACAATCAGCGGCAAGAGCGCGACCAGCGGTCGGTTGTCGGTGTGGCCGCCCGAGTCGCTCTCGACGGTGATGTCCTCGGCCAAAGGGACGTGGCGCGCCAAGCGCGCTTCGTCGGCGGTGAGCTTGCCCTGCTGCACCAGCGCATCGAGGATCGCGGCGGGCGCGGGCGAGAGGAACGGCGTGGCGACCTCGGGCCGCGAGATCTTGGCGAAGACGTGGTGACGCCGCTCGATGCGGCCGTTCACCTCGCGCAGCCCAGAGCACGCGTAGCGCACGATCGCGGGGGTGAGCGACATGAACGCCGAGGCCTCGACGTGGGTGACGCCGCGCTCGACCAGCATGTCGGCGACGCGCGCTTCCAGCGCGGGCTCGTTGGGCGAGTGGATGAGGTTCACGCCCCAGCGGTAGTCGCCATCGCCTGGTCCCAGCGCGCCGAGCAGCTCGTCGATCGCCGAGCTCACCCGCTCGTACGACAGGCCCGCGGCGCCGAAGAAGCCGAGCATGTGGGCCTTGGCCATCGCGATCACCAGCTCGGTGGTCGCGATCCCGTTCGCCATCGCGCCGGTCACGTAGGGGAAGCGGACGCGGTGCGCCTCTTGGAAGCTCCGGTCGCCCAGCCACTCGGGGTAGAGCGCGGGCAAGATCGCGAGCACGTCCACTGCGCCGTTCGGATCGAGCTGACCCTGGGCGCCCAGACCGATGGCGCCGGTGCCGGGATCGCGCACCACGTAGAGCGGCGAGCGCACCTGCGCGGCGAGCGCGCTGACCGAGGAGGGATCGAAGTGGGCTTCGCCAGCGAAGCGACCGAGGGACACGAAGCTCATGGGGGG